>JAOAFL010000072.1 GCA_026416295.1 Burkholderiales bacterium | reverse complement strand
CAGAGGAGGCGCGCGAAGACCTCGCCGCCTGCCGCGCAGCGGCGGCCGAGCGCATTGCGCGGACGGCGCCGGCCACCGCCCCACCGATGCAGATCGATCCGCGCTTCGGTGCGACCGAGCCGCAGCGGCCGGCTGAGCGCCGCATGGAAGAAGAGCGGCTGGTGGATGCCTGCATGCGCGAGAAGGGCTACCGCCTCGCGCCGGCCGCGCCGCAGAGATAGCATGGCCCCGCGCTCCCGCCCGGCTGCGGCGAGAGTCGCTCGCCCGCTCAGGCCGTCCCGCCGCCTGCGCGCAGGACGTGCCGCACGCGCGCGGCGGCATCCTCGAACGCATCTTCCGGCTTCGGCTCGTGGCTTGCCGGCCGCGCCCGGATGCGAAGGTCGCGCAGTTCCTCGCGCTCGCGCGCGGCGAGGCGAAACGCCTGGTCCTTGCCGGAGAGGTACTGGACCGGCCAGTGCTGCGCCCCGTGCTGATACCACGCCGAGGCCTGAAGCGTGAAATACGGGTTCGAGAGGTGCGGCCGGGCGAGCGCGACGATGTCGGCCTTGCCGGAAGCAAGGAGCGTATTCACCTGGTCGGCGGTGGTGATCGCGCCCACGGTCATCGTGGCGATTTTCACCTCGTTCCTCACCCAGTCGGAAAACGGCGCCTGATACATGCGCCCATAGACCGGCTTTTGCCAAGGCACCGTCTGGCCGGTCGAGCAGTCGATGAGGTCGCAGCCCGCCTCCTTCAGCATCCGCACGAGCGCCATCAGGTCTTCGCCCGAAAGGCCGCCCGGTGCCCAGTCGGTCGCGGAAATCCGCACCGACATCGGCTTGTCCTGGGGCCATGTCGCGCGGCAGGCGCGAAAGACTTCGAGCGGAAAGCGCATGCGGTTCGCGATCGGGCCGCCGTATTCGTCGGTGCGGCGGTTCGTGAGCGGCGAGATGAAGCTCGCAAGGAGGTAGCCGTGCGCCATGTGGATTTCGAGCATGTCGAACCCCGCCTCCTCCGCAAGGCGCGTCGCGCGCACGAAATCGGCGACGATCCTGTCCATGTCGGCGCGCGTCATCTCGCGCGGTACCTGCGAGATGCCTTCGAGGTAGGGGATCGGCGAAGGCGCAACGAGCGGCCAGTTGCCCGACGGGAGGGGATGGTCCATCTGCTCCCAGCCGAGTTGCGTCGAGCCTTTGCGCCCGGCGTGCCCGATCTGAAGGCAAAGCTTCGCCTTCGAGTGCGCGTGGCAGAAGTCCACGATGCGCCGGAAGGCGTCGCGCTGCGCCTCGTTCCAGAGGCCGGTGCAGCCGGGCGAGATGCGCGCGTCCGGCGACACGCACGTCATCTCGAAGAACACGAGCCCCGCCCCCCCGATCGCGCGCGAGCCGTAGTGCACGAAGTGCCAGTCGGTCGGCACCCCGTCGACCGCCGAATACTGGTCCATCGGCGAGACGGCGACGCGGTTCTCGAGCACCATGCCGCGCAGCCTGAACGGCGTGAACATCGGCACCGGCGGATTTTCGAGGTCCACGCGGAAGCCCCGCGCGCGAACGCCGGCCGCGAACCAGCGCTGCACCTCCCGGACGAACCCCGCGTCGCGCAGTTCCAGGTTCTCCCAGGTGATCTGCTTCGAGCGCGACATCAGGCCAAAAGCGAACTGCTCCGGGTCCATGCCCCAGTAGCGCTTCATGTTCTCGAACCAGGAAAGCGACACGTTCGCCGCGTGCTGCGTCTTCTCGACCTCCTCGCGGCGCGCGCTGTCGTAGCGCGCGAGCGCCCGCTCGACCGTGCGCTCGGCGCGGAAACACTCGTAAAGGGCGATTGCGTCCTCCATCGCGAGCTTGGTGCCCGAGCCGATCGAGAAATGGGCGGTCGCCTTGGCGTCGCCCACCAGCACGGCGTTGCCCATCACCCAGGTGCGGTTGACGATCGTCGGAAAATTGCGCCAGATCGAGCGGTTGGCGATCAGGCGGTGGCCGGCGAGTTCCTCGGCGAACACGCGCTCGAGCGTCGCGAGCATCTCCGGCTCGTCCTTGCGGTCGAAGCCGAAGTTGCGCCAGGTGGCCTCGTCCGTCTCGATCACCCAGGTCGAGCGGCCGGCTTCGTACTGATAGCAGTGCGCGAGGATGATCCCTTCGGGCGTCTCGCGGAAAAAGTACTTGAACGCATCGAGCGGCCGCGTCGAGCCGAGCCACACGAACTTGTTCGGCCGCAGGTCCACGCTCGGCTGAAAGTGGTCCCGGTGCTGCTCGCGGATCTTGGAATGGATGCCGTCTGCGACCACGATCAGGTCGGAATCGGCGAACTCGGCGAGCGACTCCACCTCGTGCTGAAAGACGAGCCGGGCGCCAAGTTCGCGCGCGCGCGCCTGCAGGATGTTGAGCAGCGCCACCCGCGAGCAGCCGCAGAAGCCGTTTCCCGCGACGCGGATCGTCCGGCCCCGGTAGACCACGTCCACGTCGTCCCAGTAGGCGAAGCGGTGCCGGATCATCTCGTAGGAGGGCCGGTCGTAGGCCTTGAAGGTGTCGAGCGTCTGGTCCGAGAACACCACGCCGAAGCCGAAGGTGTCGTCCGGACGGTTGCGTTCGTAGACGGTGACCTCCCAGCGCGGCCAGGCTTTTTTCGCGAGCACGGCGAAGTAGAGCCCCCCGGGCCCGCCGCCGATGACGGTGACTTTCATGCGACCTCCGGAATCACGGCTGTGGCTTCGATCTCGAGGCGCGCCTCGGGCTCGACCAGGCCCGACACCTCGACCACGGTCATCGCCGGGTAGTGCCGGCCCATCCGTTCGCGCCAGGCGGCGCCCAGTTCCTTCAGCGAAGCGAGATACTCGGCGCGGTCGAGCACGTACCAGTTCATGCGCACGATGTGCTCGGGCCGGCCGCCCGCCTGCGCGAGCACCTCGAGGACGTTGGCGAGCGCCTGGCGGAACTGCCCGGCAAAATCGCGCGCCTGCCAGCGCCCCTCGCCCGTCCATCCGACCTGCCCGGCGATGTAGACGGTCGTTCCTGCGCGCACCGCGATGCCGTTCGCGTAGCCCCGCGGCCGCGCCCAGCCGGGCGGCTGAAGCACGGTCATCATCCCTGCATCCTCAGCTTGTAGCGCTGCAGCTTTCCGGTTTCGGTCCGCGGCAGCGCTTCCACGAACTCCACCTTGCGCGGATACTTGTACGGCGCGATCGTGCGCTTGACGTGCTCCTGCAGTTCCTTCGCGGTCGCTTCGCCCGCGGGCACGCCGGGCTTGAGCACGACGAACGCCTTGACCACCATGCCGCGCTCTTCGTCCGGCACGCCGACCACGCCGCATTCGGCGACCGCGGGGTGCGTGAGCAACGCTCCCTCGACCTCGGGGCCGGCGATGTTGTAGCCGGCCGAGATGATCATGTCGTCGGTGCGGGCCTGGTAGAAAAAGTAGCCGTCCTCGTCCATCGCGTAGGCGTCGCCGGTGATGTTCCAGCCGTTCTGCACGTAGGTCTTCTGCCGCTCGTCGGCGAGGTACCGGCAGCCGGTCGGGCCCTTCACCGCAAGCCGCCCGATCTCGCCCGGCTTGCACGGCCGGCCCTCGGCATCGAGCACGGTCGCGACGTAGCCGGGAAGGGCGTAGCCGGTCGCGCCGCGCCGCACGCGCTCGGGCCGGTGCGAGATGAAGATGTGGATCATCTCGGTCGAGCCGATGCCGTCCACGATCTCGATGCCGCTCGCCTCCTTGAAGAGCTGGCGCGTCGCATCCGGCAGCGCCTCGCCCGCCGAGACGCATTTCGCGAGCGACGGAATCTCCGCGCGGCGCCAAAGCGGCGCGAGCTGCCGGTACATCGTCGGCGCGGTAAAAAGCGTCGTCGCGCGAAAGCGCTGGATGGATTCGATGAGCGTCTGCGGGGTGAGCTTCTCGACGAGCGCGACGCTCGCGCCGAAACGAAGCGGAAACGCGAGCAGCCCCCCGAGGCCGAAGGTGAACGCAAGCGGCGGCGTGCCGATGAAGATGTCCTCGGGCGTCGGCTCGAGGCAGTGCCGGGGAAAGACGTCGCACATCGCGATCACGTCGCGGTGAAAGTGGATCGTGCCCTTCGGCTTTCCGGTGGTGCCGGAAGTGAACGCGATGAGCGCCGGGTCGTCGGCCGCGGTATCGACGTTTTCGAAGTGTTCGGGCTTTCCGCGGCAGAGCGCATCGAGCGAGTCGGGCGCGTCGTCGTACCAGTAGCGCACCTCCCGCAGCGTCGGGCAGGCGGGCATCGCCAGTTTCAGCTCTTCCTCCAGCCGCTTGTCGCAGAGCGCGTGCGTGATTTGCGCCTTGTTGACGATTTCGGTGAGCTCGCGCGCGCGAAGAAGCGGCATCGTGCCGACGCAGACGCCGCCCGCCTTGAACACCGCAAGCCAACAAGCGGCCATCATCGGGTTGTTCGGTCCCCGCAGGAGCACGCGGTTTCCGGGCACGAGGCCCATGTCTTCGACGAGCACGCGGGCGATGCGGTTCGCCTGCGCGGCAAGCTGCAGATACGTGCACTCGCCGTCGGGCGCGCGCAGCGCGATTCGGGCGCCTTCGCCCGCGCGCACGCGATCGTCGAGCAGCACCTGGGCGCAGTTCATGCGCTCGGGGTACCTGAGCACCGGCAGATCGAAGAGAAACTCCGGCCACGCGTCCTTCGGCGGGAGGTTGTCGCGCACGAAGGTGTCCACATGCGCGGTGTTCGCACCCATGTCAGTTCGCCTCCTTGAGAAGTTCCCTCGCGACGATCAGCTTCTGGACTTCGCTTGCGCCTTCGTAGATGCGAAGCGCGCGCACCTCGCGGTAGAGCCGCTCGACCGGGTGCTCGCGCCGAACCCCGAGCCCCCCGTGGATCTGCACCGCGGCATCGACCACGGCCTGCGCCGTCTCGGTCGCGGCGAGTTTCGCCATCGCCGCCTCGCGCGTCACCCGCGCGCCCTTCGCATCGCGCAGCCACGCCGCGCGGTAGCAAAGGAGCGCGGCGGCGTCGATCCCGCAGGCCATGTCGGCGAGCTTCGCCTGCGTCATCTGAAGGTCGGCCAGCCGAGCGCCGAACAGGCGCCGGTTTTTTGCGCGCGACAGGGCTTCATCGAGCGCGCGGCGCGCGAGCCCGAGCGCGGCGCCCGCGACCGACGTGCGGAAGATGTCGAGCGTGCGCATCGCGAGGCGAAAGCCCTCGCCCGGTGCGCCGAGCAGCTCGGCGCGCGCGCCGGCAAGACGCAGCGTCGCCATCGGGTGGGGCGCGGTGATCTCGATGCGCTCGCGTGCGTCCACCTCGGGCGCCTCGACGAGAAAGGCCGAGATGCCTTCCTCGGCCCGCGCGAAGACGACGTAGAAATCGGCGATGCCGCCGTTCGAGATCCAGGTTTTCGTGCCCTCCAGCCGCCAGAAGGCGCCGTCGGGCCGCGCGCGGCAGGCGAGCGCCGCGGCGTCCGAGCCCGCCTCGGGCTCCGAGAGCGCGAACGCGGCGATCGCCTCGCCGCGGGCGACCCGCGGCAGCCAGGTCGCCTTCTGCGCGTCGGTACCGGCGAGCGCGATCGGGGCGCTGCCGAGGCCCTGCATCGCGAACGCAAAATCGGCGAGCCCCGCGTGATACGCGAGGACTTCGCGAACGAGCGCGATCGCGCGAACGTCGAAGCCGGTCCCGCCGGGCACGCAATGGCGAAGCAGCCCCGCCTCGCCGAGCCGCGGCACGAGCCTGCGGCAGATCGCATCGGCGTCCCCGCCGTGGGCGTCGGCGAGATTCGCCCGCGCCCACGCCTCGACCTCGCCCGCAAGCTGCGCGTGGCGCGCCTCGAAAAAGGGCCAGGCGAGGTGCGCAAACCGGTCCATTCAGTCGCCTTCGAAGACGGGCTTGCGCTTGGCGGCGAACGCTTCGTACGCGCGCCGGAAGTCGTTCGTCTGCATGCAGATCGCCTGCGCCTGCGCCTCCATCTCGATCGCCTCGTCCAGGCCGACGTTCCACTCCTGGAAGAGCATCTTCTTCGTCATCGCGGTGGCGAAGGTCGGGCCCGAGGCAAGCGACTGCGCGAGTTCCAGCGCCGCCGCGAGCGCCGGCGAGGCGAGCCGGTTGAAAAAGCCCCAGGCGAGCCCTTCCTCGGCCGACATCGTGCGGCCGGTGTAGAGGAGTTCGGCCGCGCGCCCCTGGCCGATCACGCGCGGAAGCATCGCGCAGGCGCCCATGTCGCAGCCGGCAAGCCCCACGCGGTTGAAAAGGAACGAGACCTTCGCCTCCGGCGCGCCGATCCGAAGATCGGAAAAGAGCGCGATCATCGCGCCTGCGCCGGCGCAGACGCCTTCGACCGCGGCGATGACCGGCTGCGGGCAGTGAAGCATCGCCTTCACCAGGTCCCCGGTCATGCGGGTGAAGGCGAGCAGCTCCGGCATCGTCATCTTCGTGAGCGGGCCGATGATCTCGTGCACGTCGCCGCCGGAGCAGAAGTTGCCGCCGGCGCCGGTCACGACCACCGCTCTTACGTCGCGCTCGCGCTCGAGCGCGCGAAAGAGGTCGCGCAGCTCGGCGTAGGACTCGAAGGTGAGCGGGTTCTTCTTTTCCGGCCGGTCGAGCGTGACGATGCCCACCCGGCCCTCGGTGCGCCAGCGGAAATGCTTCGGTTCGATCATCGGGTCTCCTCTTCGGGGGATCGCCGCGCGAGCATGTGCTGCTTGAGCCGGGCGAGCAGCGCATAGAGCGTCTCGTGCTCGCGGCGCGTGAGCCCGGCGAAAAGCTCCACGATCCAGCGCTCGTGCTCGCGCGCCATTTCGGCGAACGCGCGGCTTCCGGCGCGCGTCAGGCGCACGCGCGCGGCGCGCCGGTCGGCGGGCTCGGGCAGCCGCTCGACCAGCCCCTCTTTTGCGAGCTGGTCCACGATCGCGGTGACGTTGCCGCCGGTCACCATCAGCAGCCGCGACAGCTCGTTCATCTTGAGCCCGTCGGGGAAGCGATCGAGCTGCGCCATCAGGTCGAAACGCGGCAGCGTCGTGCCGAAGCGTTGCCGCAACCGCGAGCGCACGCGCCGCTCGATCATCTGGGTGCAGGTAAGAAGCCGCAGCCAGGTCCTGAGGGCCCGGTGGTCGTCCGAGCGCGCGATCGTCTCGCGGTCGGGGGAGGCGGAGCGGTCGGCTTCGAACATGGACGGGCGCGTCGGCGATTTATTTTAAACTTAAAGCAATTCGCCGGCATGCGTCAAGCGCCTCGCTGCACTGCGGCATCGAACTGCCGTATGGCCCCATAGCGCCAGCGCCGTCGAACGTCATGCGAACCTGCGCATAGAATTTCGCGAAAGGAGGGCTTCATGGACGAGCACAGGCGCAAATTTCTCGAAGGTGCGGCGGGCCTCGGAGCGATCGCGCTCGCCGGCGAGCTGTTCGCGCAGGACAAGCCGGCGGCGAAAGAACCCCCGGCCCCGCCCGGCACGGTACCGAACGAAGTGGTGAAGCGGGAAAAGGTCGCCGCGATGCAGTATCACTCGGAGCGGCCGCTCACCGGCTCGGTGCCCGCGCACGAGCACGACTTCGACGTGACGCCCACCGACCGGATGTTCATCCGCAACAACCTGCTCACGCCGGATATCGACGCCGCGCAGCACCGCCTGACAGTCAAGGGGCTCGTGGACCGCGAGATTTCCTTCTCCGTCGAGGAGCTGAAAAAGGCGTTCCCGGTGGTGAGCTTTCAGGCGATGCTCGAGTGCGCGGGCGCCGGGCGCACAGCGTTCAATCCGCGTCCGAGCGGCACCACCTGGAGCGAGACGGGCGGCATGGGCTGCCCGCGCTGGACCGGGGTGCGGCTTGCCGACCTGCTTCGCGCTGCCGGCCTGAAAGCGAACGCGGTGCACGTCGCCGGCCAGGGCGGCGACCCGGGCATGGTGCCCACCGCCCCGCCGGTCATCCGTTCGATTCCGATCTCGAAGGCGATGGAAGAGCACACGATCATCGCCTGGGACATGAACGGCGCGCCGCTGCCCAAGGTGCACGGCTACCCGCTGCGGTTGGTGGTGCCCGGCTGGGTCGGTTCGGCCTCGATCAAGTGGCTGCACACGCTCACGGTGCTCGATGCACCGTTCAAGGGCACCTACATGACCGCCAGCTACGTCATGCCGAAGTGGCCGGTCGAGCCGGGCTCGAAGATGCCGCCCGACACGGTCTCGACGGAGGACTGGCCGGTGAAATCCATGATCACGTATCCGGCGCCGAACGCGCGGTTCAAAGGCAACGCGCCGATCACGGTGCGCGGCCGCGCGTGGGTCGGCGAAGGCTCGGTCGAGCGCGTCGAGATCTCGGTGGACGAAGGGAAGACCTGGCACCGGGCGCGGCTTTCGCCCCGCGGCGACAAGTACGCCTGGCGCACCTTCACCTTCCAGTACCAGCCGGAGCGCTTCGGCTACGTCACGTTCCTCGCGCGCGCCTGGGACGACCGGGGCAACGTCCAGCCGATCCTTCCGCACTGGAACCCGCTCGGGTACTTCTGGAACGGCATTCACCGCGTGGGTGTGATCGTTGAAGCCTGAGCATCGGGCGCTCGCTGCTGCGGCCGCGTTCGCGGCCGCTTTCGTTTTCGCGCGCGCGTTGGCGCAGGGCGCGGGCCCGCTCGTCTCCGGGCCCGGGATGAACCTCACGCTCGAGAAGTGCCAGACCTGCCACGAGATCGCCCACGTCACCCGCGCGCCGATGTCGCGCGGCGAGTGGGCGGACAATCTTCACCGGATGCGCGAGCGCGGCGCGCAGTTCACCGACGAAGAGTTCGAGGTCATCCTGAACTACCTCGCGACCTACTACGGTCGAGATCCGGCGCCGCCGCCTGCGCCGGACACGTATGCCGCGGGCAGCGACCCGATCGCCGCCCTTTTGCGCACCCACGGCTGCAGCGCCTGCCATGCGTCGGACCAGCGCCTCGTCGGGCCTTCGTTTCGCGAAGTCGCGGCGCGCTATGCCGGGGACGCGGCGGCCGCCGCGCAGCTTGCCCAGCGCATTCGCAACGGCACGCAAGGGGTCTGGGGGCCGGTGCCGATGCCGCCGGTCGCCTCCATCTCCGACGCCGAACTCGCGCAAGTCGTCGCCTGGGTGCTCGCGCAGAGGTGACCGGCGGCCGCTGGCTGCG
>JAOAFL010000068.1 GCA_026416295.1 Burkholderiales bacterium | reverse complement strand
CCCATCTCGTCGTGCCGGTGGCCGGCGGCGTAGGCGCCCGGCTCCGGCTCGAACGGCGCCTCGACCTCCTCGACGCGGGCGCCGAGCTTTTTCAGCATCTCGGCGAGCACGTGGTCGGCGGCAAGGCGAAGGTAGCCCTCGCCCACCTCGACCGGCACGTGGCGGTTGCCCAGATGGAACGCGCAGCGCGCAAGTGCCGCAGGCGTCTCGCAGGTGACGTGAAGGAGCCGCTCCGGCGCGGCGATCACCTCGATCACCCGGCCGTCGGAGGCAGCGAGCAGGTCGCCGCCGCGCAGCACCTCACCGCGCGGAAGCACGAGCGCGACCTCCTCGCCGGAGGCGAGCCGCGCCCTCTGGCGGCTTTTCTGCCTCAGCTCGAACGGCAGCCGCAGCGCGCCGTGCACCGCGATGCGGTAGGCGCCGCGCGGCGCCCTGATTTTCGCGCGGATCTCGAGCATCAGAACAGGAAATAGCGCTGCGCGAGCGGCAGCACCCGCGCCGGTTCGCAGACGAGCAGCTCGCCGTCGGCGCGCACCTCGTAGGTCTCGGGGTCCACCCGGATCTCGGGCAGCGCGTCGTTGTGCACCATGTGCTTCTTGCCGATGCGGCGCGTGTTCCTCACCGCCTCGAGCGGCTTGACGAGCCCGAGCTTCGCCACCGCCGGGTTCGCGAGCGCCGCCTGCGACACGAACGTCACCGACGTGCGGCGCGCGCGGCCGAAGGCGGCGAACATCGGCCGGTAGTGCACCGGTTGCGGCGTCGGGATCGAGGCGTTCGGATCGCCCATCGCCGCCATCGCGATCGCGCCGCCCTTCAGCACGAGAGACGGCTTCGCGCCGAAGAACGCCGGCTTCCAGAGCACGAGGTCCGCGAGCTTGCCTTCCTCGACCGAGCCGACGAGGTGCGCGATGCCGTGCGCGATCGCCGGGTTGATCGTGTACTTCGCGATGTAGCGCTTGACGCGCGCGTTGTCGTGCGTCTTCGGATCGCCCGCGAGCGACCCCCTCTGCACCTTCATCTTGTGCGCCGTCTGCCAGGTGCGCAGGATCACCTCGCCGACGCGCCCCATCGCCTGCGAGTCGGACGACATCATCGAGATCGCGCCCAGATCGTGCAGTATGTCCTCGGCGGCGATCGTCTCCTTGCGGATGCGCGACTCGGCGAACGCCACATCCTCGGCGATCGCCGGATCGAGGTGGTGGCACACCATCAGCATGTCGAGGTGCTCGGCGAGCGTGTTCACCGTGTAGGGCCGCGTCGGGTTGGTCGAAGAGGGCAGCACGTTCGGTTCGCCGCAGACGCGGATGATGTCGGGCGCATGGCCCCCGCCCGCACCCTCGGTGTGGAACGAATGGATCGTGCGCCCCTTGAACGCGCGGATCGTCGTCTCGACGAAGCCGGATTCGTTGAGCGTGTCGGTGTGGATCGCGACCTGCACGTCCATCGCCTCGGCCACCGCGAGGCAGGTGTCGATCGCCGCCGGCGTCGTGCCCCAGTCCTCGTGCAGCTTGAGCCCGATCGCGCCGGCGCGGATCTGCTCGCGAAGCGGCCCGGGCCGGCTCGCGTTGCCCTTGCCGAGAAAGCCGAGGTTCATCGGATAGGCCTCGGCCGCCTCGAGCATGCGGTGGATGTGCCAGGGGCCCGGCGTGCACGTGGTCGCGCAGGTGCCGGTCGCGGGGCCGGTGCCGCCGCCGATCATCGTGGTGATCCCGGAGGCGAGCGCCTCCTCGATCTGCTGCGGGCAGATCCAGTGGATGTGCGAATCCACGCCGCCGGCGGTGACGATCATGCCTTCGCCCGCGATCACCTCGGTGCCGGCGCCGATCGGGATCGTGACCGCCGGCTGGATGTCCGGGTTGCCCGCCTTGCCGATTTTCCAGATTCGGCCGTTCTTCAGGCCGATGTCGGCCTTGACGATGCCCCAGTGATCGACGATCAGCGCGTTCGTGATCACGGTGTCGGCGACCCGCGCCGCCGGAAGCTGGCTCTGCCCCATGCCGTCGCGGATCACCTTGCCGCCGCCGAACTTCACCTCCTCGCCGTAGACGGTGCAGTCCTTCTCGACCTCGATCCACAGGTCGGTGTCGGCGAGCCGCACGCGGTCGCCGACCGTCGGGCCGTACATCTCGGCGTAGGCCTGGCGCGAGATCCTCATGGCTTGTCGCGCGGCGGATCCGGAAGCCGCGTCGCCTGGCTCGCGGCGACCCGCCAGACGCCGCCTTCCTTCACGAGCACCCACATCCAGCGGAAGTCGTAGTACTTCTGCTCCTTGACGTTCAGGATCGGGCTGCGCGCCTGCAGGATCGCGGTGTGACCGCCGTGGCCGCGCACCGCCACCTCGGACACCGGCGCAAGCTCGATCACCGGCTCGCCGGCGAGCAGCGACACGATGCGCTGCTCGCGCCCGTCGATCCGGCCCGAGCCGTGCGTGTGCGTGAACGTCTCGGCGTAGAGCTGCTGCAGGCGCCGCACGTCCTTCGCCGCGACCGCCTTCTGGATTTCCTCGCGCACGGCGAGGATCTCGGCGCGCAGCGCCGGATCGTCGTTCGCGGCGCCCGGCGGGTGCGCGACTGCGGCGCCCGTCGCGAGCGCGAGCGCGAACGCGAGCGCCCTCATTCGAGCCGCCCCATCACCTTGCCGGCGAACCCGTACACCCGGCGCGCGCCGGCGAGCGCGACGAGTTCCACCGTGCGCGTCTGTCCGGGCTCGAAGCGCACGGCGGTTCCGGCGGCGATGTTGAGCCGCATTCCCCGGGCGCGCTCGCGGTCGAAGCGGAGCGCCTCGTTCGTCTCGTAGAAGTGGTAGTGCGATCCGACCTGGATCGGGCGGTCGCCGGCGTTGGTCACTTCGAGCGTCACTGTCGCTCTCCCCTCGTTGAGCGCGATCTCCCCCGGGGCGGTCGCGATTTCGCCGGGAATCATGGGATCGGGTTGTGCACGGTGACGAGCTTGGTGCCGTCCGGAAACGTCGCCTCGACCTGGATCTCGGGAATCATCTCGGGCACGCCTTCCATCACGTCCTCGCGCGTGAGCAGCGTCGCGCCCCAGCTCATCAGCTCTTCGACGCTGCGGCCCTCGCGCGCGCCCTCCATGATCGCCGCGCTGAGATACGCGACCGCCTCGGGGTAGTTGAGCCTGAGACCGCGGTTCTTGCGCCGCTCGGCGACGAGCGCCGCGGTGAAGACGAGCAGCTTGTCCTTTTCGCGCGGGGTGAGTTCCATGTCAGTCGATCCGTACGCGCGCCTCGCCGATGCCCGGAAAGATCGCGACCACCTCGTCGCCCGGCTTCGCCGGCTCGAGTCCCGTCCAGGCGCCGGTGGTGACGAGGTCGCCCTTCCTCAGCCCGCCGGTGCGCTCGCCGCAGTGCTTCGCAAGCCACGGCAGCAGCCGCAGGGGATCGCCGAACGGATGCGCGCCGACCGCGCGCGCGACGCGCTCGCCGATGCGGAATTCGACCGCCTGGCGCGTCCAGTCGATCGCCCGCCAGTCGCGCGTGCCGCTGCCCACCACGAGCGCGCCGTTCGTCTGGAAGTCGGCGAGCTTCCAGCCCGCGGGGGCGTCCTTCCAGTTCGCGAGCCGCGTACCGCACAGCTCGATCGTCACCACCGCCTCGCCGACCGCGGCGGCGATCTCCGCGTCGCGCCAGGGCTTTGCGCGCGCCGGCAGGTCGCGCGAGAGCCGATACGCGACCTCCGCTTCGACGCCGACGAGGTTGAGCGCCGCCGCCTGCGCGCGCGCCGGACTCGCGAGCATCAGCTCCGGGGGAATCGGCGCCGCCGCGGGCTCGACCTTGTCGCTCGGCGCACCGACCTTCCAGGCCGCCGGCAGCGTGCCCGGCCACAGCTTCGCGTACACCTTGTCCTGCACCCGGTAGGCGACGGTGTCGGTCTTCACCGCCGCCTCGTCCGGCACGACGAGCGGCTCGCGCGCGCGGCGCGCGTGAACGAGCAGGCTCGCGATCAGATCGCTGCGCATCGCCTCAGGTCCTCCAGATTCTCGGCTCGTGCGCCTCGCGTCCGAGCGCCGCAGGCCGCAACGCAGCCCACAGGCGAGCGAACCAGCGCCGCGCCGCCTCGCTCGATGCGCCGACATAGCGCGCAAGGAGCACTTCGGGCAGAAGTGTAACCGCGCCGTCGCCTGCCGCGGGCGCGTGTTCGCGGCAGGCTGCGACGTGCGCCGCACCGAGGCCGGGAAACGCGGCGAAAAGGGTTCCGAAGACCGGCGCGCCGGCAAGCCCCGCAGGCGACGCAAGGAGCGGCGAGCCGCCCTCGATGCGGGCGCGTTCGACCCAGAGGGGCGTTCCGTCCTCGCGCGCGAGCGCCGTGCCGAGCGCGCAGACGCCCCGGCCGAAGCGCTCGCCCGAGCCGGTGCGGCCGAGGCAGACGATCTCCCAGCCGATCGCGCGCGCCCCGGGCGCAAGCCGGATGTCGGTTTCCATCGCCGCGATCGCGCCGTCGAACACGATCGTCTCCTGTGGCAGCCATTCGAGCGAGGCCCCTTGCGCGACGCGGATCGAAACGCGCTGCTGCGCCGGCGCGCCGACCGAGCGGTACCACTTGCCGGCCGCCGGCGTGGTGACGAGCGCCTGCGCGCCCGCCTCGGCCTCGATCGCGATGTCGAGCGCATCGCCGCCCGCGACACCGCCCGGCGGATGCACGACGATCGCATGGCAGACCGACGAGCCCTCCGGATAGAGCGGCTTTTGCACGACGAGCGGCCCGGCGTGGCTGCGGCGCACGAGCCGCGTCGCCGCGCCGCGGCGCGCAAAGCCGAGGCGAAGCGACGCGCGCCAGCGGGCGAGCGTCGGCTCGACAGGGCGCATCGGCCGATGATACCGCCCGGCTCATACGGCAAGCAGCCGCCGCACGCCGTCGCGATCCATGTCGGCGCCGGCGCCGCGCGCGACGATCTCGCCGCGCTGCATCACCAGATACTGGTCCGCGAGCGAGCGCGCGAAATCGTAGTACTGCTCGACGAGCAGGATCGCCATGTCGCCGGCGGCGGCGAGCGCCCGGATCGCGCGTTCGATGTCCTTGATGATCGAGGGCTGGATGCCCTCGGTCGGCTCGTCCAGAATGAGCAGTTTCGGGCGCATCGCGAGCGCGCGCGCGATCGCGAGCTGCTGCTGCTGACCGCCCGAGAGGTCGCCGCCGCGCCGCCCGCGCATCTGCGCGAGCACCGGAAAAAGCTCGAAGAGGCGCTCGGGCAGCGGCGTGCCGCGCGGCTGCGTCGCAAGGCCCATCGCCAGGTTTTCCTCGACCGTCAGGCGCGGGAAGATCTCGCGCCCCTGCGGCACGTAGCCGATGCCGGCGCGCGCGCGCTCGTACGGTCGCGCGCGCGTCAGGTCGCGCTCGCCGAAGCGCACCGTGCCGCGGCGGATCGGGACGAGCCCCATCACCGCGCGCAGCAGCGTCGTCTTGCCGACGCCGTTTCGCCCGAGCAGCGCGGTGACCTTGCCCGCCGGCACCTCGAACGAGACGTCGCGCAGGATATGGCTGCCGCCGTAGTACTGGTCGAGGTTCGCGACCGCGAGCATCGTCAGCGCCCGAGGTACACCTCGATCACTCGCGGATCGGCCTGCACCTGCGCCATCGGCCCCTCGGCGAGCACGCGTCCCTCGTGCAGTACCGTCACCCGGCGGGCGATGCGCGCGACGAACGCCATGTCGTGCTCGACGACGACGAGCGAATGCGCGCCGGCGAGCGAGACGAGGAGTTCCGCGGTGCGCTCGGTCTCCTCGTCGGTCATGCCCGCGACCGGCTCGTCGAGGAGCAGCAGCTTCGGCTCCTGCACGAGCAGCATGCCGATCTCGAGCCACTGCTTCTGCCCGTGCGAGAGCGTCCCCGCGATACGGTCGGCGTCGCCGAGGAGGCGCACGCGCTCCAGGGTCTGCGCGATGCGGTCGCGCGCCTGCCCGTCGAGCCGCGCAAAGAGCGTGCGGCGCACGCGGCGATCGCCCTTCAGCGCGAGTTCCAGGTTCTCGAACACCGTCAGCCGCTCGAAGACCGTCGGCTGCTGGAACTTGCGCCCGATGCCCGCCTGCGCGATTTCGGCCTCCGACAGGCGCGTGAGGTCGATCGTCTGACCGAAGAACGCCCGGCCGGAATCCGGCCGCGTGCGACCGGTGACGACGTCCATCATCGTCGTCTTGCCGGCGCCGTTCGGGCCGATCACGCAGCGCAGCTCCCCCGCCTCGATCGCGAGCGACAGGCCGTCGAGCGCCTTGAAGCCGTCGAAGCTGACGTGCACGTCGTCGAGATAGAGGACGACCCCGTGCGACAGGTCGAGCCCGGGTCGCGCGACGTGCCCGAGCGCGACGCTGCCGGCGGCCGGCGACTCGGACGGCGCGAGCGCAATCGCGTTCATGCCGCCCCCGCGCCGCGCCGCGCGAACAGCCCGACCACGCCGCGCGGCAGAAACAGCGTCACCGCGATGAAAAGCAGACCGAGAAAATACAGCCAGAACTCCGGGAACGCCTGGGTGAAGAAGCTTTTCGCGCCGTTCACCAGCCCGGCGCCGACGATCGCGCCCACGAGCGTGCCGCGGCCGCCGACCGCGACCCAGATCGCGATCTCGATCGAGTTGGCGGGCGACATCTCGCTCGGGTTGATGATCCCGACCTGCGGCACGTAGAGCGCGCCGGCGAGCCCGCAGATCATCGCCGCGAGCGTGAAGACGAACAGCTTGTAGTGCAGCGTGTGGTAGCCGCAGAAGGCGACGCGCGTCTCGGCGTCGCGGATCGCGGCGAGCACCCGCCCGAAGCGCGAGGTGACCAGCCAGCGGGCAAGGAGCAGCGTGCCGAGCAGCGCCGCGCCGGTCGCGACGACGAGCGCCACGCGCGTCTCGGCGGTGGCGATCGGATAGCCGAGGATGCGCTTGAAGTCGGTAAAGCCGTTGTTTCCGCCGAAGCCGGTCTCGTTGCGAAAGAAAAGCAGCATCGCCGCGTAGGTGAGCGCCTGCGTGATGATCGAGAAATAGACGCCCTTGACCCGCGAGCGGAACGCAAAGTAGCCGAATACGAACGCGAGCAGCCCCGGCACCCCTACGGCGAGCAGCGCGCACCACCAGAACTGGTCGGTGTTCCACCAGTGCCAGGGAAACGCCTGCCAGTCGAGAAACACCATGAAGTCGGGCAGGTCCGACTGGTACTGGCCCTCGCGGCCGATCTGGCGCATGAGGTACATCCCCATCGCGTAGCCGCCGAGCGCGAAGAAGAGGCCCTGCCCGAGCGAAAGGATCCCGGCGTAGCCCCAGACGAGATCCATCGCGAGCGCGACGATCGCGTAGCACATGATCTTGCCGAGGAGCGTCACCCAGTACTGCGAGAGGTGAAACGCGCTGCCGGGCGGCACCGCGAGGCTGAGCAGCGGCACCGCGACGAAGAGCAGCGCGGCGCTCGCACCGAGCGCCGTCCAGCCCGCAGGGCCATAGAGCCGCCTCATCCCTGCGCCGCCCGCCCTTTCAGCGCGAACAGCCCCTGCGGCCGGCGCTGAATGAAGAAGATGACGAACACGAGCACCGCGATCTTCGCGATCACCGCGCCCGACCACGCCTCGAGCAGCTTGTTGACGAAGCCGAGGGCGAGCGCCGCGACCACCGTGCCCGCGAGCTGGCCGACGCCGCCGAAGACGACCACCATGAACGAATCGACGATATAGGCCTGGCCGAGGTCGGGGCCGACGTTGCCGATCTGCGTGAGCGCGCAGCCGGCGAGCCCCGCGATGCCGCTGCCGAGCCCGAAGGCGAGCGTGTCGACGCGCGCGGTCGGCACGCCGAGGCAGGCGGCCATGTCGCGGTTCTGGGTCACGCCGCGCACGAAAAGCCCGAGCCGCGTGCGCGCAAGAAGGAGCCAGGTGCCGCCGAGCACCGCGGCCGCGAACGCGACGATCGCGATGCGGTTCCACGGCAGCACCACGCCGGCGAAAAGCTCGACGCCGCCCGCGAGCCACGCCGGCGCCTCGACCTGCACGTTCTGCGCCCCGAAGAGCGTACGCACCGCCTGCATCAGGATGAGGCTGAGGCCCCAGGTCGCAAGCAGCGTCTCGAGCGGCCGGCCGTAGAGGCGGCGGATCACGCCGCGCTCGAGCGCCATGCCGAGCAGCGCCGCCGCCGCAAATGCCGCCGGCACCGCGAACGCGAGGTACGCGCCGAAGGCTTCCGGCGCGTGCGCGCGAAACAGGCTCTGCACCACGTAGGTCGCGTAGGCGCCCACCATGATCATCTCGCCGTGCGCCATGTTGATGACGCCCATCACCCCGTAGGTGATCGCAAGCCCGAGCGCCGCAAGGAGCAGGATCGAGCCGAGCGAGAGCCCGGCGAACGCAAGGCCTGCGAATTCGCCCCAGGCGAGGCGCGCCTCGACCGCGCGCAGCGCCGCCTGCGCCGCCGCGCGCACCTCCGGGTCCGGCTCGGCGAAGCCGCCGTCGCTGCGCGTCTCGAGCAGCGCCGCGAGCAGCGTGCGCGCCTGCGGGCTCGCCGAGGCGCCGAGCGTGCGGATCGCCGAAAGGCGCGCCTGGCGGTCGCCTCCGCGAAGCTCGAGGCTCGCGGCGGCGAGTTCAAGGAGCGCCCGCACCTCGGGATCGGTCTCTTCGGCGAGCGCGCGGCGAACGAGCGGCCGAAGCGTCTCGTCGGCGCCGCCGGCGAGCGCGCGCGCGGCGGCAAGGCGCGCATCGCGCGCCGGCGACACGAGCTGCAGCGCGGCGAGCGCCGCCTCGATCTCGCGCCGCAGGCGGTTGTTCGCGACCACCTCCTCGCGCGCTTCGGGCGGGGACGCGAGCGCCTCGCCGGTGAGCGCGTCGGCGACCGTCTCGCCCTTTACGAGCAGGATTCGCCGGCCCGCGGTCGCGACCTCGCCCTCGGCGAGCGCCCGAAGCAGCGTCGCGGCGCGCGGATCGCCTTCGGCGACGAGCGCCGCGATCGCCTGCGAGCGCTCGTCCGCGTCGCCGAAAACGAGCCTGTGGACCGCGCCCTCGTCGAGCGCGCGGGCGGGCACGGCGACGACGAGGAACGCGAGGAGGAACGCACGCATGCGAAGCGCGCCGCGGCGGCCCGCGACCCGGCGGCTACTTCTTCTCGGCCATCAGCGCCGGCTCGTCCTTGCGCTTTTCGTTCCCGGGAATGAACGGGCTCCAGGGCTGCGCCTTGATCGGGCCGGCGCTCTTCCAGACGACGTTGAACTGGCCGTCGGCGCGCACTTCGCCGATGAACACCGGCTTGTGCAGGTGATGGTTCTTCTCGTCCATCTTGATCGTGAAGCCGGAGGGCGCCTTGAACGTCTGGCCGTAGACCGCCGGGCGCACCTTGTCCACCTCGAAGCTCTTCGCCTTTTCGACCGCCTGCTTCCACATGTAGACGCCGATGTAGGTCGCCTCCATCGGGTCGTTCGTGAGCGGCTTCGACGCGTAGGGCAGCTTCTTCGCCTTCGTGTACTCGGCCCAGCGCTTCTTCCAGGCGTCGTTTTCCGGGTTCTTGAGCGACATGAAGTAGTTCCACGCCGCCAGGTGCCCGACCAGGGGCTTGGTGTCCACCCCGCGCAGCTCCTCTTCGCCGACCGAGAACGCGACCGAGGGCACGTCGGTCGCCTTCACGCCCTGCGCGGCCAGTTCCCGGTAGAAGGGGACGTTGGAATCGCCGTTGATCGTCGAAATGATCGCGGTCTTCTTGCCTTCGGAGGCGAACTTCTTGATCCGCGCGATGATCGTCTGGTAGTCGGTGTGCCCGAAGGGGGTGTACTCCTCCATGATGTCGGACTCGGGGATCCCCTTCGACTTCAGGAACGCGCGCAGGATCTTGTTCGTCGTGCGCGGATACACGTAGTCGGTGCCGAGCAGCACGAAGCGCCGCACGCTTCCGCCTTCCTTCGACATCAGGTACTCGACCGCCGGGATCGCCTGCTGATTCGGCGCGGCGCCGGTGTAGAAGACGTTCCGCGAGATCTCCTCGCCCTCGTACTGCACCGGATAGAAGAGCAGCCCGTTCAGCTCCTCGAACACCGGCAGCACCGATTTTCTCGACACCGAGGTCCAGCAGCCGAAGACGACCGCGACCTTGTCCTGCGTGAGCAGCTGGCGCGCCTTCTCGGCGAAGAGCGGCCAGTTCGAGGCCGGGTCCACCACCACCGGCTCGATGCGGTGGCCGAGCACGCCGCCCTTCGCGTTGATCTCCTCGACCGCCATCAGCACCATGTCCTTCAGCACCGTCTCGCTGATCGCCATCGTTCCCGAGAGCGAATGCAGCACGCCGATCTTGACCGTCTTCTGCTGAGCGTGCAGCGCGCTCGAGCCGAGCCCGATCGCTGCGACCGCGGCCGCAAGCGCAAGTCGCGTGAAGGTGCGTCGTTTCATGAATCCTCCGCTGAGCAAGGGTTGAGGGAATCGTTGCACCCTGGGGGGATGCAACCGCCGTGCCAGCGGTCTGCGCAGGTCGAGAACGGACGCTCCTCGGCGACGCCTCGGGCGTGCGCGCCGAGGGCCGGGGCGTCGCCGCACCGACCCGGTGCAGCGAAGCCGCGCGATGCACCGGCGTGCGGCGCCGCACGCCGCGCGCGTTACGCCGCCGCCTGCTTCTCGCCGCCGCGCGCGAGCGGGACCGCGCCGCCCAGGCGGAAGAAAAAGGTGGCCCCCTTGCCCGGCGCGGCGTCGGCCCAGACCTTTCCGCCGTGCCGTTCGACGATGCGGCGCACGAGCGCAAGGCCGATGCCGTTGCCCTCGAACTCGGTCGGCAGGTGCAGGCGCTGGAACATGCCGAAGAGCTTGCCGGCGTAGACCATGTCGAAGCCGACGCCGTTGTCGCGCACGTAGTACACCGGGCCGAGGCCCATCGTGATCGCGCCGACCTCGATCCTCGCCTCGGCGCAGCGCGAGGTGTACTTGATCGCGTTCGCGATCAGGTTGGCGTACACCTGCTTGAGCAGCACGCGGTCGGCCTCGCACTCGGGCATGTCGCCCACCCGGATGTCGATACGCCGTCCCTCGCGCTGCGGCGCGAGCTCCTCGAGCACCTCGCGCACGAGATCCGCCGGCCGCACGCGGGACAGCCGAAGCGGCTGGCGTGACAGCCGCCCGAATTCCAGCAGCCCGTCGATCAGCACCCCCATGCGCTCGGCGTTCTGCGCGACGCGCAAAAGGAGCCGCTCGGCCTCGGACGGCAGCTCGCCGCGGAAGTCTTCGAGCAGGATGCGCGAGAACCCGGAAATCGCGCGCAGCGGCGCCCTGAGGTCGTGCGAAACCGAGTACGAGAAGGCCTCCATCTCCTTGTACGCCTGCGCGAGCTCGGCGGTGCGCTCCTCGACCCGCCGTTCGAGGTCGGCGTTCAGCGCGAGGATCTCGCGCCGATGTTCCTCCTCGGCGGCGACCCGTTCGGTGACGTCTTCGAGCGTGAGCAGCAGGCCGGTGAACGCGCCGGCGGCATCGGCCATGCGCACCGCGCGCTGCGAGACGATGCGCCGGCTGCCGTCGGCGCGCTCGATCGCGTAGAGCGCGGGGCCGAAGCCTGTGCGCTCGCCGCGCCGCAGCCGCTCGAACACGTTCTGCGGCAGCGCGTCCTCCGCCCCGCCGTAGGCGTGCCGGCGCCACGGCACGTCGAGAAAATGCCGCCCGACGAGTCCCGCGCGGCGCGCGCCGACGATGCGTTCGGCGGCGCTGTTCATGAGCACGTAGCGCCCTTCGGCGTCGAGGATGACGAGCCCCTCGGCCATCGTCTCGAGGATCCGGCTCAGCCGGTCGCGCTCGGCGCGAAGCGCCTCCTCGGCCGCGACCTGCGCGCTCACGTCGCGCCCGATGCCGCGGTAGCCGAGGAACGCCCCCTCGGGCGAAAAGAGCGGCCGACCGGAAAGCGAAACGACGATCCGCGTGCCGTCGGGTCGCCGTCGGTGCAGGCGCAGGTCGTCGAACGGCGAGCGCGCCGCAAGGAGCGCGCGGGTCGAATCCGGCTGCGCGTCGGCGAAATCGAGCGCCGGCGCTTCCCCGAGGCGCTTGCCGAGCGCATCGGCGACCATATGCCCGGTCGCTCGCGCGTAGCCGTCGGAGAGATACGTGAGGCGCAGCTCCGCATCGGTCTCCCAGATCCAGTCGGAAGACATCTCCGCGACGCTGCGAAAGCGCGCCTCGCTGCGCGCGAGCGAGTGCTGCGCGTGCCGGACCTCCGCTTCGAGCGCCTGGCGCTCGGTGACGTCGCGGCCGACGCCGCGGTAGCCGAGAAAAGCGCCGTCGGCGCCGTACACCGGCTCGCCGCTCACGTGCAACACCTGCGCGATCGCGCCGTGCTCGCCCCAGCGCACGATCTCGACGTCGCGAAACGGCGCGCGCCGCTCGATGAGGCGGCGGTGCGCCGCGATGTCGCCGTTCAACCGGTAGCCGAAGTCCCAGAAGCGCTTGCCGAGGAGCTGCGCCGGCGCGAGGTCGTCGGGCAGGCTGAACCGCCCTTCGAGACGCGTGAACCGCAACTCGGCATCGGACTCCCAGAAAAAGTCCGACGACAGCGCGACCAGGCTCTTCAGCCGCTGCTCGGCCTCGCCGAGCCTCGCCGCCATGCGGTTCACGTCCGCGGCGAGCTCGCCGAGTTCGCCCTCCGGTGGCGACGCGATGCGGTGCTCGAGGTCGCCGCGCGCAAGCGCGTTCACGCCCCGCCGCAGCTGCAGAATCTCGCGCACGATGCCGCGGCCGAGCCAGCCGGCGAGCGCGAGCCCGGCCGCGAGCATGAGCGCGGTGGCCGCCACCGCCTCGATCAACCAGCGCCGCAGCGGCGCGAGCGCCGCCTCGCGCGCAACCCCGTAGAACACCTGCCACGGCGCGTTCCTTACCGGAACGCTCGCGCCGATCACCGGCGTGCCGTCGAGGTCCACCGTCTCGCCGCGAAACGCGGTGCCGCCGCGCGCGGCGGCGAACTGGGGCAGATGGAACGCCGCGCGCCCCCACAGCTCGCGCCGGCCCGGCACGAGCATCACCTCGCCGCGGTCGGTCGCGAGCGCTGCGAGGCCGGTGCGCGTCTCGAGGAGTTCGGCGAGCTTGGCCATTTCGACCACCGCGATCAGCACGCCGACCGGCGCGCCGCCCGCGCCAGCGACCGGCTGCACCATCGCGACGATCGGCTCGCCGCTCACGCGCGAGATCACCGGCGCGCTGATCGTGAACGCGCCGGTGCGCATCGCCGCCTGGAAATGCTCGCGATCGGCAAGGTTGATGCGTTCGCGCTGCTCGCGCGGCACCGCAGAGGAGGCGACGATGCGCCCGCGCTCGTCGACCAGGTTCACCCACGCGATCTCGTGCGGCGCCGCGCCGAGAATGCGCTGCAGCGTCTCGTCGTGGCGCGCGCCTTCGGCGAGCCGTGCGCCGACGGTCGCCTCGGCGGCGACGAGCAGCGTTCGCACCCGATCGACCGTCGCCGCGATGCGCTCGGCGATCTGGGCCGCCTCGGCCTCGTATTCGTCGAGCGCCGACGCGAGGGCGCGATCGCGCTCGAGGGACGCGCCGAGGCCGAGGAGCAGCACCGAGGGCACGAGCGTCGCCGCGACGAGCAGCGCAAGCCGCGCCCGGATTCCGAGTCCGCCGATCCTCGCGGCCACCGCCCTCGCCCGCCCGCTGTTCATCGCATCGTTCATTTCATCACCGCCCGCCGCCCGCCGGGGCGAACCTTTCGATCCTCTTGCAAATTCTTGCGTTTCATTCGGCGAAAAAGGCGGCGAAAGCGGCGATTGCTCGCTCGATCCCGGCGCGATCGACGTCGAGGTGGGTCACCAGCCGCATGCGCTCGCCCGCGAGCACGCGCACGCCCGCGCGCGCAAGATGCGCCGCGAGCGCCGGCGATCGGCCACCCGGAATCCGCACGAAGACCATGTTCGTCTGCGGCGGCTCGACCTCGAGCCCCGGAATCGCCGCAAGTCCCGCCGCGAGTCGCTCCGCGTTCGCGTGGTCCTCGGCGAGGCGCTCGACGTTGTGCTCGAGCGCGTAGAGCCCCGCGGCGGCGAGAATCCCGGCCTGACGCATCGCGCCGCCGAGGATCTTGCGCGCGCGGCGCGCGCGGGCGATGAAATCGCGGCTGCCGAGGAGCAGTGTGCCCGCCGGCGCGCCGAGCCCCTTCGACAGGCACACCGAGACCGAATCGAAGCCGCGGCAAAGCTCGCGCGCGCTCGTGCCGAGCTTGACCGCGGCGTTGAAGATTCGCGCGCCGTCGAGGTGCGTCGCGAGCCCCCGGCGCGCCGCGAGCGCGAGCGCTTGCGCGAGATACGCGCGCCCGATCGCGCGTCCGCCGATCGTGTTCTCGAGCGCGAGCAGCCGCGTGCGCGCAAAATGCGCATCGTCCGGCTTGATCGCCGCCTCCACCTCGGCGAGATCGAGCGTGCCGTCAGGGCGATGGGCGAGCGGCTGCGGCTGGATGGAGCCGAGCACCGCCGCGCCGCCCGCCTCGTAGCGAAAGCTGTGCGCCTCCTGACCGAGGATCACCTCGTCGCCTCTTGCGCAGTGCGTCATCAGCGCCGCGAGGTTCGACTGCGTGCCCGACGGGAAGAAAAGCGCAGCCTCGAAGCCGAGCATGTCCGCGGCGCGCTCCTGCAGGCGGTTGACCGTGGGGTCGTCGCCGAAGACGTCGTCGCCGACCTCCGCCTCGGCCATCGCGCGCCGCATCGCCGCGCTCGGCCGCGTCACGGTGTCGGAACGAAGATCAACGACCGGCGGCATGCACGCGCCTTGCGAACGCCTCGAAGTCGGAATCGAGCTTGAGCGCGAGCGGCTCGCGCGGCTGGCGCGCTTCGGTTGCGCCAGCCGGGCCTCGGTCGCCGGCGCCGACGAGGGTGCCGAGGCCGACCCCGAGACCGAACGCGGCGGCGAGCGCGATCGCGCCGCGCGCCGGACGCGGTAGCGCCTGCGCGAGGAACGCCGCGCGCAGCAGCCGGCGGTGCACCTTGCGCGCCGCTTCCCCGGACGCCTGCGGGTCAGCCGACTGCGAATGCGCGGGCTCGGGCGCGGCGCGGTCGGGCACACGCGGCGCCGCGGGGCCGTGTGTTGCCGAGCCGCGCGTTTCGGCGTCCCGCCGCAGCCGCGCCTCGCGTTCGCGCTCTGCCGCCTTCAGCCGTTCGAGCAGCCGGCTCACGGCGCGCTCATGCCTTCGGCGCGCCGGCCGGCTGCGGCGCCGCGCGCGCCAGCCCGCGGAAATCGAGGTCGATGATGTCGCGCAGCGCGTCGGGAATCGCCGCGCGTACCTTGCGCATCGCCGGCGCCGCCTTGCGGAACGCCTCGACGATCGCGGGATCGTAGCGCGTGCCCGAGGCGCGCAGGATCTCGGCCTCGGCCTGCTCGAACGCGAGCGGTTCGCGATAGAACTGCGTCGTCGTCATCGCCTCGAAGGCGTCCGCCACCGCCACGATGCGGCCGGCCCACGGAATCGCCTCGCCCTTCAGCCCGCGCGGATAGCCCGAGCCGTCCCAGTGCTCGTGGTGCGTGAGCGCGACGATGC
This sequence comes from Burkholderiales bacterium, assembly GCA_026416295.1. GTDB lineage: Bacteria > Pseudomonadota > Gammaproteobacteria > Burkholderiales > SG8-39 > RBG-16-66-20. The sequence goes on along the minus strand of JAOAFL010000068.1, from coordinate 22,818 downwards.
GCGCGAGCTTCAAGTGCGGCTCCTCGTGCTCGCCGATGATCGCGGCGCCGTACTCCGGGTGCCGCCGCACGCGCTCCCAGTCCGGCGCCGAGAGCCTGCCCGGCTTGCGCAGGATCTCGGCCGGGACTGCGAGCTTGCCGATGTCGTGCAACGGCGCGACCTTCGCGAGCAGCTCCGCAGCCGACGGCTTCGCGCCGGCGGCGAGCGCGAGCAGGCGCGCGTACTGCGCGACGCGCTGGAAACGGTTGCCGACCGCAGCGCTCTCGTGGCACTCCATCGCCCGGCCGAGGCACGCGATCAGGTCGGCGTGCGCCGCCTCCAGCTGCGCCGTGCGGCGGCGCACCTGCTCCTCGAGCGCCTCGCGCTGGTTGGCGAGCGCGATGTGGGTGCGCACGCGCGCGATCAGCGCTGCGGCGTTGATCGGCTTGGTGACGTAGTCCACCGCCCCGAGCGCAAAACCCATCGTCTCGTCGCGCGAGCCGCCCTTGCCGGTGAGAAAAATCACCGGAATGTGCGCGGTCGCCGGGTCCGCCTTGAGCGCCTTGCACACGTCGAAGCCGCTGAGGCCGCGCATCTCGACGTCGAGGAGGATGAGGTCCGGTTGCGGGCGCGCGGCCGCGGCGCGCAGCCCCGTCGCGCCGTCGGCCGCCGTGCGCACGGTGTAGCTCGGCGAAAGCACCCGCACCATCAACGCGAGCAGCTCTTCGTCGTCGTCGATCGCGAGGACGAGCGGCCGGGCCTCAGGACGATCCATCGGGCTAGTTTAGCCCCGCCTTCGCGCGATCCGTGTATAATGCGGCGCGCTGGTGTTCTCAAGTCGGATCCCGCGAGTCCTTCCTTACCGCAAGTACCGCGTTAACTGCTTGGCTCTTCCGGCAAGTGGGCGAAAGCCCGTTTTTCATCAACTCTGGACAGAAAGGCAAATCATCATGGCAACCGGAACCGTCAAGTGGTTCAACGACGCGAAAGGCTACGGCTTCATCACCCCCGACGGCGGCGGCAAGGACCTGTTCGCGCATTTTTCCGCGATCCAGGCGAGCGGCTTCAAGAGCCTGAAGGAGAACCAGCGCGTGTCGTACGACGTCGCGACCGGCCCGAAGGGCGAGCAGGCGATCAACATCCGGCCGCTCTGAATCGCGGCGGTCTCGCGCAAAGAAGGCCCGGGCGACCGGGCCTTTTTCGTTTGCGCTCAGGAGCGAGCGCCGCGCTCGGCGGCGAGCCGGGCGCGCGCCATCTCGCGCAGTGCGCTGCGCTGGATCTTGGTTCCGTTCGCGCTCGCAGTCGTCGGGAACGATTCCACGAACCAGACGCGCACCGGCACCTTGTAGGCGGCCATGCGCGCCCGCGCAGTCTCGATCAGGCGCGCCTCCTGCGGTGCGCCGCCGGGCGCCGGGATCGCGAACGCGACCGGTCGGGTCTGCCCGTCGATCTCGACCGCCACCACCTGCACGGCCGCGACCGTCGGGTCGCTGCGCAGTACCTCCTCGATCTCGGACGGATCGACGAGAAAGCCGCCGAGTCGGATCGCATCCCCTCGGCGCGTCTCGAACAGAAACCGCCCGTCCGCGGCAAGCCGCCCGATGTCGCCGGTGCGAAAGAAGCCGTCCGCGCCGATCGCCTCGGCGCTCGCGCCCGGGTCGTCGAAGTAGCCGAGGAAATTCGTCGGCGCGCGGATCTCGAGTTCCCCGCTCGCCCCCGGCCCGAGAATCGCCCCGGTTTCCAAGTCTCGCACGCGGACCTCGGCGTCGGAAGAGGCCGGACGACCGCCCGCCGCGATGCGCTCTTCGGCCGGTAGCGCGCTCGGCTGCGCGGCGAAAAGCGCATGCACCTCGCTCGAGCCGTAGAGCCCGGTGACCGGTACGCCGCGCGCGCACGCCTCGAGGGCGAGCGCGCGCGCCCCCGGCCCGAAGGCGGCGAACCCGAACATGCGCAGCGCCGGAAACGGGTTTCCCCGGGGCGGCGCTGCCTCGAGCATGCGGCGCAGCATCTCGTCGCTGCCGAAAAGGTGCGTCGCCGCGTGCGCGCGCGCAAGTCGCGCCGCCGCTTCCCCGTCGAAGGTCTCCATGAGCACCACCGGTGCGCCGCCCGCGAACGCCGCGAGCGCGCTGCTCAGACCGAATACCCCGCAAAGCGGCAGGGCCGCGAGCAGACAGGCGCCGGGTTCCGCGAATCCGTAGGCGCGCGCGCAGCGCACCGCGTGCAGCGCGATCGCGCGCTGCGAATGCATCACGAGCTTCGGCCCGCGCGTCGTGCCGGAAGTGGTGAACATCGCCGCGACCGCCTCCGGCGAGCCGGCCTCCGGCGCGTCGTGCGCGACGCCCTGCAGCGCGTCGAAGGCGAGCGCGGGTCTGCCGAGCACGCGCTCCGGACAGTCGGCGCCGGCGTCGAGCACCGCGATCCTTTCCACCGTGTGCGCCGCCGCCGGGTCCGCCGCGGCGAGCACCGCGCCGAAATCGATCGCGCGAAAGCCGCGCTGGACGACGAGCATGCGCGGACGCGACCGGCGCAGCACGTGCTCGAGCTCCGCGGCGCGAAAGCGCGTGTTCACCGCGACGAGCGATGCGCCGAGCCGCGCGAGCGCGAAAAGAAGCGCGAGCCACTCGATCCGGTTGACGAGCCAGACCGCGACGCGATCGCCCGGCCCGATGCTTTCGCGCGCGAGCCAGCCGGCCACCCTGCGCACGACGGCGTCGAACTCGGAGACCGTCACTCGCCGATCGCCCGCGACGAACGCCGGCGCCTGCGGCGCGTGCGCCAGCCTTTCTTCGAGGAGGGTCGAAAGCGTCGGTTGCATCGCCTTGCGCTCGCCGGATTATGCGGCATGCGCCGGCGCTGGAATAATGCGCCGCGCCCGGTGTTCGCGGCGCAAACCTGACGAGGAGGAAAAAACGATGCGATGCAGCATGCTTTTCGCGGCGGTTCTGGTTCTTCTCGCACCCGGGCTCGCCCCGGCGCAGGCGCAGCGGCCGATGATCGAGACGCGCAAGGTCGAAGGCACCGACAACGTCTACATCTTCCGCCACGGCAACCACCAGTCGATGTTCGTGGTGACGAGCGAGGGCGTCATCGCGACCGACCCGATCGCCTACGGGCGCCCGCAGGGCGGCGAGGCCTACATCGGCGAAATCCGGAAAATCACCGACAAGCCGATCCGCTACCTGATCTACAGCCACCATCATTTCGACCACATCGCCGGCGGGCAGGCGTTCAAGGACGCGGGCGCGCGCATCGTCGCGCATCGCCGCGCCAAGGAGCGGCTCGAGGTGATCAAGGATCCGAACACGCCGCTGCCGGACGAAGTGGTCGAGACGCAGCGCACCATCGTCCTCGGCGACACCGCGATCGAGCTGACCTACGTCGGGCTGAACCACTCCGACAGCACCCTGGTGATGCGGCTGCCGAAGGAGCGGATCATCTTCCTCGTCGATCTGGTGCCGGTCGGCACGTTCCCCGGTCTCGGCATGATCGACTATTACCCGCTCGAAGCGCTCGACTCGATGCGAAAGATCCTGGCGATGGACTGGGACCGGATGATCCCCGGCCATCCGGGGCAACCCGGCGACCGCCTCGGCACGAAGAAGGACGTCGAAGACCAGATCGCGCTGCAGGAGTACGCCTCGAAGGTCGTGCAGGAGCAGGCGCGCGCCGGGCGCTGCTGGCTGCCCGCGGAGAACGAGGTCCAGTTCGAGAAATACAAGGACATGCCGAACTACGCGATGGGCCGTCCCTACGTCGTACGGCGCTACTGCGGCCTGTGGGGCCGCGGCACCTGAGCGGCGTGCGCGCTCGGACCGGGCCCGCTATGATGCGGGTCCGATGGATATCAGCGCCGAAGAGATCAAGGAGTTCTGGCGCGGCTATTGCGAGCGCCGGAACATCCCGAAGGACGTAATCGCCCGGGGCGAGGCGGAGATAGACAAGAACCCGGAATACTGGGCCGATCAGACGATGGACGAGCTGCAACGGCTCGTCACCGGCGGCAAGGCGCGGTAGCGCTCAGGCAGCGGCGGCGGGCGCGCGGCCTCGCCGGCGCCCGCGCGTCCGCGTGTCACGGCAGCGCGAAGGCGGCAAGCCGCACCGCGATCAGCGCGGCCCGCGCGACGTCGTAGCTGCCGACGCGTGCAAATACGGCGCCGCTCATCCAGGCGCCGAAGAACGAGCCGAGCTGGTGGCCTCAGGAACACGACGCCGTCGAGCGTTCCGACATGCGCGAGGCCGAACATGCGGACGAGCGCGCAGACGGTTCCGCAGCCGAGCGCCGGATCGCGCGTTCAGGCGCGCGCGACAGCCGCTCTCGGCGAGCCGTCCGCAAGACCCGCGCGCGACGACCTGTCGGCCGTTCACGTCGCGGTCGGCCCGACCGCAGGTCTCAGAGACCCCGTCAATTCGCGCCGATCTGAAGCATCAGGCGGTTCGTGCGCCGCACGAACGCGGCCGGATCTTCGAGTTGTCCGCCCTCGGCAACGAGCGCCTGCTCAAATAGCAGCGCCGCCCAGTCGTCGAAATGGGCGTCCTCGGGCTTCAGGCGCGCAACGAGCGGGTGGGCGGGGTTCACCTCCAGGATCGGCTTTGCCGCCGGCACCTTCTGCCCGGCCGCTTTGAGCAGCCGCGCAAAATTGAGGCCGATGTCGTGCTCGTCCGCAACGAGGCACGCCGGCGACTCGGTGAGGCGCGCAGACACCCGCACGTCTTTCACCCGCTCGCCGAGCGCGCGCCGGAGCGCGCGCAGCAGCTCCGCGTGCTCGCCGACCTTCCACGTCGGCTCGGCGGCGCCCTCGGCCTTGATCTTCGAGAGGTCGAGGTCGCCGCGCGCGACCGAGACGAGCGGTTTGCCCTGGAACTCGGTGAGGTGGCCGACCAGCCACTCGTCGATGCGGTCATGGAGCAGCAGCACCTCGATCGCGCGCCTGCGGAACACCTCGAGGTGGGGGCTGCCCTTTGCGGCGGCGAAGGGCTCCGCGGTGACGTAGTAGATCGCTTCCTGCCCTTCCTTCATGCGGCCGACGTAATCGTCGAGCGCGACCGTCTCCTCCTCGCTGTCGGTGTGGGTCGAGGAAAAGCGAAGGAGTTTCGCGAGCGTTTCGCGGTTCGCCGGGTCCTCGATCACGCCCTCTTTCAGCGCGCGGCCGAACTCGCGCCAGAACTGCGCGTATTTTTCCGGCTGCTTCTCGGCGAGATCTTCGAGCAGCCCGAGCACCCGTTTGGTGCAGCCGGCGCGGATCGCCTCGACATCCCGGCTCTGCTGCAGGATCTCGCGCGAGACGTTGAGGGGCAGGTCTGCGGCGTCCACCACGCCCTTCACGAAGCGCAGGTACGCCGGCAGCAGCTGCTCGGCGTCATCCAGGATGAAGACGCGTCGCACGTAGAGCTTGACCCCATGGCGCTTGCGCCGGTCCCAGTAGAGGTCGAAGGGCGCGCGCGACGGGATGTAGAGGAGCTGCACGTACTCCTGGCGCCCCTCCACCCGGTTGTGCGTCCAGGCGAGCGGCGGCTCGAAGTCGTGCGCGACGTGCTTGTAGAACTCGACGTACTGCGCCTCGGTGATTTCGTTCTTCGGCCGAGCCCACAGGGCGCTCGCCTGGTTCACCGTCTCGCCTTCGACGAGCACCGGCAGCGCGATATGGTCGGAGTACTTGCGCACGATCTCCTTCACGCGAAACGGATCGAGCAGCTCGTCCTCGCCCTCGCGCAGGTGCAGGATCACGTCGGTGCCGCGCGCGGCCTTCTCGGCCGGCTCCACGGTGTACTCGCCCCCCCCTTTCGCCATGTCGCACTCCCAGCGCACCGCCTCGGTCGGGGCGAGTCCCGCGCGCCGCGTCACGAGCGTCACCCGGTCGGCGACGATGAACGAGGAATAGAACCCGACGCCGAACTGCCCGATCAGGCGCAAGTCCTTCGCCCGGTCGCCGGTGAGCGACTGCAGGAACTCGCGCGTGCCCGATTTGGCGATCGTGCCGATGTTGGCGATCACCTCCTCGCGCGACATGCCGATGCCGTTGTCCGACACCGTGATCGTGCGCGCCGCCTTGTCCACGCTGATCCGGATCTTCAGCTCGGGGTCGGACTCGTAGAGCGCGCTGTTCGCGAGCGCTTCGAACCGGAGCTTGTCGGCGGCATCGGCCCCGTTCGAGATCAGCTCGCGGAGAAATATCTCCTTGTTCGAGTAGAGCGAGTGGATCATCAGGTCGAGGAGCTGCTTCACCTCGGCCTGAAAGCCCAGCGTCTCGCGCGCGACGGCGGTGCTCATGCGTACGGTCTCCTCCGGATGACGGCGGCGCCTAGCTGGGGGCGCGGCAGCCGGATTTCAACGCGGGCGGCGCGCGCGAAACTTTTTTTTCCTTGTCTCTGTCCCCATATCGCCAGCCCGACCCCTCGCCCGGAGGAACGCATGTCCGCAAGTCTTTCGAAAGCCTTCGCCGCGGGCGCCATCGCGCTCGCCCTCGCCGTCGCCGGCTGCGGCGGCCCCGAAGCGGGAGCGAGCGCTCCCGTGGCCGCCGCCCGTCAGTCCGGCGCGCCCGCCGCCGCGCCGGCGCTCGCCCTTCCCGACTTTGCCTCGATCGTTCAGGCCGAGGGGCCGGCGGTCGTGAACATCCGCGTGCAGGCAAAGGCGGCGCGCGAGGCGCCCTTCCCGTTCCAGGGCGACCCGTTCTTCGAGTTCTTCCGGCGCTTCCAGATCCCGCAGCCGAACCTCCCGCGCCAGGGGGTCGGCTCGGGGTTCATCGTGCGCTCGGACGGGGTGGTGCTCACGAACGCCCATGTGGTCGAAGGCGCAGACACCGTCATCGTCAAGCTTTCGGACCGGCGCGAGTTCAAGGCGAAAGTGGTGGGCACCGACGAGCAGACCGACATCGCGGTGCTGAGAATCGACGCGACGAACCTCCCGGCGGTGCGCATCGGCAGCAGCAAGTCGGTGCGCGTCGGCGACTGGGTGCTCGCGATCGGCTCGCCGTTCGGCTTCGAGAACACCGTCACCGCCGGGATCGTCAGCGCCACCTCGCGCGCGCTGCCCGACGGCACCTACGTGCCGTTCATCCAGACCGATGCCGCCGTCAACCCCGGCAATTCGGGCGGGCCGCTTTTCAACCTCAAGGGCGAGGTGATCGGGATCAATTCCCAGATCTACTCGCGCACCGGAGGCTATCAGGGGCTCGCGTTCGCGATCCCGATCGACGTCGCGATGAAGGTGACCGAGCAGCTGCTTGCGACCGGTCGCGTCGAACGGGGTCGGATCGGGGTCGCGATCCAGGAGGTGACGCAGGCGCTCGCGAAATCCTTCGGGATGGATGCGCCGCGCGGGGCGCTCGTCGCCTCGGTCGAGAAGGACGGGCCGGCGGCGAAGGCCGGCATCGAGCCGGGCGACGTGATCCTCAGCGTCGACGGCCAGCCGGTCGAGACTTCGAGCGCCCTGCCGCCGCTCATCGCCGACATCAAGCCCGGCTCGAGCGCGCGGCTCGAGATCTGGCGCGACGGCGCGAAGCGCACCGTCACGGTCACCGTCGGGCGGCTGGAAACCGCCCGCGCGGGACGGCCCGACGCGCGCGGTTCGCCCGAAGGCGGGCGCCTCGGGCTCGCGGTGCGGCCGCTCACGAAGGAGGAGCAGCGCGCGACCGGCGTCTCGGGGCTCGTCGTCGAGGGTGTCAGCGGCCCGGCGGCCGAGGCCGGCGTGCAGGAAGGCGACATCATCCTCTCGGTAAACGGCGTGCCGGTGAAGGACGTCGCGCAGCTTCGGAGCCTCGTCGCCGGAAAATCGCACGTGGCGCTGCGCGTGCGCCGCGGCGACGCGGTCATCTTCATCCCCGTGGAACTCGGCTGAACGAGGAGGCGAGCGATGCTCGAGACCCTGCAGCAGTTCGGAAGAGAGATCGGCCGCGATCTCGCGCGCGGCTGGGAGAGCCTCACCGAGGGCTGGCGCGAGTTGCTCTCGCGCTCGGCGAACGCGCTCACGCGCTTTACGCGCAAGGACAAGGACGGCGGCGACGTCGTCGCGGCGGACGCCCCGCACTGGAGCCTGCTCGCGGGCGACGTGATGGATACAGGCGGCGACATCGTGGTGCGTCTTGAGCTTCCCGGGGTGGAGAAGGACGACTGTGAGGTCGTCGTCGAGGGCAACGTCCTCTACGTGCGCGGCGAAAAGCGCATGGACCACACCGCGGTCGCCGGCGGCTGGTACCTGCGCCAGTGCGCCTTCGGGGCGTTCGAGCGCGCGATCGCCCTTCCCTGCGCGGTGCACGCCGAGCGCGCCGAGGCGAGCTTCAGAAACGGCGTACTGACGGTGCGCCTGCCGAAAGCCGAGGCGCCGCGCGCGCGGCGCATCCGCATCGGCTGACGCGCCTTCAGCGCGCGCACCAGTCGGCGACGATCGCCTCGTAGAGCGCGACCGCCTCGCGCAGGCGCTCGATCGAGCAGTATTCGTCGGTCTGGTGCGCCATCTCGGGCTCGCCGGGTCCGAGCACGACCGCCGGCGCGCCGCGCCAGACCCGGCGCAGATTCGCGGCGTCGGTCATGTAAGGTGCGGTGCGCGGCTCGGGCGCTTTTCCGCGCACCCGGCTACAGATCTCGAAGACGCGCGCGACCCACGCCGAGCCCGGCTCGGTCCACACGGGCTCGAGGTCGGAGACGACCTCCAGTTCCGCCTCCTCGCCGATCGTCGCGGCGAGGCGCTCGAGGAGCGCCGCATGATCGACTCCCGGTACCGTGCGCACATCCACGCCGATCCGCGCGGCATCGGGCACGAGGTTGATTCCGCTTCCGCCCTCGAAGGTGCCGACGTTCAGCGTCGGTGCGCCCATCACCGGATGCGGGGCGACGCCGAAGTCGAAGGCCTCGAGCCTCGCGACAGCGCGCGCGGCCTTGTACACCGCGTTCACGCCGAGGTGCGGCATCGAGCCGTGCGCCGCGACGCCGCGAAAGCGGGCGTAGAACTTGACCGACCCCTTGTGGCCGACGAGCGGTTCGTTCGAGGTCGGCTCGCCGACGACGATCGCGCCCGCGCGCCCCATGAGATCGGGCCGCGCGGCAAGATGCTGCGAGCCGACACAGCCGCCTTCTTCCCCCGCGGTAAGGACGAGCACGATGCCCGGCGTTCCGGCGAGCTTTCCGGCGAACGTACGCGCGGCAAGAAGCATCGCCGCCACCCCCGCCTTCATGTCGGACGCGCCGCGCCCGTAGAGCCGGTCGCCGTCCGTCTCGCCCGCGAACGGGTCTTTTGCCCACGCGCGCGCACCGAGCGGGACGACGTCCAGATGGCCGGTGAGGCAGAGCGGGGCGCCTTCGCCGTCGCCGCCCGCGCGCGCGATCACGCTCGTTCGCGCCTCGGCGTACTCGTGGTATTCGACCGCGTAGCCCCAGTCTTCGAGCAGCCGGCCGGCGAAGCGCGCGCACTCGCGCTCGGCACCGGGCGGGTTCACCGTCTCGAAGCGAAGGAGGTCGCGCGCGAGCGAAACCGCGTCGGCCGCGTTCATGCGCGCGATCATACCCGAGGGAAGGCGGCGCTATCCTACGGCCTTGCCGCTTCTTTCTAGGAGGAACGACGCATGCCGAAGGCTTACTGGGTATCCTGCTACCGGTCGATTCGCGACCCCGAGCGCCTTGCCGAATACGCGAAGCTCGCCGGCCCGGCGATTCAGGCCGCAGGCGGCCGATTTCTCGCGCGCGGCATGCCCGACAAGGTGTACGAGCAGGGTCTGATGCAGCGCACCGTGATCGTCGAGTTCGACAGCCTCGCCACGGCCCACAAGGTCCACGACGGGCCGGCGTACCAGGAAGCGCTGCGGGTGCTGGGGGAGGCCGCCGAGCGCGACTTTCGCATCATCGAAGGCGTCGCGTGAGCGAGCCGCGCGCAGCGCGGATCGCGCAGTTCGAGATCGACCGACGGGTTTTCGAGCGGGATCGAGAGCGCTGCCGCGCCGGCGCGCACCGGCGAGAACTCTCGCGGCCGAGCGCCCGGTGCGGGCAAGGTGCGGCGCGAGGCTTTTGCCCTCAGTGTCGTCCGGCGAGCGCGCGATCGGAGACGAACGGGTTCGTCTGGCGTTCTTCGCCGAAGGTCGAGGCCGGGCCGTGGCCGGGAACGAACGCGACGTCGTCGCCGAGCGGCCAGAGTTTTCCGGTGATCGAGCGAATGAGCGTCGCGTAGTCGCCGCGCGGAAAATCGGTGCGGCCGATCGAGCCGGCGAACAGCACGTCCCCGACGATCGCCAGGCGCTCGGGCGCGCTGTAGAAGACGACGTGCCCCGGCGTGTGGCCGGGGCAGTGGCGCACTTCGAGCGTGCGGTTGCCGACGGCGACCGTGTCGCCGTCCTCCAGCCAGCGGTCGGGCTCGAACGCTTCCGCGGGCGGAAATCCGTAGCGCGCGGCCGCAAGCGGCAACTGCTCGATCCAGAAGCGGTCCTCGCGCTGCGGGCCCTCGATCGGGGCACCGGTGCGCCGGCGCAGCTCCGCGGCCCCTGCGCAGTGGTCGAGGTGTCCGTGCGTGAGAAGGATCCTCTCCAGCCTCGCCCCGGTGCGCGCGAGCGTGTCCAGCACCCGATCGAGATCCCCGCCGGGATCCACGATCGCGGCGCGACCGGTGTCCTCGTCCACGAGAATCGAGCAGTTTTGCTGAAACGGGGTGACCGGAACGATCGCGACTTTCATCACGAAGGCGCGATGCTACCGGAAGCGGCCGCCCTGCGCGGCCCGCGTTTCGATGCGCCGCGTTCCGCGCTCCCCACCGAAGCCTGCCCGACCGTGCCGCTGCGCTCGGACCGGCTTGCGTCGGCGGGCGCGAGCGAGGCTCTGCGCCGGTCAAAGCAGAAACTTCGCGTCCTGCGGAAACGTCGGACGCTGCGGCCACTCGGGGCAAAGCGCCTCGACGACCGCCATCAGCTCTTCGAACGTTCGCCAGGGATCCTCGCCCGCAGGCGGCGGGGCGGACAAGCCGGCCTCGGCGGCGAGCGGCGCGTCAGCGCAATTCGCGAAGCAGCTCATCGAGGAGCGATTCCCGGTCAAAGAGCCGAAAGTACTCGCGGACTTCCGACATGTCCAGGGTGTCGCGGTTCGCGCGCAACAGCGCGCGGATATCCTCCAGGTCCCGAACTCTGTCCGGGTCGTTGACGACCGCCTGCAGCTTGAAGCCGATCAGCCCTTCCGCAGCGACGACCCTCAGGTTGCCGAACCCGCTCGCGGGCTCCCGCGCCGCGGCGAGGAGCCGGCGCGAAATGGGCCGGCGCGCATAAAGGAGATCCAGGCGTTCGTCGCCGCGCGCGTAATTCGCGGCGTCCGCGCTGCGGGTACAGGCTACGATAGCCGATTCTGCGCAGCGCCGCGTCGATCGCGTCCGCCATCTCGGCCTCCACCAGCAGATCGACGTCGTGGGTCGCGCGAACGACCCTGTGCGAAGCGAGCGCAAGGCCGCCGATGAGCGCGTACCGGGCGCCGATGGTATCGAGGACCGCCGCCGCTTCGGCGATCTGGCCGATCAGCCGAGATGCAGGCACGGCAGCCGTTGGCGAACCGGATCGGCGGAGTGCCCAACGTCGGGATTCGATCGGTGCGCCGCCAGCCGACTCCCCACGTCAGCGCAGCGCCGCGTTGATTCGCTCGAGCACCGCCGCGCCAGGGCAGAGGTCGGACTCGGCGAGGCGGTTGAGCGGCGTCTCGACCGTGTTCAGATGCGCGTGCAGATCCTCGGCGTCGGGCTTGAGGTAGATGAGGCCGGTGAGCACCTCGCCTTTTTCGGCCGCGCGCGCGACGCGCGCGAGCGCTGCGATCCGGTCGGTGGGATCGTAATCGGGCTCGAGCTTGCGAAGCCGGAGCACCGAGCCGTCGTGCTGCACGACTTCGACCGTGTCGCCCTCGTCGTAGTCCACAGTGATCGCCTCGCGGCTCGGCCAGAAGTCGAGCCGGTTGACCGCCTCGTTGTGCTCGCGCACGTAGTCGTAGCTCTTGGTCGAGCCGGGATGATTGTTGAACGCGACGCACGGGCTGATGACGTCGATGAACGCCGCCCCCGGATGCGCGATCGCGGCCTTGACCAGCGGCACGAGCTGGCGTTTGTCGCCGGAAAACGAGCGCGCGACGAAGGTCGCGCCCATGATGAGGGCGAGCGACACCGCGTCCACGGGGCTGTCGGTGTTCACCGCGCCGCGCTTGGATTTCGAGCCCTGGTCGGCGGTCGCCGAGAACTGGCCCTTGGTGAGGCCGTAGACGCCGTTGTTCTCGAGGATGTAGGTCATGTTGACGCCGCGGCGCATCGCGTGCGCGAACTGCCCCAGGCCGATCGAGGCCGAATCGCCGTCGCCCGAGACGCCGAGGTAGATGAGGTCGCGGTTCGCGAGCGCCGCTCCGGTCAGCACCGACGGCATGCGCCCGTGCACCGAGTTGAAGCCGTGCGAATTGCCGAGGAAGTAGTCCGGCGTCTTCGAGGAGCAGCCGATGCCGGAGAGCTTGGCGACCCGGTGCGGCTCGATCGCGAGTTCCCAGAACGCCTGAATGAGCGCCGCGGAAATCGAGTCGTGGCCGCAGCCGGCGCACAGCGTCGAGACCTTGCCCTCGTAGTCGCGGCGCGTGTAGCCGAGGCGGTTCTTCTGAAGGCTCGGGTGGTGCAGCTTCGGTTTCGCAAGGTAGGTCATCGCCGTCTCACAGGTCGCGGGAACGCAGGAGCGCGTTCCACAGACTGAACTGATTGCCGAGCGCCGGATCGCGCGGCTGCGCGTGCACCGCGGTGTGCACGGCGACGAGCTTCGCCGCCGGATCGACGAACACCGCCTGCCCGCGCACGCCGAGCAGCGCGAAGGTCTGGCGCACGCCCGGCACGATCCAGGTCTGGTAGCCGTAACCGAGGAACTTCGTCGCCGTGCCCGGTCGTAGGTGGGACGATTCGGGCGTCGTCGCCGCCTTGAGCCACCCCGCCGGGATGATCTGCCTGCCGTTCCATGCACCGCCCTCGGCAAGCAGCAGACCGAGCCTGCCCCAGTCACGCAGCGTCGCCTGCAGCCCCGCGTGACCGATCTCGCAGCCCCCGCCGTCGACAAGCCAGGAGGCGTCGGCTTCCGCCCCCATCGGCTGCCAGATCTTTTCCGAGAGGTAGTCCGCGAGATGCTTTCCGGTCGCCGCGCGAAGCACGAGCCCGAGCACCTGGGTTTCGGCCGAGGCGTAATAGAACCGCTCGCCCGGCGCGCGCTCGCGCGTGCGAAACGGCGCGACCGTCGCTGCGCAGCCGGGTCCCTGCCCGAGGTACGTCGAGCGCACGAGGACTGCAACGTCGTCAGCGCCGTCGTACTCCTCGCGGAACCTGACACCCGAGGACATCGTGAGCAGGTGCCGAAGCGGGGTTTCGCCGTAGGGATGCCCTTTCAGCTCGGAAACGTACTGATCGGCGCGGTCGTCCACCGACTTGATTTTCCCCTCCTCGATCGCGACGCCGACGAGCATGGCCACCACCGTCTTCGCCATGGACATGGAGTTGAAGCGATGCTCGGGCCTGCGGTCATACTGATAGCGTTCGGCGAGGATCGTGTCGCCCTTGAGGAGCAGAAGACCGGTGTTGCGGTTCGCCGCCATGAACGCGCCGATGTCCACCGCATCGGGTTCCTTCGGCGCGCGCTTCAGTTCCCGCACCACCGCGCCGCGCGCCACCTTGCGCGCCGGCACCACTTGATCGAAGTGGCTGTAGGTGCCGACGAGGCAGCGCTGCTCCATCGAGCCCTGCCGCGGCAGCGGACAGACCGGGTAGCCCTCGGCCGCGCCGAGCAGCGCCGCGTCGGGCCCGGCGAGCGCCGCCCCCGACGCAAGCCACACGAGGAGCGCAACGCCCCGCTTCATGCCGCCTTCTCCTCGCGCCGCACGAGCGGCCGCACGTTCAGCCGCGCGACCGCCTCTGCGATCTCGCGGGTGATGAAACGCGCGGTGATCGGCGTGCCGTCGTAGTGCAGCACCGGCACGAGGCTCGCGGCCTCGATGCCGGCCTCGTTGACGAGCAGCGTCTTCAGCTGCGCGTCCCGGTTCTGCTCGACGACGAACACCTTGTGATGCGAGCGCACGAAGTCGCGGATCTCGTCCTGGAACGGAAAAGCGCGCACGCGCAGCGCGTTCACGTAGATGCCCCGATCGGCGAGCAGGTCGAGCGCCTCGTGCATCGCCGGGCTCGTCGAACCGTAGTAGATCGCGCCGAAGCGCGCCGGCGCGCGCGCGGGCGTGAGCACCGGCTTCGGCACGAGCGTTTTCGCGAACTCGTGCTTCTTCAGCAGCCGCTGCATGTTGTAGACGTAGTCGGGCCCGGCTTCGGAATAGACCGCGTACGGATTGCGGCTCGTGCCGCGGGGGAAGTAGGCGCCGCGCGTCGGGTGCGTACCGGGCAGCGTGCGCCAGGGGATGCCGTCGCCGTCCACGTCGAGGTAGCGCGCGAACTCGCGCCCGGCTTCCAGGTCTTCCGCGGTCATCACCTTGCCGCGGTCGTAGCGCCGGCTGTCGTCCCACGCGAACGGCCGCGAAAGACGCTGGTTCATGCCGATGTCGAGATCGGTCATCACGAACACCGGCGTCTGCAGCCGGTCGGCGAGGTCGAGCGCGAGCGCCGAGAACTCGAAGCACTCGTAGGGGTCCTCGGGGAAGAGCAGCACGTGCTTCGTGTCGCCGTGCGAGGCGTAGGCGCAGGCGAGCACATCCGATTGCTGCGTGCGCGTCGGCATGCCGGTCGAGGGACCGCCCCGCTGCACGTCGATGATCGTCACCGGAATCTCGGCGAAATACGCGAGCCCGATGAACTCGGTCATGAGCGAAATTCCCGGCCCCGAGGTCGCGGTGAACGCCCGCGCGCCGTTCCACCCGGCGCCCACCACGATGCCGATCGAGGCGAGCTCGTCCTCGGCCTGGAGGATCGCGTATTTCGCGCGCCCGGTGTCCTTGTCGGTGCGCAGCCGCCGGCAGTACGCGGCGAACGCTTCCGCGAGCGACGAGGACGGCGTGATCGGGTACCAGGCGCACACGGTCGCGCCGCCGTAGACGCAGCCGAGCGCGGCGGCCGAGTTGCCGTCGACGAAGATGCGGTCGCCGACGGCGTTTGCGCGGCGCGCCTTCAGGCCGAGCGCGTCCTTCAGGTGCTCGCGCGCGTAGTTGAGCCCCATCTGCAGGGCGTTCAGGTTGGGCTTGAGGAGCTTGTCCTTGCCCTTGTACTGCTCGCCGATGAGTTCCGCGATCGCCTCCGGCTCGAGCCCCATCATGCCGGCGAGCGCGCCGACGTAGATGATGTTCTTCATCAGCTGCCGCTCGCGCGCGTCGGTGTAGCTCGCGTTGCAGATCTCGGTGAGCGGCATGCCGATCGCGTGTACGTCGTCGCGGAACTTCGACTTCGGAAGCGGCTTGGTGTTGTCGTAGAACAGGTAGCCGCCGGGCTCGATCTCCTTCAGGTCCTGGTCCCAGGTCTGCGCGTTCATCTGCACCATCAGGTCCACGCCGCCGCGCCGGCCGAGGTAGCCCTTCTCGGTCACGCGAACCTCGTACCAGGTGGGCAGGCCCTGGATGTTCGACGGGAAGATGTTCCTCGGGCTCACCGGGATGCCCATGCGCAGGAAGCTCTTCGCGAACAGCTCGTTCGCCGAGGCCGAGCCCGAGCCGTTGACGTTGGCGAACTTGACGACGAAGTCGTTGACCGCTTCGATCCGCTTCATGCCGCTTTCCTCGTTCTCGCGCGCTCGATCGTCGTGCGCGCGCCGGGCCCGGCGTGCACCATCTCGATGAGCGATTTCTGCATGTCCCACGCCCCGGTCGGGCAGCGCTCGGCGCACAGCCCGCAGTGCAGGCACACGTCCTCGTCCTTCACCATCACCCGCCCCGTCTTCACCGGCCCGCCGATGTAGAGCGGCTGCGCAGTATTCTTCGCCGGCGCGGTCAGCCGCGCGCGAAGCTCCCCCTCCTCGCCGTTCTCGGTGAAGGTGATGCAGTCCATCGGGCAGATGTCCACGCAGGCGTCGCACTCGATGCACGCGTGCGCGGTGAACACCGTCTGCACGTCGCAGTTGAGGCAGCGCTGCGCCTCTTTCCACGCGGTGGCGAGGTCGAAGCCGAGCTCGACCTCGATCCTCACGTTGCGCAACGTCTCCTTGATGTCGCGCCAGGGTACCTTGTAGCGCTGCGCGACCGCGATCTCGTTGTCGTAGCTCCACTCGTGGATGCCCATCTTCTGCGACACGAGGTTCATGTGCGGCGCCGGCCGGACGCGCACGTCATCGCCGGAAAGGAGCTTGTCGATCGAGATCGCTGCCGCATGGCCGTGCGCGACCGCCCAGATGATGTTCTTCGGACCGAACGCGGCGTCGCCGCCGAAGAAGACGTGCGCGAGCGTCGACTGCATCGTGACCGGGTCCACCACCGGCATGCCGCGGCGGTCGAACTCGATGCCGCAGTCGCGCTCGATCCAAGGGAAGGCGTTTTCTTGACCGATCGCCACCAGCACGTCGTCGCACTCGAAGAACTGGTCCGGCTCGCCGGTCGGCACGAGATCGCGCCGGCCGCGCTCGTCGTAGACCGCCTTCACCTTTTCGAACACGACGCCGGCAAGGCGCCCCTCGCGCACCCGGAATTCCTTCGGCACGAGGTAGTTGAGGATCGGGATGCCCTCGTGCATCGCATCCTCCTTTTCCCAGGGCGAGGCCTTCATCTCGTCGAAGCCGGAGCGCACGATCACCTTCACGTCCTCGCCGCCGAGGCGCCGGCTCGTGCGGCAGCAGTCCATCGCCGTGTTGCCGCCACCGAGCACGATCACGCGCCGGCCGATCCGCGTCGTGTGGCCGAAGGACACCGAGGCGAGCCAGTCGATGCCGATGTGGATGTTCGCCGCCGCCTCCTTTCTCCCCGGGATGTCCAGGTCGCGCCCGCGCGGGGCGCCGGTGCCGACGAAGATCGCGTCCCAGCCCTCGGCGAGGAGTTTCCTCATCGAGTCCACGCGCACCCCGCCGCGGAATTCGACCCCGAGGTCGAGCACGTAGCCGACCTCCTCGTCGATTACCTCCATCGGCAGGCGAAAGCGCGGGATCTGCGACCAGATCATGCCGCCGGCGCGGTGGTCCTGCTCGAGCACCACCACCTCGTAGCCGAGCGGCGCGAGGTCCCGCGCGACCGTGAGCGAGGCAGGCCCCGCCCCCACGCACACCACGCGCTTGCCGTTCTTCCTCGCCGGTCGCTTCGGCATGCGGGCGCGGATGTCGCCTTTGTAGTCGGCGGCGACGCGCTTCAGGCGGCAGATCGCGACCGGCTCGGGCTTCGGAAGGTTCTTTTCCTCGACGCGACCTCGCCGGCAGGCGGGCTCGCACGGGCGGTCGCAGGTGCGCCCGAGGATCCCGGGAAAGACGTTCGACTTCCAGTTGATCATGTAGGCGTCGGCGTAGCGCCCGGCGGCGATCAACCGGATGTATTCGGGGACCGGCGTATGCGCAGGGCACGCCCACTGGCAGTCAATCACCCTGTGGAAGTAGTCGGGGTTTTTGATGTCGGTCGGCTGCAAGCCTTCGCTCCTTGGGCCTTTCCCGTTTGTTTTTAAGCACTTACCGCAGACGCGCGATCGATGCGCAGTTTACGCCGCCGCGCTACAAAAGGAAAGCTTTTGCTTTCAGCTGCCTGTGCGAGCGGCGCCGTACAATGCACCCGGTCGAGCGCCGCCGAGGTCGTGAAAGAGCGCGATGAAATGCGAAATCCCCCCATCGGCGTCGCGAACGGCGCTCACGCTGCGCCACTCGCGGTACAGAGTTCCGTCCGCCCGCCGCGCCCACGTAACTCCGCTCCAGCGCCCAGTCCGGATAACCTCGGTGTACAGCTGGTCGTAGAACTCCCCGGGCTGCATCGCGGATCGAAAATTCGCCTCCGGCTGGCCGATCACATCGGCGGCGGCATACCCGGTAATTTCGGTGAAGGCCCGGTTCACCGTCAGGATTCGACCATCGGCCGACGTGATCATGATGGCTTCGGCCATATGCTCGAAGGCGTGGGCCGCGACTTCGAGCTGCTGCTCTCGAGCATGCGCTTCGGTGACGTCGCGCGAGACGATCACCACGCCTTTTATCTGGCCGTCGGCACCCCGGGCGGCGTGCAACATAGAATCCAGCCGCCGCACTCCACCGCCTGCATCGGAGATGCGCATTCTCAGGCTGCAGGTCTCGCCTCCATGGATGACCCGCTGGATCGCCTCGCGCACACGCAGCCGGTCCTCCTCGATCACGCGGCCGAGTGCGTCCGCCCCGACCTGCACATTGTCTTGAGGCAGTAGGCGGCCGTACGACGGGCTGGTGTAGATCCAGCGCCCTTCACGGTCCACCATGCCGATGAGATCGCCCGCGTTTTCCGCGATCAAACGGTACCGTTCTTCGCTCGCCCGCAGCTCGGTCCGTGCCGCTTCCAGCGCCCGGATCTGCCAGTGCAGCACCAAGCCGACCGCAATCGTATAGAGCGCCGATCCGAACAAGCACAGCGCAGTCACCACATCGCTGGTCGGCGCCTGCGGCACATGGCCCATCGTCTGGAGCAAAGCAAAGGCCCCCAGCCCAAAGAAGGCCATGGAGGCAAGGGCCCCTTTCCACCCCCGATAGACCGCGTTGTTCAGCGCAGTGCTGCAGAACAGCCCGTAGGTCACCCAGATCGGAAAACCGAGCCCCGCGGACCAGGCACCGAGCAGCGCCGCGTCCGCGAGAAGCGCGGCACGCTCCACCTGCGACGAATGGCGCGCGCGCGAGGCGATCAGGTACACAAGCTGCGGATAGACGAGAAACTGTGCGACGAGCAGCCACCATGCGGTCGCACCAGCCTGCCGCTCGAGCAGCAGGATGCCGATCACGAGAAAGCAGTAGCCGAATGCACCCGTGCGAATCGGGTAATTGATCTGCGCGATGCGCAAGGCGCTCATGTCATGGGCCTCGGTGTCGTCGGGCCGGAACGGCCGCCATCCTGCCCCATCTCATGCTTCCTCGCAAACCCGACAGGCGGTATCCTCTGATCGCAGATGAATCAGCTCGACTCGCTCAGGCGCTTCTCCATCGTCGTCGCGGATACCGGCGACATCGACGCGATCGCGCGCTGCAAGCCCCAGGATGCGACGACGAACCCGACGCTGCTGCTTTCGGCGGCGCAGGATGCGCGCTACCGGCACCTCGTGGACCGCGATCCCGAGCGCATGTCGGTCAACTTCGGCTGCGAGATCCTGCGGCTCGTTCCCGGACGGGTGTCCACCGAGGTGGACGCGCGGCTTTCGTTCGATACCGAAGGCACGATCGCGAGCGCCCGGCGGCTGATCGAGCTGTATGCCGAGGCCGGCATCGGAGCCGAGCGCGTGCTCGTCAAGATCGCCGCCACCTGGGAAGGCATCCGCGCTGCCGGCCGCCTCGAGCGCGAAGGCATTCACTGCAACATGACGCTGATTTTCTCGGTCGCGCAGGCAGCCGCCTGCGCCGATGCCGGCGCGACGCTCATTTCGCCCTTCGTCGGGCGCATCTACGACTGGTATCGCGCCGCGCGCAAGGTGGACGACATCCCGATCGAGGAAGACCCGGGGGTCGCTTCGGTCACGCGCATCTATCACTATTGCAAGAAGTTCGGCTACGCGACGCAGGTGATGGGCGCAAGCTTCCGAAAGACCGACCAGATCCTTGCGCTTGCCGGCTGCGACTTGCTCACGATCGCCCCCGAGCTGCTGGAGAAGCTCGCCGCGACCGACGGCGAGGTCGAGCCGCGGCTCACCCCGGAAGCGGCGCAGCGCTCGGCGCCCGAGCGGCTCGCACTCGACGAGAAGCGGTTCCGCTGGCTGCTGAACGAGGACGCGATGGCGACCGAAAAGCTCGCGGAAGGGATCCGGCGCTTCGCCGCCGACGCGAGAAAGCTCGAAGCCTTTCTCGCGCAAGGCGCCGCCGCGCAGGCGGCCGCGTGAGCGTCCGCCACGCGTTCGAAGAGCGCGCAGGCGGCGCGGTCGCGCGCGTCACGATCGACAACCCCCGCAAGCTGAACATCCTGACCCGCGCGACGCTCGGCGCGCTCGTCGACACCCTGCGCGAGGTGCAGCTCAACGCCCGGCTGCGCGCGGTGGTGCTCACCGGCGCGGGCGAGCGCGCGTTCGTCGGCGGCGCAGACCTCGAGACCCTCGGCGGGCTCGATCCGCTCTCGGCGCGGGAGTTCATCGGCCGAGTGCACGACGCCTGCGCGGCGCTGCGCGACTGTCCGGTGCCGGTGATCGCGAGGATCAACGGCTGGTGCCTCGGCGCGGGCGTCGAACTCGCCGCCGCCTGCGACCTGCGGATCGCCGCCGAGACCGCCGCGTTCGCGATGCCGGAGGTGCGGCTCGGCATCCCGTCGGTGGTCGAGGCGGCGCTCCTTCCCCGGCTCGTCGGCGCCGGGCGCGCGCGCTGGCTGGTGATGACCGGCGAGACGATCGGCGCGCGGCCGGCGCTCGAATGGGGCCTCGTCGAGAAGGTCGTTCCGGCAGCGGAGCTGGATGCGGCGGTGAACGCCGCGCTCGATTCGCTGCTCGCCGCCGCCGACGAGGCGCTGCGCGCGCAAAAGCGGCTCGCGAAGCTGTGGGAGGAAGCGCCGCTCGAGACGAGCGTGCGCGCGAGCGTCGAGGAGTTCGCGCGCGCCTACGAAACGCCGGAGCCGGCGCGCCGCATCCACGCCTTCCGCGCGCGGCGAAGGAAGTAGCCGCCTGCGCGCGGCCGAAGCGCCGGCCGTGAAGCTGTTCCTCTGCGGCGACGTGATGACCGGGCGCGGCATCGACCAGATCCTGCCCGCGCCCTGCGATCCGGCGATCGACGAGCCCTGGGTGAAGGACGCGCGCGACTACGTGGCGCTCGCCGAGCGCAAAAACGGTGCGATCCGGCGTCCGGTGCGACCGTCCTACGTCTGGGGCGAGGCGCTCGCGGAACTGGCGCGCGAGCGGCCCGAGGCGCGCATCGCGAACCTCGAGACCGCGGTGACGACGAGCGACGATCGCGAGCCGAAGGGGATCAACTACCGCATGAACCCGGCGAACGTCGGCTGCCTCGTCGCCGCGCGGCTCGACTGCTGCGTGCTCGCGAACAACCACGTCCTCGACTGGGGCGCAAAGGGCCTTGCGGAAACGCTCGCCACATTGCGCCGCGCCGGTATCGCCACCGCCGGCGCGGGACGCGACGCCGCCGAGGCCGAGGCGCCCGCCGCGATCGCGCTCGAGGGCGGGCGCCGGCTGCTCGTATTCGCCTACGCGCACGAAAGCGCCGGCGTTCCGCCGCACTGGGCGGCGAGCGCGGACAGACCGGGCATCGCCCGCCTGCCCGACCTTGCGGCGCACACCGCGGATGCGATCGCCGCGCGCATCGCCGCCGCCCGTCGCGAGCGCGATGTCGCGATCGTCTCGATCCACTGGGGCCCGAACTGGGGCTGGCGCGTCAGCCGCGAGCAGCGCCGATTCGCGCGCCGCCTGATCGACGCCGGCGCCGCCGACCTCGTGCACGGGCATTCGTCGCACCACCCCGGCCCGTTCGAGATTTACCGCGGGCGGCTGATCCTTTACGCCTGCGGCGACCTGATCAACGACTACGAGGGGATTTCCGGCCACGAGGCGTTCCGGCCGGAGCTCGCGCTCATGTACTTCCCGACGCTCGAAGAGCCCGGCGGGCGGCTCCTCGCGCTCGAGATGACGCCGATGCGCATGCGTCGGCTGCGGCTCGAGCGCGCGAACGCCGAGGAAGCCGAGTGGCTCGCGCGCACGCTCGCGCGCGAATGCGGCGTCTCGCTCTCGCGTCTTGCCGACGGGCGGCTGATCGCGAGCGTCTAGCCGCCCGATTTCGCGGCGAGATAGTCGAGCGTCTGCTCGAGCGTTCCCAGTTTCGCGTAGTCGGCCTCCGGGATCTCGACGCCGAGCCGCTCGTGGAGCGCGATGAGGAAATTCAGCCAGTCCATCGAGTCGAGGTCCACCTGCGCCCTGAGCGGCCGGTCGGCGCGCAGCGCCGCAGGCTCCAGCTCCGGCGCGATGCGCGCCAGCTCCTCGAGCACGACCGCGCGCAACTGCTCGCGGTTCACAGCGCCTCCGGCGTCTGCAACAGGCGTGCGATCGCGCCGAGAAACAGCGCGCCGCGGTGCCCGTCGCTCACGCGATGGTCGGCCGACAGCGTCGCCACCACACGGCCCGCCTTCACCGCCCCGAAGCCGACGAGCGCGACCTGCGGCGGATAGATCACCCCGAAGACCGTTTCGACGCCGCCCTCGCCGAGACTGGTGACGGTGATCGTCGCGTCGGTCATCTCGGAGGCGCGCAGGGTTCCGGCGCGCGCGCGGCCGACGAGATCGCGCAGCGCGCGCATCACCTCGGCGAGCGGCTTTTCCTGCACGTCGTGGATCGCCGGCGCGACGAGCCCGCCTTGGCGCAGCGAGATCGCGACGCCGACGTGGACCGAAGACGCCGGCCGGAATTCGCCGTCCACGCAATGGCCGTTCATTTCCGGCACCTCGCGGCAGGCGAGCGCTGTGGCCTTGATGAAGAGCGCGGCGACGAGCAGGCGCTCGGCGAGGGGCCGGCGGGCGTTTTCGGCCTCGAGCCACGCGAGCGCGCGCGAAAGCGGCACCGTCTCGGCGAGGTAGTAGTGCGGAATCTCGCGCTTTGCGCGGCTCATCGCCGCCGCGATCGATCGGCGCATGTCGGCGGCGCGCGCTTCCGGCGCCTTTGCCGCCGGTTCGGCCGACGCTCCCGCAGGCGCCTTCGCGGCGGCCGCCTTTTCGACGTCGGCGACCGTCACCGCCCCCTCCGGCCCGCTGCCGACGAGGGTGTCGGCGTTCACGCCGAGCTCCGCCGCCCGCCTGCGAGCGGCGGGCGACACCTTCGCGCGAGGCGGC
>JAOAFL010000064.1 GCA_026416295.1 Burkholderiales bacterium | reverse complement strand
TCGGCCGGATAGCGCGGCGGGCGGCCGCCCGGCGGCTCGGCCGCGCTCTTCCAGCCGAGGCGCGCGAGCACCTCGCGCGCGATCCGCACGCCGTCGGCGTCGTCCTCGGCGAGATATTCGCCGAGGCCGGAGACGTGCGTGTGCATCACCGCGCCGCCGAGTTCTTCGTCGGTCGCGATCTCGCCGGTCGCGGCTTTGAGGAGCGGCGGGCCGGCGAGAAACGCCTTTGCGCGGCCGCGCACCATGATCACGTAGTCGGAAAGCCCCGGCATGTAGGCGCCGCCGGCGGTGGAGGACCCGTGCACCACGGTGATCACCGGAATGCCCGCCGCCGAGAGCTTGGCGAGGTTGTAGAAGATCGCCCCGCCGTGGATGAAACCTTCGACCCGGTACTTGAGGAGGTTCGCGCCCGCCGACTCGACCAGGTGCACGAACGGCAGCTTGTTCTCGAGCGCGAGCTGCTGCGCGCGAAGGAGCTTCTCGCGTCCCATGTGCTGAATGGCCCCCGCGTCGATCCCCGAGTCGCTTGCGACCACCATCGCGCGCACGCCCGCCACGTAGCCGATCCCGGAGATCATCCCGCCGCCGGGCACCGACTTTTCCGGATCGGGGTCGTCGAGGCAATAGCCGGCGAGGGACGAAAGCTCCAGCCAAGGCGCGCCGGGATCGAGCAGCCGGGCGATGCGTTCGCGCGGAAGGAGCTGGCCGCGCTTGTCGAAGAGGGGCTTCGCCTTTTCCGATTCGCTCCGCGTGCGCGCTTCCAGCGCCCGCAGGCGCGCGACGAGCGCAAGCATGTGCTCGCGGTTTCGCCGGAACGAGTCCGAGCCGGTATCGAGCGTCGAACGGATGACCGGCATCAGCCGAGCACGCGCGGTTTCGCCGCGAGGTGAAAGCCGTTGAACTCCGGCGTCGGCGCGCGGTTCGCGACCGGCCGGCCCTGTTTTGCGTTCGGCACCGCACCGTCCACCCGCAGGCACGCGCCGGAGACGAAGGCGGCCGCCGGCGAGAGCAGAAAGACGATCGCCGCCGACACTTCCGACTCGGTCCCGAGTCGCGCAAGCGGCACGCGCGCCGGAAGCGAGCGGATATGTTCGGCCATCTCCGGCGGATACTGGTCGAGGCCGCTGGAGGCGATCCAGCCGGGGGCGACTGCGTTCACCCGCACCGGCGCCCATTCGAACGCCGCGGTTTCGGTGAAGTTGAGCATGCCGGCCCGCGCAGCGCCCGAATGTCCCATGCCCGGCATGCCGTGCCACATGTCGGCGATGACGTTCACGATCGCGCCCGCGCCCGCCTTCTTCATCCACTGCACGTAGCACTCGCGCGCCATCAGAAAGCCGCCGGTGAGGTTGGTGCGCACCACCGCGTCCCAGCCTTTCGCGCTGATCGCCTCGAGCGGCGCGGCGAACTGGCCGCCCGCGTTGTTGACGAGAAAATCGAGCCGCCCGAGATCGGCGAGCGCCTCCGAAACCGTCCGGCGCACCGCTTCCTCCTCGCGGATGTCGCAGGCGTAGCAGCGCGCCTCGCCCCCGGCCTCGGCGATCTCGGCGCGCACGCGCTCGAGTTTCTCCGCTCGCCTGCCGACGAGCGCGACGCGAGCGCCGAGCGAGGCGAGTTCGTGCGCGGTGCAGCGGCCGATGCCGGAGCCGGCGCCGGTGACGATGCCGGCCGCGCCGGAGAAAAGGCCGGCGCGGAAGACGGAACGGTAGCCGCGCTCGTTCATCGGGAACGCAAGCTTACCAAGCGATCGCGCCGACGGCGGCGAAACGCGCGGCTACAATCGCGGGCCTGTATGAACGGATCGCCGGGCGCCGCGGCGCGGTACCTTTCGGCATCACGGGTGATGCAGCGCGCCGACGCGCTCGCGCGCTTCTCCGAGCTGGCCGGGGGCGTGACGCGCGTGTATCTGTCGCCCGAGCAGCGCGCCGCGAACGAAGCGGTGCTCGGCTGGATGCGCGAGGCGGGCATGCGCGCGGGGCTCGATGCCGTGGGCAATTGCGTCGGCCGCTACGAGGGCGAGCGCGACGATCTGCCCTGCCTCATGATCGGCTCGCACCTCGATACCGTGCGCGACGCCGGGCGCTACGACGGCATCCTCGGGGTGCTCGCCGGCATCGAGTGCGTGCACGCGCTCGACGCGGCCGGCGCAAGGCTTCCGTTCGCGATCGAGGTGGTCGGATTCGCGGACGAGGAAGGCGTTCGCTTCGGTACCACCTTTCTCGGCAGCAAGGCGGTCGCGGGCACGTTCGATCCGGCGGCGCTCGAGGCGACCGACCGCGAGGGCATGCGGCTTGCCGATGCGATGCGCGCCTTCGGGCTGGATCCGGCGCGGATCGGCGAGGCCGCGCGCCCGAGGGGCTCGGTGCTCGCCTACGCCGAGCTTCACATCGAGCAGGGGCCGGTGCTGGAAGCCGAAGGGCTGCCCGTCGGGGTGGTCACCGCGATCGCCGGTGCGACGCGCTACCGGCTGGAGATCGAGGGCGTCGCCGGCCACGCCGGCACCGTGCCGATGCGGCTGCGGCGCGATGCGCTCGCCGCGGCCGCAGAGTGCGCGCTCGCGGTCGAGTCGCGCGCGGCCGCCGACCCGGATGTCGTCGCCACAGTCGGGATACTGGAAGCGCTTCCCGGCGCGATGAACGTGATTCCGGGCCGGGCGCGGTTCACGCTCGACCTTCGCTCGCCCTCGGACGAAAAGCGCGCCGCGGCGGTGCGCGAGCTGCTCGAGGAGATGAAGGCGATCTGCGCAAGGCGCGGCGTGCGCCTTTCGGCGACGAAGCTGCACGACGAGCCGGTCGCCGAATGCGCACCCTGGATGCAGGAGGCGATCGCCGCGGCGATCGACGCAGAAGGCCTTGCGGTGCGCAGGCTTCCGAGCGGCGCGGGGCACGACGGCATGGCGATGCGCGCGCTTTGCGACATCGGCATGCTCTTCGTGCGCTGCCGGGCGGGCGTCAGCCACAACCCGGCCGAGTCGGTGAGCGAGGACGATGTCGCGGTCGCGCTCAGGGTCTGGCTGCGGTTCATCGAGGGCTTTGCGGTGCCGGCGCAAGCGGCCTGAAGGCTCGGCACGCCGCCAGCCGCCGAGCGCCGTGCCAGCGTGATACAATCGCAGACGTTTGTATTGCAATCCCGGGGATCTCGGTGCGTCGGACGGTGAACGCCCGTATTCCGCCTCGCGTGGAGCAGAAGCTCGCCGACTATTGCGCGCGGCGGGGGGTGACGCGTTCCAGCGCCATCGTGCGCGCGCTCGAGCGATTTCTCGACCGCGAAACGGGCGGGCGGGACGCCTGGAGCCTTGCGGCGGACCTCATCCCCGAGAAAGGCATCGCGCAGATTCAGGCCGACCGCGTAAGGGAACTGGCGCAGCGGGCGTTTCGTGGACCGCGCGCTCGTTGACACCGGCGCGGTCGTCGCATTGGTCAACCGCGCCGACCGCTGGCACGAGCGAGCGGTCGAGTGGTTCCGGAGCTTCCGCGGCGAGTTGCTCACGAGCGAGGCGGTGGTCACGGAAACGGCCTATGTGCTCGCCGCTTCCGCGCCGCACCAGCGCGCGGCGCTTGCCTGGTTCGAGCGTGCCCGGCGTGCGCGGCTGCTGCGCATCGAGCCGGTTTTCGACTATCTGGCGCTCGCGCGCATCCTCGCGCGCTATGCCGAGCTGCCGTGCGACTACGCGGATGCGACCTTGATCGCGCTCGCCGAGCGCACCGGCGTGCGCGCGATCGCGACCATAGACCAGCGCGATTTTTCGGTGTACCGCATCCGCGGCCGGACGCCGTTTCGCATCCTGATCGGCAGCTGAGTCTCGCGCACGAACGGCTGCGGAGCGCCTGAGGCCCTGCACCGGCGGGCTCCAAAGAGCATGCCGCGCGGTAGAATTCGGTCGCCTTCTCGATCCCGACCCCATGATCCCTCGCACCCTGTTCAGGCCCGAGCACGAGACCTTCCGCGAGACCGTGCGGCGGTTTCTGGAAGCGGAGGTCGTGCCGCACGACGAGCGCTGGCAGGAGCAGGGCTACGTGGACCGCGAGGTCTGGAAGAAGGCCGGCGCGCAGGGGTTTTTGTGCGCGAGCATGCCGGAAGCGTACGGCGGTGCGGGCGCCGACCGGCTCTTCAGCGTCGTGCTGATGGAAGAGCAGGCGCGCATCAACAACTCCTCGCTCGGCTGGGGGCTGCACTCGGAGATCGTCGCGCCGTACCTGCTTCACTACGGCACCGAGGCGGCAAAGCGCAGGTACCTGCCGAAGATGGCTTCGGGCGAGATGATCGGCGCCATCGCGATGAGTGAGCCGGGCGCGGGATCGGACCTTCAGGCGGTGAGGACGGTCGCGGTGCGCCGCGGCGACCGCTACATCGTCAGCGGCTCGAAGACGTTCATCACCAACGGCTGGAACTGCGACCTCGTCATCGTGGTGGCGAAGACCGATCCGGCGAAGGGCGCGAAGGGTACGAGCCTCCTCGTCGTCGACACCTCGATGAAGGGCTTTCGCAAGGGAAAGCGCCTGAAGAAGATCGGCCTCAAAGGCCAGGACACCGCGGAACTCTTCTTCGACGAGGTCGAGGTGCCGGCCGAGAACCTGCTCGGCGAGGAGAACCGCGGGTTCGTGTACCTCATGCAGGAGCTTCCGTGGGAGCGCCTCCAGATCGCGATCGCTGCGGCGGCAAAAGCGGAGGCGGCGCTCGGCTGGACGATCCGGTACGTGAACGAGCGGCGCGCCTTTGGCCGGCCGGTCGCGGCTTTTCAGACGACGCGTTTCCGGCTCGCCGAGGTGGCGACCGAGGTCGCGGTGACGCGCGTCTTCGTCGACCGCTGTATCGAACTGATGATGCAGGGCAAGCTCGACGCCGCCACCGCCTCGATGGCGAAATACTGGGCTTCCGAGGCCGAAGGCCGCGTCGTGGATGCGTGCCTGCAACTTCACGGCGGCTACGGCTACATGTGGGAGTTCCCGATCGCGCAGGCGTACGTGGATGCGCGCGTGCAGCGCATCTACGGCGGCACGAACGAGATCATGAAGGAGCTGATCTCGCGCTCGCTCGGGCTCGCGGAGGAGTAGGCGCGCGGCGCCGGCCCGGCCGGGCGCCGGAAATTCGGGCAAGGAGGTTCGGACGATGCCGGAAGCGATGATCTTCGATGCGATCCGCACCCCGCGCGGGCGCGGGAAATCGAGCGGGGCGCTGTACGAGGTGAAGCCGGTCGCGCTGCTCGCGGGGATCCTGAAGGAGCTCGCGCGCCGCAACGACCTCGACACCGCCGAGGTGGACGACGTGGTGATGGGTTGCGTGACGCCGGTGGGCGAGCAGGGAAGCTGCATCGCGAAGACCGCGGCGCTCGCCGCCGGCTGGGATTTCCGCGCCGCCGGCGTGCAGCTCAACCGCTTCTGCGCGTCGGGACTGGAGGCGGTGAACGTCGCCGCGCAGAAAGTGCGCTCGGGCTGGGAGGAGCTGGTGGTCGCAGGCGGCGTCGAGTCGATGTCGCGCGTGCCGCTCGGCACCGACCGCGGCCCCTGGGCCTGCGACCCCGAGACCGCGTTCGACACTGCGTTCATCCCGCAGGGCGTGAGCGCCGACCTGATCGCGACCCTCGAAGGCTTCTCGCGCGAGGCGGTCGACGCCTACGCGCTCCGGTCGCACCAGCGTGCGGCCGCGGCGCGCGAAGCGGGGCGCTTTGCGCGCTCGATCGTGCCGGTAAAAGACGCGCTCGGCGACGTGATCCTCGACCACGACGAATTGATTCGCCCGCAGACGACGATGGAGGCGCTCGCTGCGCTCAAGCCCTCGTTCGAGGAGGCGGGCGCGATGGGCTACGACGCGGTCGCGATCCAGCGCTATCCGGAGGTCGAGCGGATCCGTCACGTGCACACCGCCGGGAATTCCTCGGGGATCGTGGACGGCGCTGCCGCCGTCCTGATCGGGAGCGAAGAAAAGGGCCGGGCGCTCGGCCTCGAGCCCCGGGCGCGCATCGTCGCGGCGGCGCTTTCGGGCTCTGACCCCACGATCATGCTTACCGGCCCGATGCCGGCGACCCGCAAGGCGCTCGCGAAAGCGAAGCTGCGGATCGAGGACATCGACCTTTTCGAGGTGAACGAGGCCTTCGCGGTGGTGCCGATGAAGTTCATGAAGGAGACGGGCGTTCCCGAAGAGATCGTGAACGTGAACGGCGGCGCGATCGCGATGGGCCATCCGCTCGGGGCGACCGGCGCGATGATCCTCGGCACGCTCCTAGACGAGCTCGAGCGGCGCAAGCTCCGCTACGGCCTCGCGACCCTCTGCGTCGGCGGCGGCATGGGCATCGCCACGATCATCGAGCGGCTGTGATGGATAGCGCCCCGATCCGCTGGGAAAAAGACGCCGAAGGCATCGTCACGCTCACGTTCGATGCGCCCGGGGCGGCGGTGAACACCATGACCGCCGCCTGGGAGCAGGCGTTTCACGACGCAGTCGAGCGCCTGCAGCGCGAAAAGGACGATACCCGCGGCGTCATCCTCGCCTCGGGAAAGAAAACCTTCTTCGCCGGGGCGGAGCTGAAGGATGTGCTCGCGTTCGGCCCGGAGGACGGGCCGAAGGTCTTTCGCTGGATCGAGCGAATCAAGAAGGACCTGCGCGCGCTGGAAACGCTCGGCCGTCCGGTCGTCGCCGCGATCGAGGGGGCGGCGCTCGGCGGCGGCTGGGAGATCGCGCTCTGCGCGCACTGCCGCGTGGCGCTCGACGACGACGCGATCCGGCTGGGGCTGCCCGAGGTGACGCTCGGGCTGCTCCCAGGGGCGGGCGGAACGGTCAAGATGACGCGGCTCCTCGGGCTGCAAGGCGCCTTTCCCTACCTCGTCGAAGGGCGCACGATGACGCCGAAGGAGGCGGCAAAGCTCGGGCTCGTGCAGGGCCTTGCGGCG
>JAOAFL010000018.1 GCA_026416295.1 Burkholderiales bacterium | reverse complement strand
TCTACGGCGAAGAAGCGGCATCTCGGCCGATGAGGTTCGCGACTTCGGTGATTCCGGCGCGTTCCGGCACGCGACCGGCTTGCGTTTTCCTGAGCGCCACTCGCTCGTCCCGACGATCGAACACCGAGAGCCTGAGCGGGGAGCCTTGCCAGTCGAGGGTGAGTTCTGCCACCGCGTGCACCCGATCGCCGCTGAAACGACGGCCTTCGGCGGTTTCGTACGCGAGGCGCCGCTCCAACAGGAACAGCTCGACCTCTTTCGGATTGTCGGGAAAGAGCTCTAGCTCGATTGCCGCGTACGGGCCTGCGGTGCCGGCGAGCACCGGTCCGGTGAGATAGGGATGAAAGGGCGCGAGCAGCTCCATCGCCTGGAGCGCGAGCCGACGCAACGCGGCGATGCGCTCGGCGTGCTCTTCGGCCTGATAGAGCGCGCGGTAGGCGTGCAGCGCCTGCTCGATCTCCGCGTTCGCGGGCAACGATTCGCGCGCGGCCACCCCGACCAGCCGCGCCGCCTTGCGCTTCGCGAGGGCGAAATCGTCGATCCCGTCCTCGGCCATCAACCGTGCAGCGACGGCGGCGATGCGGGCCCGGGTGCTCATTTCCCGAAGCTGCTTGCGGCGAATCGGCACGGCGTCTTCCGTCCGGGCGGTGGCGCGGATTCTATAGCGCGGTCGCTCGCGTAGAATCGCGCCCTCGATCGCCCGCGCGCGGCGGTCGCGGTCCACGTGCACCTTCACATCCTCGGCATCTGCGGCACGTTCATGGGCGGCATCGCGGCGCTCGCGCGCGCGGCCGGACACCGCGTGACCGGATGCGACAGCGGCATCTATCCCCCGATGAGCGAGCAACTCGTCGCGCTCGGCATCGAGCCGATCGAAGGCTACGGGGCCGAGCAGATCCGGCTTTCGCCCGACCTCTGGGTGATCGGAAACGTCGTGCGACGCGGGAACCCGCTCATGGAAGCGATCCTCGACCGCGGCGAACGCTACACCTCGGGTCCGCAGTGGCTTGCGGAGCATGTCCTTTTCGGGAAGTGGGTACTCGCTGTGGCCGGGACCCACGGAAAGACCACGACGAGCGCGATGCTCGCGTGGATACTCTCGCGCGCCGGCAAGCGGCCCGGGTTTCTCGTCGGCGGCGTCCCGCTCGACTTCGGCGTTTCGGCCGAGACCGGCGACTCGGAATTCTTCGTGATCGAGGCGGACGAGTACGACACCGCTTTCTTCGACAAGCGTTCGAAGTTCGTCCACTACCGCCCGAGAACCTTGGTGCTGAACAACCTCGAGTTCGACCATGCGGACATTTTCGACGATCTTGCGGCGATCGAGCGGCAATTCCACCACTTGGTGAGGACCGTGCCGGCATCCGGTCTGATCGTCGCGAACGGCAAGGACCGCGCGCTCGAACGGGTGCTCGCGATGGGCTGCTGGACGCCGGTGGAGAGGTTCGGTGTACCCGGCGGCTGGGAAGCTTCCGAGCCGGACTCAGACGGCGCCTTCGAGGTCGCCTGGCGGGGCAGGCCGATCGGACGATTGCGGCTTGCGCTTCCCGGCGCGCACAACCGTCTGAACGCGCTCGCCGCGCTCGCTGCCGCGCGGCACGTGGGCGTGCGGCCTGAGGCGGCGATCGAGGCGCTCCAAAGTTTCCGGGGCGTGCGCCGCAGGCTGGAGCTTCGCGGCACGGCGGCCGGCGTTTCCGTCTACGACGATTTTGCGCATCACCCGAGCGCGATCCGCGCGACGCTCGAGGCGATGCGCCGCGAGATGCCGGGCGGCAGAATCCTCGCGGTGTTCGAGCCCCGGTCGAACACGATGAAGCGGGGCGTCTGGAAAGACGCCCTCGCCGAGAGCTTCGCCGCCGCCGATCGCGTCTACGTGCACACCGCCGGAATCGGCTGGGATGCGAAGGAGGCCCTCGCTTCGCTCGGGGCGCGCGCGCGCTGCGAGCGCGAGCTCGAGCGCCTGATCGACCACGTCGTCCGGGACTCGACGCCCGGCGACCGGATCCTCGTGATGTCGAACGGCAGTTTCGGCGCCATCCACGAAAAGCTGCTCGCGGCGCTCGCTGCGCGATGACCTCCCGGCTCGTTTACCTGCACGGCTTCAACAGCTCGCCCGCCTCGCACAAGGCGCGCCTTCTCAAGGCGTACCTGGAGGAACGAGGGCTCGGCGAGCGCTACGCCTGCCCGGCGCTTCCGCACCTGCCGGAGGAGGCGGTGCACACGATCGAAGCGGAGATCGTGCGCGACGCAGGCGCAAAGCCGGTCCTCGTCGGAAGTTCGCTCGGCGGCTTCTACGCCACCTGGGCGGCCGAGAAATACGACCTTCGTGCGGTGCTGATTCAGCCGGCGGTGCGCCCCTGGATCGGACTTGCGGCGCTGCTCGGCCCGCAGCGCAACCTCTATACCGGCGAGACCTACCTTCTTACGCGCGAGCACCTCGAGGGCTGGCGCCGGCTCGCCGTCGAGCGGGTCGATCCCGAACGCTACCTGCTGCTCCTCGAGACCGGCGACGAGGTGCTCGACTGGCGCGAGGCGGCGCGAAAATACGAGGGCGCCCGCATGGTCGTGCGCGACGGCGGCGATCACACGCTCGCGAGCTTTCCGGAGCATCTCGCGCGCATCCTCGCCTTCGCAGACCTCGCGCCGCGGCCGTGAACGTCCTGTACGAGGAGCAGGGCGAGTTCAAGGTCGGCGCGGTGCTCGCGCGCGCGCCGGCTTCCCTGCAGGTGGAAAGCCCGCACGGCAGGCGCACGAAGGTGAAGGCGGCGAACGTGCTGCTCGAGTTCGAGCAACCGGCACCGGCGGCCCTGCTCGCCGCGGCCGAGGCGTACGCCGCGACGCTCGATGCCGACTTTCTCTGGCAATGCTGCGGCGACGAGGAGTTCGGCTACCTCGAGCTCGCGCGCGAATACGTCGGGCGCGAGCCGACGCCGGTGGAAGCGGCCGGCGTGCTGCTCAAGCTGCATTCGGCGCCGGTCTATTTCCACCGCCGCGGCCGCGGCCGGTTCCGCCGCGCGCCCGAGGACACGCTGAGGCTCGCGCTCGCGGCGCTCGAAAAGAAGCGGCGCCTGCTCGAGACGATCGCCGGGTGGGCGGCGCGCCTTGCGCGCTTCGAGTGTCCGCCGGAGATCGCGCGCCTGCGCGACGAGCTGCTCTATGCGCCCGACCGCAACAAGCCGGAGACGAAGGCCCTCGAGCAGGCCTGCCGCGACACCGGGCTCGATGCCGCGCGGCTGCTCTTGCGCTGCGGGGTGCTCGCCTCGCCGCACGACTATCACCTCGGCCGCTTTCTCCACGAGTTTTTTCCGCGCGGCACGGACTTTGCGCCGCACGAGCCGCCGGCGCCGCCGGCGGACCTGCCGACGGCCGAGGTGCGCGCCTTCACGCTCGACGACGCCGGCACGACCGAAATCGACGACGCGTTCTCGGTCGCGCGGCTCGCGGGCGGCGAGCTGAGAATCGGCATCCACATCGCCGCGCCCGCGCTCGCGTTCGCGCCCGGCTCGGCGCTCGACGCGATCGCGCGCGAGCGGCTCGCGACGGCGTATTTTCCCGACCGCAAATACACCATGCTGCCGGCGGACGCGATCGCCGCGAGCACGCTCGCCGCCGGCGCGCCGCGCCCCGCGATCTCGCTCTACCTCACGGTTTCGCCCGAGGACTGGCGCGTGCGCGGGCGCACGAGCCGCATCGAGCGCGTGCCGATCGCCGCCAACCTGCGTCACGGCGACTACGACGCGCTCAACGACGCCTTCGCCGCAGGCGAGTCGCGCGGGCTCGCGTTCGAGGAGGAGCTGCGACTGCTGTGGCGCTTCGCCGAGGCGCTCGAAGCGCGTCGCGGCCGGCCGGCGGCGCCGCCCGGTGCGACCGATTACGTGTTTCGCGTCGAGAACGGGCGCGTCGCGATCGAGCCCCGACGGCGCGGCGCGCCGCTCGACAAGCTCGTCTCCGAGCTGATGATCCTCGCGAACAGCACCTGGGGCGAGCTGCTCGCCGAGCGGGACGTCGCCGCGATCTACCGCGCGCAAGGCGCCGGCAAGGTGCGCCTGTCGGTCCATCCCGAGCCGCACGAGGCGCTCGGGGTGGCCTGCTACGCCTGGCTCACCTCGCCGCTGCGCCGCTATCTCGACCTCGTCAACCAGTGGCAGCTCGTCGCCGCGCTCGAAGGCCGACGGCCGCCGTTCGCGCGCAACTCCGAGGCGCTGCTCGCGGCGATGCGCGCCTTCGAGACCGCCGCCGCGCGCATCGACGAGCACCAGCGCACGCTCGAGCAGTACTGGTGCCTGAAGTGGCTCGAGCAGGAGCGCGTCGCCGAAGCCGAGGCGAGCGTGGTGCGCGAAGGGGCGGCGCGGCTCGCGGCGATCCCGCTCGTCGTGCGCGTGCCCTCGCTTCCGGCGCTCGCCCCGGGCGCGCGCGTTCGCCTCGCGGTGCGCGGCATCGATCTCGTCGCGCTCGCCGCCGACTGCGTCTGGCGCGAGACGCTCGCGGCCGCCTGAGGCGGCGCGCGTTGCGCCGTTGCCCCTAAAATACCGGGCGCCACAAGAATCTTGCGGAGGCTTCTTTGACGGCCAACGCGGCGGTGCTGCTGGTCGATCCGCGCGAGTACTGGAACGGGCTCGACCGTCGCACGCGGCTGCTCGCCGGCTCGGTGGCGGTGTCGGTCGCGCTGCACGCGATGCTGCTCGCGGTGCACTTCCGGTTTCCCGAGACGCTGCGCTTTGCGCCGGCACAGCCGCCGCTCGACGTGGTGCTCGTCAACGCGCGCACGCGCGAAAAGCCTGCGCGCGCCGACGCGCTCGCACAGGCGAACCTCGACGGCGGCGGCACGGTGGAGGAGAACCGGCGCGCGCGCACGCCGCTTCCGGTCGCCGAGCCGCGCGCGCCCGGCCGCGATCTCGCCGAGGCGGAAAAGCGCCTCGAGGCGCTCGAAGCGCGCCAGCAGCAGCTTCTTGCGCGCGCGCAGGCGGAGGCGGCGACAGTTGCGCCCGAGCCGACGCGCGCGGCGCCGGCTGCCGAGCCGGCGCCGCCCGCCGGCCGCGACCTGGCCGACCTCGCGCTCGCGGCGATGCGGCTGCAGGCGCAGATCGACAAGCGGCTGGAGGAATACCAGAAGCGGCCGCGCAAGCGCTTCATCGGCGCAAGCGCCACCGAATACCGCTTCGCGCTCTACGAAGAGGAATGGCGCGCGAAGATCGAGCGCATCGGCACGCTGCACTACCCGGCCGAGGCGCGCGGACGGCTCTATGGGAACCTGCGCCTGACGGTGACGATCCGCCCGGACGGCTCGGTCGAGTCGGTCGAGCTCGATCGCTCCTCGGGACTGAAAGTCCTCGACGAGGCGGCATTCCAGATCGTTCGCCTCGCGGCGCCGTTTGCCGCGTTTCCTCCGGAGATCCGCAAGGACACCGATCTCCTCGTCATCACCCGCACCTGGTTCTTCGGTCAGGGCGATCGGATCTGGACCGAGGCGCGCTAGGACGGCAGATGCGCGATCGCTACGCGGTCATCGGCAACCCGGTGGCCCACTCGAAATCGCCTTGGATCCACGCCGAATTCGCGCGCGCGACCGGCCAGGCGATCGAGTACGTCGCGATCGAGGCGCCGCGCGATGGCTTTGCGCGCACCGTGGCGGCGTTTCGCGCCGCCGGCGGCCGGGGCGCGAACGTCACGCTGCCGTTCAAGGAGGAGGCGTTCGCGCTCTGCACCGCGCGAAGCGCCCGGGCCTGCGCCGCGCGCGCGGTGAACACGCTGCGCTTCGACGGCGAGACCGAGATCTTCGGCGACAACACCGACGGGGTCGGCCTGGTGACCGATCTGGAAAAGAACCTCGGGTTCGCGATCGCCGGAAAACGCGTGCTCCTCGCCGGCGCGGGCGGCGCCGCGCAAGGCGTCGCCGGCCCGCTGGTTGCCGCCGGCGCCGCGCTCGCGATCGCCAACCGCAGCGCCGAGCGCGCGCGCGCGCTCGCCGAGCGCTTTCCCCCGGCGCGCGGGGGCGGCTACGACGCGTTCGCCGGCGAGCGTTTCGATCTGGTGGTGAACGCGACCTCCGCCGGCCTTTCGGGCGAGATGCCGCCGCTTCCCGAGGGCGTGTTCGCGCCGCAGGTGCTCGCCTACGAAATGGTCTACGGGCGCGACACGCCGTTTCTCGCCGCCGCGCGCGCCGCCGGCGCGCGCACCGCGGACGGCCTCGGCATGCTCGTCGAGCAGGCGGCCGAAGCGTTCCTCGTCTGGCGCGGCGTGCGGCCGCCGACGGCCGCCGTGCTCGCGGCGCTGCGTGCGGGCTAGGACCCGGGGCCGCGCCCGATGGCTTTCGCGCGCGGCAAAAGGTCTCGGCTATGCCCTCGGCGCGGCGGCGCTCTTCGTCGTCGCGTTGCAGGGCTGGTATTTTGCGCACGTGCTCGCCTGGCGCACGGCGAACCCCTCGCAGACCGCCTTCATGGAGCGGCGCCTTGCGGAGCTGCGCGCGCGCGATCCGGCGGCGCGCCTTGCGCACGCCTGGGTCGAGTACGAACGCATCTCGGTGCACCTCAAGCGCGCGGTGGTCGCCGCCGAGGACGCGAAGTTCATGGACCACGACGGCTTCGACTGGGAGGCGATTTCGCGCGCGATGGAGAAGAACGAACGGCGCGGCCGCATCGTCGTCGGGGCGTCCACGATCAGCCAGCAGCTCGCGAAAAACCTTTTCCTTTCGGGCGAGCGCTCGTGGGTGCGCAAGGCGCAGGAAGCGGCGATCACCGCGATGCTCGAGGCGGCGATGCCGAAGCGTCGCATCCTCGAGCTCTATCTGAACGTCGCCGAGTGGGGCGAGGGGGTGTTCGGCGCCGAAGCCGCCGCGCGCCACCACTTCGCGACGAGCGCCGCGGCGCTCACGCCCGAGCAGGCGGCCTACCTCGCCGCGATTCTTCCTGCGCCGCGGCGCTACGCGCGCGGGCGGCTCACCCCTTACATCGCCGAGCGCCGCGCGGCGATCCTCGCGCGCATGCCGGCGGCGCGCATCCCTTGAGGCCGTGAGCGAGCCGCAGACGCGTCTGGAACTGGAGCACCTCGCGCAGGCGCTGCGCGCGGTGCGCGCGCGGCTCGCCGAGCGGCGCAGCCCCGAAGAGCTGCGCGCGGAACTGGAGCGGCTGCACCCGGCCGACGCCGCCTTCGTCCTCGAGTCGCTGCCGCCGGAGGAGCGCCTTGCGCTCTGGAAGCTGGTTCCGCCGGAACGCGAAGGCGAGATCCTGCTCGAGCTTTCGGAGGCGGTGCGCGATTCGCTGATCGCCACCATGGACTCGAAGGCGCTCGTCGCCGCCGCCGAGGCGCTCGAGGCCGACGAGATCGCCGACCTCGCGCCGGATCTTCCCGAAGAGGTGATCGAGGACGTCATCCGCGCGCTGCCGCAGGAGGAGCGCGAGCGGCTGCGCGCGGCGATGTCCTACGCCGAAGGGACGGTGGGGGCGCTCATGGACTTCGACCAGGTGACGGTGCGCGAGGACGTCACGCTCGAGGCGGTGACGCGCTATCTGCGCCGCATGGACGAGCTGCCGAACCACACCGACCAGCTCTTCGTCATCGACCGCGAAGGCAAGCTGCGCGGCACGCTGCCGCTTGCGCGCCTGATCGTGAGCGACCTCGCGGCCGAGGTGCGCACGGTGATGGTGCCCGAAAGCGTCAAGCTCCACCCGGAGGAGTCGGCCGAGGAGGCGGCGCGCGCCTTCGAGCGCTACGACCTGGTGTCGGCGCCGGTGGTGGACCATTTCGGTCGGCTGATCGGCCGGCTCACCGTGGATGCGGTGGTCGATCACATCCGCGAAAAGAGCGCCGAGGCGCAACTCGCCGAGGCCGGGCTCTCGGGCGAGGAGGACATCTTCGCGAGCGCCTGGGCGAGCTTTCGCAACCGCTGGTCTTGGCTCGCGATCAACCTGGTGACCGCGTTCGTCGCCTCGCGCGTGATCAGCATCTTCGAGGGCTCGATCGAGCGCCTGGCGGCGCTCGCCGCCCTGATGCCGATCGTCGCCGGCATCGGCGGCAATTCCGGCAACCAGACGATCACGATGATCGTGCGCGCGCTCGCGCTCGGCCAGATCCAGCCCGGCTACTGGCCGAAGCTGATCGCAAAGGAACTGGGCGTCGCGACGCTGAACGGCGTGATCTGGGGCGGGATGCTCGGTGCGGTCACCTGGGCGATCTACGGCAATGCGGCGCTCGGCGGCGTGATGGCGCTCGCGATGCTGCTCACGCTGCTCTTGGCCGCCGGCATGGGGGTCGCGATCCCTTATGTGCGCGCGCGCCTTGCACGCGATCCGGCGCTCGGTTCCTCGGTGCTGATCACCGCCTGCACCGACTCCGGCGGCTTCTTCATCTTCCTCGGTCTTGCGACGCTGCTCCTGCTATAGCGCGGCGAACGCCGCGCGCGCGGCCGCGAGCGTCTCGGCGATCTCGGCTTCGCCGTGCGCGCCCGAGACGAACCCCGCCTCGTAGGCCGAAGGCGCAAGGTACACGCCGCGCTCGAGCATGGCGTGGAAGAACCGGTTGAAGCGCTCGCGGTCGCACTGCATCGCCTCGGCGAGGTTGCGCGGCGGCTCGGGGCGAAAGTACAGGCCGAACATGCTGCCCGCCGATTGCGCGGAAAACGGCACGCCCGCCGCCTTCGCTTCGGCCACGAGCCCCTCGACGAGCGCGCGCGTTGTGCGCTCGACGCGCTCGAGAAAGCCCGGCGCCTCGACGAGCGCGAGCGTCGCGAGCCCTGCGGCGACCGCGACCGGATTGCCCGAGAGCGTGCCCGCCTGATAGACCGGTCCGAGCGGGGCGAGCTTTTCCATGATCGCGCGCGCGCCGCCGACCGCGGCAAGGGGCAGCCCGCCGCCGATCACCTTGCCGAGCGTGGTGAGGTCGGGCCGCACGCCGTAGCGCGCCTGCGCGCCGCCGAGGGCGACGCGAAAACCGGTCATCACCTCGTCGAAGACGAGCAGCGCGCCGTACCGGGTGCACAGTTCGCGCAGCCGCGCGAGAAACCCGGGCTGCGGCAGCACCAGGTTCATGTTGCCGGCGACCGGCTCGACGATCGCGCAGGCGATCTCGGCGCCGCGCTCGGCGAACGCGCGCTCCAGTTGCGCGATGTCGTTGTAGTCGAGGACCAGCGTCGCCGCCGCGGTCGCGGCCGGCACGCCCGCCGAACTCGGGTGGCCGAAGGTGAGCGCGCCCGAACCCGCCTTCACGAGCAGGCTGTCGGCGTGGCCGTGGTAGCAGCCGTCGAACTTGACGATCAGGTCGCGGCCGGTCGCGCCGCGCGCAAGGCGAATCGCCGTCATCGTCGCTTCGGTCCCCGAGGACACGAGCCGTACGAGCTCGAGCGAAGGCACGAGCCGTCGCAGCGTCTCGGCGAGCACGACCTCGGCTTCGGTCGGCGCGCCGAACGAGAGCGCGTTCGCCGCCGCCGCCTGCACCGCCTCGACCACCGCCGGATGCGTGTGGCCGACGAGCATCGGACCCCAGGAGCCGACGTAGTCGATGTAGCGGCGGCCGTCGGCGTCCCAGACGTGCGCGCCGAAGCCGCGCACGAGAAAGGGGGGCGTGCCGCCGACGGCGCGGAAGGCGCGCACCGGCGAATTGACGCCGCCCGGAATCGAGCGCTGCGCGCGCGCGAAAAGCTCGGCGTTGCGGCTGCTCATGCGGGCGCGCGCGCAGGGACGTCGAACAGGCGGCAGAACGCGCGCGCGGCGCCCGCCACGTCCGGCGCCTCGAAAAGCGCCGAAATCACCGCGAGGCAATCGGCGCCGGCGTCGATCGCCTGGCGGGCGTTCTCGAGCGTGATGCCGCCGATCGCCACCAGCGGCCGGCCGAGCGGCCGCGCGGCGGCAAAGAGCGCGAGCGGCGCGCGCACCGCCTGCGGCTTGGTCGGCGAAGGAAACACCGAGCCGAAGGCGAGGTAGTCGGCGCCGGCTGCGGCCGCGGCGCGGGCGCGCTCGAGCGAGTCGTAGCAGGAGACGCCGAGGATGCGCGCGCCGAGCAGCGCGCGCGCGGCGGCCGGATCGCCGTCCTCGCGCCCTAGGTGCGCGCCGTCGGCGTCGGCCTGCAGCGCGAGCGCCGCGTCGTCGTTGACGATGAGCCGCGCCCCGTACCGGCGCGCAAGCCGAACGAGCGCGCGCGCCTGCGCAAGCCGCGCCTCGCGCGCGAGCGATTTCGCGCGATACTGCACGAGCCGCGCGCCGCCCTCGAGCGCGCGCGCAACGAGCGCTTCGAGCCGCGCGGTGTCGGCGCACTCAGGCGTGATCGCGTACAGCCCGCGCAGCATGTTCCGGGTCGTGCGCCCGCAAGGAAAAGAGCCGGTCGGGCAGCCGCTGGCCGGCGCCGGCCGGGTAGCCGGCCGCGAGCGCACGCCAGGTGTAGGCCTGCGCCTCGCGCACCGCCTCCGGCACCGAGACCCCGCGCGCGAGCAGGGCGGCGAGCGCGCCCGCGAGCGTGCAGCCCGAGCCGTGGTACTCGCCCGGCAGGCGCGGCCAGACATCGGCGCGGACCGCGCCGGCCGGGCCGTAGAGCGTATTCACCACCTTCGCCCCCGGCTCGTGCGTGCCGGTGACGAGCACGTAGCGGCAGCCCGCCTCGACGAGCCGCGCTGCGCACTCATCGAGCGGCGTCTGCGGCCCACACCCGGCGAGTCGCCGCGCCTCGAGGCTGTTCGGGGTCGCCACCGTCGCGCGCGCAAGCAGCGCCTTGCGCAGCACCGCGACGGTCGCCTCGTCGGCGAGCGCATCGCCCCGTCCCGAGGCGAGCACCGGATCGACGACGAGCGGCACCTGCGGGTGCGCGGCGAGGATGCGCGCGACCGCGTCCGCGTTCGCCGCCGAGCCGAGCACCCCGATCTTGAAGGCGCGCACCGGGAGGTCGGCGAGCAGCCGCGCGGCCTGCGCTTCGACCCAGTCGGGCTCGACCGCGCGCAGCGCGTGCACGCCGCGCGTGTCCTGCACCGTGAGCGCGGTGACGACCGTCGCCGGATGGCCGCCGAGCGCGGCGATCGCGAGCAGGTCGGCCTGCACGCCGGCGCCGGCGGTCGGGTCGGAAGCGGCGAAACTGACGACGACGGGCGGGCGCGCGGCCACGCGGGCGGTACGACGCTTTCGGTAGAATGGGCGCCCCATTCTAACGCACCGTCTCGCGCCGATGACCGAGAACGTCGTCCAGTACCGCACGTGGATGTGCCTGATCTGCGGCTTCGTCTACGACGAGGAAAAGGGCCTGCCGGAGGAAGGCATCGCGCCGGGCACGCGCTGGGAGGACGTGCCGATCAACTGGACCTGCCCCGAATGCGGCGCGCGCAAGGAAGACTTCGAGATGGTGCAGATCTGAGCCGCGCGCGGCGCTAGGCCCGTAGCGCCGCGGCGAGCCGGCCGCCGAGCGCGCGCATGCGGGAAAGGAGCGAGCGCACCGCCTCCGACTCCGGCGCGCGCTGCGCCTGCTCGATGCGCGCGAGCGCCGGCGCCTGCGCAAGGCGCCCGTAGCGCTCGCGCGCCGCGGCGAGCGCTGCGCCGAGCAGCGCGAGGTTGGGCGGCTTCTTGAGAAACCGCAGGATGCGCGCCTCGTTGATCAGCGCAAGGATCGTCTCGGCGTCGGCGTCGGCGGCGAGCGCGACGAGCTGCGTGCTCGGCGCGGCGCGCTTGAGTGCCTTGAGAAGCGCCGCCGGTTCGCCCCCGGCGGCGTCGAGGTCGCACACCAGCACGCCGATCTCCTCGCGCGCAAGGACCGCGAGCGCCGCCTCCACGTGCGCCGCGTGATGCACCGGATACGCGTCGCGCGCGAGCGCGCGGACGCTGCCCGCGAGCGCCTCCTCGCCCAGAACGAGCAGTGCGCCGGCGCCCGCACCGGCGGCCGGGCGCAGCGCGAGCGCCTCGAGCGCGATCGCGACGTCGGCGGCCTCCGCGAGCGTCGCGCAGAGCGCTTCGTCCTGCCAGGGCTTCGACAGAAAGCGAAACACCTCGCCCTCGTTCACCGAGCCGACGATCGCGGCGAGGTCCGCGTAGCCGGTGAGCAGCAGCCGCACCGTGTCGGGCGCGAGCGCGCGCGCCCTGCGCAGCAGCTCGACGCCCGCCATCCCGGGCATGCGCTGATCGCTCACCAGCACGTGAAAACGCCCCGCCTGCAGCCGCGCGAGCGCCTCCTCGCCGCTCGTCGCGGTCTCGATCTCGAAGCGCTCGCCGAGCAGCGCGCGCAGCGCGTTGAGCACCCGTTCCTCGTCGTCGACGAGCAGAAGGCGCGGCCGCTTCGGCGGCGCGGGCGCGGCCGGCGCGGCGGGCGGGGGCGCCGCCGCCGCGCCGAGTGCGCGGCGCAGCGCGCCGAGGTTTCCCGTCAGGCGCAGCCCTTGCGTATTTCCGACCGGCGCGGGCGCGACGCCGGGAAAGGCCTCGGCGAGCGCCTGGAGCATTTCGCGCGCGCTGCGATAGCGCGCCTCGGGTCGGCGCGCGAGCGCGCGCGCGAGCACCATGTCGATCGTCACCGGAAGCCGCGGCTCGAAGGTGGACGCGGGCGGCGCGCCGCCCGCGCGGATCTCGCGAACGAGCGCCTCGCCCGCGCCGACGAACGGCGGCCGGCCGGCGAGCACCTCGTAGACGATCGCGCCCGCGCTGTAGAGGTCGGCGCGCTCGTCGGCGGCGGCGCCCTCGAAGCGCTCCGGCGCGCAGTAGGCGTTCGCCTGCGCCGCCGCAAGCGGCCCGGAGGCCGCGCCGAAGCCGGCGAGTTTCGCCGCGCCGCTCGCCGAAACGAGAAGCTCGCGCGGCGAGAGCGCGCCGTGCGCGATCCCGCGCGCGTGCGCGTGATCGAGCGCTTCGAGCAGGTCGGCGACCACCGACGGAAGCCGCTCGATCGCGGGCCGCCAGCCGCCGGCCAGGTGCTCGGCGAGCGTGCGGCCCTCGACCCGCTCGCGCGCGATCCAGACGAAGGTCTCGTCCTCGCCGTACTCGTAGATCGCGACGATGTTCGGGTGCGCAAGCGCCCCGAGGGTGCGCGCCTCGCGCTGCAAGGCCTCGATCGCGCGCGCGAGCGCCTCGGGCGCAAGCGCCGCCCGGCGCAGCGCCTTCACCACGGCCGGCCGACGGATGACCGGGTCTAGGCCGCGGTAGAGGAGCGCTGCGCCTTCGCGCCCGAGTTCGCCGGCGATCTCGTAGCGACCGATCCTCATGCCGCAGCGGCCGGCGCCGGCGGCACGAGCGGCAGCACCACGGTGAAGCGGCTGCCTTGGCCCGGGGCCGACTGCACCTCGATGCGGCCGCCGTGCGCACGAACGATCCGGTCGCTGATCGCCAGTCCGAGGCCGGTGCCCTGCCCGGCGGGCTTGGTGGTGAAGAACGGGTCGAAGATTCTCGCGAGCGCCTGCGGCGCGATGCCGTGCCCGTTGTCGGCGACCTCGACCGCGACGTGCTGCGCGTCGCGCATGTAGGTGCGAAGCGCGATGCGCCCGCCCTGCTCGGGGGTCGCCTGCGCGGCGTTCGCGATCAGGTTGAGGAAGACCTGGTTGATCTGCGCCGCGGCGCAGGCGACCGGCGCGATGCGCCCGAAGTCCTTCACCACCTCGCGGCGCCCGAGCAGGTGGCGCGCGATGCGCAGCGCGCTCTCCAGTCCCTCGTGCAGGTCGGCGCGCGCGAACTCGGCGCGATCGAGCCGGCTGAACGTCTTCAGCGTCGCGATCAGCTCGACGATGCGCCCGATGCCGAACAGGCCGTCGGCGGCCTGGCGCGCAAGCTCGGCGAGCGCGCCGCTCGCGCGCAGCGCCTCGAGCCGCGCGCGCACGCTCGCGAACGCATCGGCGAGCGCGCGCTCGTTCGCATTCTCGGCCGCGAGCAGGCGAAGCAGCGCTTCGGTGTCGGCGACCAGTCGCTCGAGCTCGGGGGTGCGCCTCGCCACCGCTTCCATGCTCGCCTTGACGTAGGCGAGCGGCGTGTTCACCTCGTGCACGAGCCCCGCGGCCATCTGTCCGAGCGAGGCCATCTTCTCGCTGTGCACGAGCATCGTCTCGGACTCCTTCAGTCGCGCGAGCGCCTCCGACAGCTCGCGCGTACGCTCGCGCACGCGCGCCTCGAGCGTCTCGTTCGCTTCGCGCAGCTGCGCGTTCGCGCGATCGAGCGCGCGCCGGCTGTCGAAGACGCTCCAGAGCGCGAACGCGAGC
Organism: Burkholderiales bacterium; assembly: GCA_026416295.1. GTDB lineage: Bacteria > Pseudomonadota > Gammaproteobacteria > Burkholderiales > SG8-39 > RBG-16-66-20. Next base: position 14,571 of record JAOAFL010000018.1, on the reverse strand, counting down.
GCCGCGAGCACGATCCCGGAGTAGTAGAGGAGCCAGGCGCGGTGCAGCTCGGCGTGCGCGAGCGCGGCGTCGAACGCGCGCCCGAGCGTGCGCTCGACGAGGTCCAGGCGCGGGCCGGTGCTCGCGAGCCACGCCTCCTGAAGCGCCGCCTCGGCCGTCGCCTCCAGCCGGCCGCGCTCGCCGCTTGCGGCCGCGAGCGCCTCGAGCGCCGCGCCGTAGCGCGCAAGGCGCTCCGCCTTGTCGTCGAACGCGGCGCGCAGGGCGGCGAGCGCCGCACCGAGCGCGGGCTCGCCGAGGCCGAGCGCGCTCGCCTCGAGCCGCGCGCCGAGCAGCCGATGCCGCTCGAGGTCCGAGAAGCGCGCGGGGTCGGCGCGCGCCGCGGCGCCGAGCAGCTGATCGTTCCAGCGCGCATCGAGCGCGCGCAGCTCCGCGAGGCTCGCCTGCGCCTTGCGCACCGCGGCGAGGTCCGCGGCCGCCGACTGCCAGTAGAGGTACACCCAGCCGCCCGCGAGGACGAGCGCCATCAAGGCGTGCGCGGCGGTGCGCAGGGTGCGACGCATGGTCGTGGCGAGGGACGGCCCGGGGCAAGTATAGCGGTGCCCGCCGCGGGCGCTGGAGTAGAATCGTGCGGCGCATGTCCTCGATCGATCTGACGTATCACTTCCTGATCGCCATGCCGAACATGGTCGATCCGTATTTCGCGAGGACGCTGACGCTGGTGTGCGAGCACAGCGCGCAGGGCGCGCTCGGCATCGTGGTCAACCGCCCGCTCGACATGACGCTGCAGACGCTGTTCGAGCGGCTGTCGCTGTCGATGCGCAACACCGAGCTCGCCGACGCGCCGATCTACTTCGGCGGTCCGGTGCAGACCGACCGCGGGTTCGTGCTGCACATGCCGCCCGGCCACTGGCAGTCGACGCTGCGCGTGCGCGACCGCCTCGGGCTCACCACCTCGCGCGACGTGCTGGAGGCGGTCGGCCGCGGCGAGGGCCCGGAGAAGATGCTCGTGTCGCTCGGCTACGCCGGCTGGGCGGCGGGCCAGCTCGAACACGAGCTGAAGCAGAACGCCTGGCTCACGGTCGAGGCGCAGGAGGCGATCATCTTCGATCTTCCGGCCGAGGAGCGGCTGCCGGCGGCGCTGGAGCTGCTCGGGCTCGACTATGCGCGGCTTGCCGACGTCGCGGGCCATGCCTGAGGGCGGCGCCGGCACCGTCCTCGCCTTCGACTTCGGGTTGCAGAGAATCGGCGTCGCCGTCGGCGAGCAGGCGACCGGCATCGCGCATCCGCTGGAACCGATCCGCGCCGCGCGCGGCGCCGGCCGTCTGGACGCGCTCGCGCGGTTGGTCGCCCAATGGTCGCCGTCGGCGCTCGTCGTCGGCCGCCCGCTTTCCGAACGCGGCGAACCCCACGCGCTCACACGCCGCGCCGAGCGCTTTGCGCGCCAGCTCGCGGCGCGCTTCCGGCTGCCGGTCGCGCTGGTCGACGAGCGCTACAGTTCGCTCGAGGCCGAGGCGCGCATGCGCGCGGCCGAGGGCGGGCGGCGCGCGGCGGCGCTTGCGCGCGCCCGCCGGCTCGATTCGCACGCGGCGGCGGTGATCCTCGAGCAGTATTTCGGCGAGCGCGGGCGATGACGGCGCTGCCGGATGCCGAGGCGCTGCTGCCGGCGCTCGCCGCCGAGCTGCGCGCGCGCCTCGGCCCGCAGACGGCGATGATCGGGCTCTATACCGGCGGCGCCTGGCTCGCCGAGCGGCTGCACGCGATGCTCGGGCTGTCGGTTCCGCTCGGGCTGATGGACATCGCGTTCTACCGCGACGACTACGCGCGCCAGGGCTTGAAGCACGACCCCAAGCGCACGCGCATCCCGTTCGACGTCGAGGGGCGCGACATCCTGCTCGTCGACGACGTGCTCTACACCGGACGCACCGTGCGCGCGGCGATGAACGAACTCTTCGACTACGGCCGGCCGCGCTCGATCGCGCTCGTGGTGCTCGCCGACCGCGGCGGGCGCCAGCTGCCGATCTGCGCGCAGCACGTCGGCGCGCGCCTCGAGCTGCCCGAGGACAAGCGCCTGCGCCTGCGGCGCGACGCCGACGGGCGGCTGCGCTTCGAGCTGGAAGATGCCCGCTAACCCGCAACTCGACGCGCAAGGCCGGCTGCGGCATCTGCTCTCGATCGAGGGGCTGCCGCGCGAGACGATCGAACGCATCCTCGCCACCGCCGAGTCGTTCGCCGGCGTGACCGAGCGCGACATCAAGAAGGTGCCGCTGCTGCGCGGCAAGAGCGTCTTCAATCTGTTCTTCGAGCCCTCCACGCGCACGCGCACCACGTTCGAGATCGCCGCAAAGCGCCTCTCGGCCGACGTGATCAACCTGAACATCGCGCTCTCCTCGCAGACGAAAGGCGAGTCGCTGCTCGACACCGTGGCCAATCTCTCGGCGATGCAGGCCGACATCTTCGTCGTGCGCCACGCCTCTTCCGGCGCCCCCTACCTGATCGCGCGCCACGTCAAGCCCCACGAGCACGTGATCAACGCCGGCGACGGCCGCCATGCGCACCCGACGCAAGGGTTGCTCGACCTGTACACCATCCGTCACTACAAGAAGGACTTCGCCTCGCTCACGGTGGCGATCGTCGGCGACATCGCGCACTCGCGCGTCGCGCGCTCGCTGATTCACGGGCTCAACACGCTCGGTGCGCGCGAGGTGCGCGTGATCGGGCCGCAGACGCTGATTCCGACCGGCGTCGAGGCGCTCGGCGTGCGCGTGTTCCACGACCTGCGCGCCGGGCTGCGCGAGGCCGACGTGATCGTGATGCTGCGGCTGCAGAACGAGCGCATGAGCGGTGCGCTGCTGCCTTCGGCGCAGGAGTACTTCATGAGCTACGGCCTGACGCCCGAGCGTCTTGCGCTCGCCAAGCCCGACGCGATCGTGATGCATCCGGGGCCGATGAACCGGGGCGTCGAGATCGACTCCGCGGTCGCCGACGGGCCGCACTCGGTGATCCTGCCGCAGGTGACCTTCGGCATCGCGGTGCGCATGGCCGTGATGTCCATCGTCGCGGGGGGTGCGTGAAGCTGCTCGTGCGCGGCGCGCGCGTGGTCGACCCCGCGAGCGGCCGGGACGCGATCGCCGACGTCGCGATCGCCGACGGGCGCATCGCCGAGCGGCTCGAAGCCCCCGAGCGCGTGATCGAGGCCGACGGGCTCGTGCTCGCGCCGGGCCTGATCGACCTTTCGGCGCGGCTGCGCGAGCCGGGCTACGAATACAAGGCGCGGCTCGAATCGGAGCTCGAGGCGGCGGTCGCCGGCGGCGTGACGAGCCTCGCCTGTCCGCCCGACACCGATCCGCCGCTCGACGAGCCGGGTCTGGTCGACATGCTGCGCCGGCGCGCAAAGTCGCTCTCGCGCGCGCGCGTCTATCCGGTGGGCGCGCTCACGGTGAAGCTCGCCGGCGAGCGGCTCACCGAGATGGTGGAACTCGCCGCCGCCGGCTGCGTCGCGTTTTCGCAGGCGAACGCGCCGCTCAAGGACACGCAGGTGCTCTGGCGCGCGATGCAGTACGCCGCGACCTTCGGCTATCCGGTGTGGCTGCGCGCCGAGGACGCGTGGCTCGCCTCGGGCGGCGTCGCGCACGACGGCGAACACGCGACGCGGCTCGGGCTGCCGGGGATTCCGCCGTTTGCAGAGACGATCGCGCTCGCGACGCTGGTCGAACTCGTGCGCGCGACCGGAACGCGCCTTCACGTGTGCCGGCTCTCGACCGCCGCCGCGGTCGAGATGGTGCGCGCCGCAAAGCGCGAGGGGTTGCCGGTCACCTGCGACGTGGCGATCCACCACGTGCACCTGTGCGACGCCGACATCGGCTTTTTCGACTCCAACTGCCGGCTCGAACCGCCGCTGCGTTCGGCGCGCGACCGCGAAGCGCTCGCCGCGGGGCTCGCCGACGGCACGATCGACTGCGCGGTCTCGGACCACACGCCGGTCGACGAGGACCGCAAGCAGCTGCCGTTCGACGAAGCCGAGCCGGGCGCGACCGCGCTCGAGCTGCTGCTGCCGCTCACGCTCAAGTGGGCCGCCGAGCGCGGGCTGCCGCTCGTTCGCGCGCTCGCGCGCGTGACGAGCGACGCCGCACGGGTGCTCGGCTGCGCCGGCGGGCGCATCGCGCCGGGCGCGCCCGCCGACCTCGTGCTCTTCGACCCGAAAGCGCCGTTTCGCGTCGCGCCGGAGACGCTCAAGAGCCAGGGGCGCAATACGCCCTTCCTCGGCCGCGAGCTCGCCGGCCGCGTGCGCGCCACCATCGTCGCCGGCCAGATCGTCTACGAGGCGCAATGAAGGCGGCGGCGTGCGCTGCGCTCGCGCTCGTTCTGTCGGGCTGCGGTGCGCTCGTCAAGCGCGAAGAACCGGCACCCGCGTCGAAGCCAGCGCCGCAGGCGCAGGCGCCCGAGCGCCGGCCGGGCGGCTACTACCTCGACGACGGGCCGGGGGAAAACCCGCCGGCCGATCTCGCCTCGATCCCGGACGCGGTGCCGCGCGCAGAGCCCTTGCACCGCTTCGCCAACCGCCCGTATCAGGCGTTCGGGCGCGAGTACGTGCCGCTCGCGGACGCCGCCGGGTTCCGGCAGCGCGGTCTCGCGAGCTGGTACGGCCGACGCTACCACGGGCAGAGGACCGCGAGCGGCGAGGTCTACGACATGTACGCGATGACCGCGGCGCATTCCGTGCTGCCGATCCCGAGCTACGCGCGCGTGACGAACCCCGCGAACGGCCGCAGCGTCGTCGTGAGGATCAACGATCGCGGCCCGTTTCACGGCGAGCGCGTGATCGATCTGTCGTACACCGCGGCCTGGAAGCTCGGCTTCGTCGCGCAGGGCACCGCGCTCGTCGACATCGAGGCGATCGCGCCGGGCGGCGCGCCGCTTGCGGCGGCAGCGCCTGCGGCGCCGCCCGCCGCCGCGCCCGAGGGCGGCGACGCGAAAGGCGTCTTTCTGCAGCTCGGCGCGTTTTCGGCGCGCGAGAGCGCCGAGGCGTTCCGCGCAAGGCTTGCGCTCGAACTCGGCGGGCTCGCCGAGACGGCGCGCATCTACGTCGCCGGCGGCCTGTACCGGCTCAAGCTCGGGCCCTACGGCTCGCGCGAGCAGGCGCGCCCGATCGCCGAGCGGATCGAATCGGAACTGAAACTTCGGCCGCTGTTCGTCGCGCGCTAGTCGCGCCGCTATAATCGCCGGCTCTTCCGGCAGCGCCTCGCATGATCCGACTCCTTGCCGCGGTGCTTGCTTGCTGCGCGGCCGCCGCCGCGGCGCAGACGCCGCAGCCGCCGCAGGTCGTCGGCCGCGCCTGGATCGTCGGCGATCTGACGAGCGGCCAGATCCTCGCCGCGGAAAAGCCCGACGAGCGCGTCGAGCCCGCCTCGCTCACGAAGCTGATGACGGCATATCTCGTGTTCGCCGCGCTCAAGGCGAAGACGATCGCGCTCGAGCAGACGGTGACGGTGTCCGAGCGCGCCTGGCGCACGCCCGGCTCGCGCATGTTCCTCGAGCCCGGGCGGCCGGTCACGGTCGAGGAACTCGTGCGCGGTATGGTGGTGCAGTCGGGCAACGACGCGTGCGTCGCGCTCGCGGAGCTCGTCGCCGGAAGCGAGGAGAAGTTCGCCGAGCGCATGAACCGCGAGGCGGCGCGGCTCGGCATGACCGGCACGCGCTTTGCGAACGCCTCGGGGCTTCCCGACCCGCAGCACTATTCGACCGCGCGCGACCTGTACGTGCTCGCCGCGGCGCTGATCCGCGACTTTCCCGAGCAGTACGCGACCTACTACTCGCAGAAGGAGTTCCGCTACAACAACATCACGCAGCCGAACCGCAACCGGCTGCTGTGGCTCGACCCCACGGTGGACGGCGTGAAAACCGGCTACACCGAGGGCGCCGGCTACTGCTTGATCGCCTCGGCCAGACGCGGCGAGCGCCGGCTGCTGTCGGTACTCCTCGGGTCGACCTCCGAGGCGACGCGCGCGCAGGAGTCGCAGAAGCTCCTCAACTGGGGGTTTCAGGCCTTCGACGCGGTGCGCCTGTACGGCGCGGCCGACACCGTGAAGGAGATCGAAGTGTGGAAGGGGGCAGCGCGCACGGTGAAGGCGGGCGTCGCGCGCGACCTCGTCGTCACCGTGCCGAAGGGGGCCGTCGAGCGTCTGAAGGCCGAGCTGCTCGCGCAGTCGCCGCTCGTCGCGCCGGTCGCCGCCGGCCAGCGCGTCGGCGTGCTGCGCGTCGCGCTCGAGGGCCGCGTGATCGGCGAGTACCCGGTGGTCGCGCGCGAAGCGGTGGCGCAGGCGGGCCTCGTCGGGCGGGCCTGGGATACACTGCGGCTGTGGCTGAAGTAGCCCCGCAGACGGTTTTCCTGAACGGGCGGTTCCTGCCGCTCGAGGAGGCGCGCGTGCCGGTGCTCGACCGCGGCTTCATCTTCGGCGACGGCGTCTACGAGCTGGTGCCGGCGTATGCGCGCATTCCGTTCCGGCTGGACGAGCACCTCGCGCGCCTCGAGCGCAGCCTCGAGGCGGTGCGCATCCGCAACCCGTACCGACGCGAGCAGTGGCGCGACCTCGTCGCGCAGCTGATCGAGCGTCAGCCGTACGAGGACCAGGGGGTGTACCTGCAGGTGACGCGCGGCGTCGCAAAGCGCGACCACGCGTTCCCGAAAGACGTCGCGCCCACCGTGTTCATGATGGCGAATCCGCTGGTCGCGCCGCCCGCCGCGCTCGTGGAAGCGGGTGCGGCGGCGGTGACCGCGGAGGACTGGCGCTGGCTGCGCTGCGACGTGAAGTCCATCTCGCTCGTCGCGAATTGCCTGCTGCGGCAGCTGTCGGCGGAGGTGGGCGCCGCCGAAACCATCCTCTTTCGCGACGGGCGGCTCACCGAGGCTTCCGCCTCGAACGTCTTCATCGTGCGCGACGGCGCGATCCTCGCACCGCCGAAGTCGAACCTGATTCTTCCGGGCATCACCTACGACGTGGTGGTGGAACTCGCGCGCGCCGACGGCATCCCGGTGCAGCTGCGCGATATCGCCCGCGAGGAGGTATTCGCCGCCGACGAGGTCTGGGTGACCTCGTCCTCGCGCGAAGTGCTCGCGATCGTCTCGCTCGACGGCCGTCCGGTCGGCAACGGCAGGCCGGGGCCGATGTTTCGCCGGATGTACCGGCTCTACCAGGACTTCAAAGAGAAGGTCATGCGTGCCGGCAGGGAGCGCGCCGCCGCCTGATCGCGCCGAGGCGGCCGGCCGCGCGCCGCTTGCCGCCGAGCTCGCGTTTCCGACCCCCTTCCCGATCAAGATCCTCGGGCGGCGCAGCCGCGGGTTCGCCGAGCGCGTCCTCGAGATCGTGCGCGCGCACGCGCCGGACCTCGCCGACGACGCGGTCGAGATGCGGGTAAGCCGCGAGGGCGCCTACCTCGGCGTCACGGTCGTCGTGAACGCCCGCTCGCGCGAGCAGCTCGAGGCGCTCTACCGCGACCTGTGCGACCATCCGGACGTGGTGACGGTGCTGTGACGCTGCTCGCCGAACGGGTCCTCGTGAAGCGGCTCGGTCGCGTGGACTACGCCGCGGCGGTCGCCGCGATGCGCGAGTTCACCGCGCGCCGCGGGCCGGACACGCCCGACGAGCTGTGGCTGCTCGAGCACCCGCCGGTGTACACGCTCGGCCAGGGCGCAAGCGACGCCCACGGCCCGCGCGCGGCGAACGGCATCCCGGTCGTGCGCGCAGAGCGCGGCGGCGAAATCACCTACCACGGCCCGGGCCAGGCGGTGCTCTATACGCTCGTCGACCTCGCGCGCCGCGGCATCGCGGTGCGGCGGTTCGTGCGCATGCTCGAGGATTCGGTGATCGAACTCATCGGCTGCGGCGAGCGGCGCGAGGGCGCGCCCGGCGTCTACGTCGGCGGCGCGAAGATCGCCGCGCTCGGCATCCGCGTCTCGCGCGGCTGCGCCTGGCACGGCCTTGCGCTCAACGTCGACATGGATCTCGCGCCGTTCGAGGCGATCGACCCCTGCGGCTGTCCCGGGCTTCGCGTCACCCAGACGCGCGACCTCGGCATCGCGGGCGGCGTCGAAGAGCTCGGGGGGCGGCTTGCGGCGATCCTTGCGCGCAGGCTCGAAGATGCGTGAACCGGGCACGAAGGAAAAGGGCGCGGCGAAGACCGCTCGGGCGGCGATTCCGATCGTGCCGCACGAGCGGCTCGCCAAGCCCGCCTGGATCCGCGTGCGCGCGCCGGGGCCCGGCTCGCGCTACCACGAGGTGAAGCGGCTTTTGCGCGAAGCGCGCCTGCACACGGTGTGCGAGGAGGCCTCGTGCCCGAACATCGGCGAGTGCTTCGGCAAGGGCACCGCGACCTTCATGATCCTCGGCGACATCTGCACCCGGCGCTGCCCGTTCTGCGACGTCGCGCACGGACGGCCCCGTGCGCCCGATCCCGAGGAGCCCGAGCACCTCGCCGAGACGGTGGCGCGCCTCGGGCTCTCCTATGTCGTCGTCACGAGCGTGGACCGCGACGATCTCAGAGACGGCGGCGCGGCCCACTTTGCCGCCTGCATCCGCGCGCTGCGTCGCCGCTCGCCCGCAACGACGATAGAGATCCTGGTGCCCGATTTTCGCGGCCGCCTCGAACGCGCGCTCGATCTGCTTTGCGCCGACCCCCCCGACGTGCTCAACCACAACCTCGAGACCGTGCCGCGGCTCTACCGCAAGGCGCGGCCGGGGGCCGATTACGCGCATTCGCTTGCGCTTCTTGCCGAGTTCAAGCGCCGCCGCCCGCAGGTTCCGACGAAGTCGGGGCTCATGGTGGGGCTCGGCGAGACCGACGAGGAGATCCTCGCGGTGATGCGCGACCTGCGCGCGCACGGGGTCGAGATGCTGACGATCGGCCAGTATCTTGCGCCTTCGCCGCACCATCTGCCGGTCGAGCGCTATGTTCCGCCCGAGACCTTCGCGCGGTTCGAGCGCGCGGCGGCCGCCCTCGGCTTTCGCCATGCGGCGATCGGCCCGCTCGTTCGCTCCTCCTACCACGCCGATCGTCAGGCGCACGCGGCGGGCGTCGTCGCCGAGGGCGGCGCGCGGTGAGCCTGCGCGCGCTCGTCGCAGCCGCGGCGCTCGCCGCCGCGGCGGCGTCGGCCGCCGGGCTCGATGCGATTGCCGAGCGCGACGCGGCCGCGGGGCTGCGCGCCGCGCTCGAAAAAGGGGCGCTCGCCGCGGTCGCGGCGCTCGGTCGCAACGACGGCTTTCTCGGCGACGATCGGGTGAGGATTGCGCTTCCCGAGTCGCTTGCGCGCTACGAGCGGGCGATGCGGGCCGTCGGGCTCGGCCGCTACGCCGACGAGCTGATCGTGGCGATGAACCGCGCGGCCGAAGCGGCGGTGCCGGAGGCGAAAGCGCTCGTCGTCGATGCGGTGAAGAAAATGACCGTGCAGGACGCAAAAGCGATTCTCGCGGGCGGCGAGACCGCCGGCACCGACTACTTCCGGCGCACGACCTCCGATGCCCTGCGCGCGAAGTTCCTCCCCATCGTGCAGAAGGCGACGAAGAAGGTGAAGCTCGCCGAGGTGTACAACCGCTACGCGGAGCGCGGCGTGCAGTTCGGGCTGATCGCGAAAGAGCACGCGAACCTCGACGACTACGTCGCGCAGAAGGCGCTCGAGGGCCTCTTCTACATGGTCGCCGAGGAAGAAAAGAGAATCCGCCGCGATCCGGCGAAGGCCGGAAGCGACCTCATCCGCAAGGTCTTCGGCGCGCTGCGCTGACCCGCGGTCTCGGCGCGCCGCGCACGGCGGTCCTCAGTATTTCACCGAACAGCCATAGGGCGGCGTGCTCGGGGTGCTGACCGGCCGTCCGGCGAGCAGTTCGTCGAGCGCCGCGCGCACGTAGTTCTTCGCCGTCTTCACGTCCTCGGGGTCGGTCGAGCGCCGATCGTCGATCGCGCCGGCGTAGACGAGCACCCCCTTCGGGTCCACGATGTACATGTGCGGGGTGGTGCGCGCGCCGTAGGCGCGGCCGGCTTCGCCCTTCGGATCGAGGAGTGTCGCGGTCGGCGCGGCGTCCATGCGCTTCATCCAGGCCGCCATCTCGGCGGCGCTCTTGTGCTCCGGATGGCCGGCGCGGGTGGAATTGATCGAAAGCCACACGATGCCGCGCGCGGCGGCTTCTTTTTGCAGTCGCTGCATGTTGCCGCTCGCGTAATGCTTGCGCACGTACGGACACTCGGGGTTCACCCACTCGAGCACGACGTATTTTCCGCGCTGCTGCGCGAGCGTCACCGTGCCGCCCGCGGCGTTTTCGAGCGCGAAATCTGGCGCCGGCGCGCCGACCGTCGCTGCCTGCGCCGCGAGTGCGGCGAAAAGCGCCAAGGCGAGAAGTCTCCTCATGCCGCCTCCTTCACTTGCCCTCGATGGGGACGTCGATCTCGTAGCCGCGCCCGCCGGCAGTGGCGAGCACGCCGAAGAGCCGCCGCCATTCTCCCACCGGTTGGCGCGAGGCGGGAATGGCCAGACGCAGGCCGTCTGCGGCGGGCTCGACGGGCTGGGGCGCCGCATGCTCGACCTTGCCTTCCTCGTAGGGGAAAAAGAGAAGCGGCGGCTCGTCGCCTGCGCCGGCGATCTCGAGCAGTACCCGCTCGCCTTCGCGCCGCGCAGAAAGCTTCCAGCGCTCGGGGGCAGGACGCGGAAGCTCGATCGCGTCGAAGGCTCGCGCCCAGCGGCTCGGCCCGCCGCGCCCGACGGGCAGCTCGAGCGACACCTCGCCCGACTCCGGCAGGCAGCGGTCCGGGTCGCAGACCAGCCACTTCGCTCGCGCGGCGAGCCGCACCTTGCCCTTCGCGTCCGAGGGCACCCGGATCTCGACCGGCAGCAGCACCTCGCCCTTGTAGCCGTAGTTCGCGATCGGCCCGAGCGAAAAGCGCGCCGGCACCGGCCAGCGGATCGGTCCCGCCTCGAACCCCGGCGGCAGGCGCCACTCGAGCGAGGCCGGCTGCCCCGAGTCCCCCGGATTGCGCCAGTAGGTGTGCCAGCCGGGCGCGACCTTCAGCCGCAGCGCGACAGTAAGCGCCGCGCCCGGCTCGGCCGCCTCGCGCGCGGCGACCAGCTCGGCTTCGGCGTGCTCGGTTCGCACGACGCCCGCGCGATCGGAAAGCGAGCGCCAGAGGATCGCCGCGATCGCGAACGCGAGGGCGATCCCCGCGAGCGCGAACGTACGCGCTTTCGACCCGGGGTTCATCGCGGCCGAGGCGCCGAGCCCGGCGTGCCGCAGGCGCCGGCGAGCCGCGCGAGCAGCACGAGCTGCAGCGCGATCGAGAGCGCGAACGCCGCCGAGTAGCCGGCCGGGCTCCAGCCGCCCGAGGCGCTGCGCGGCCACAGATCGAGGATCCAGCCGATCGCCGATTGCAGGAGAAACGCGCCGGCGAGCGTGAGCGTGTTGATCGCGGTCGAGACGCGGCCCATGTGCTCGGGCGGGAACATCTGTCCGACCGCGACGTAGCCGGAGACGCCGCCCGAGGCGAAGAACGCGAAGGCGAGCCAGAGCGCGGTGACCGCCGCCGGGTCGGTCGGCGCGGCCGCAAGTCCCGCCTGCGCGCCGAGAAGCCCGGCCATGCATAGCGACGGAACGAGCATCGCCGGCCAGCGCCGGGCCTGCGCGATGCTCGCCGCCTGCCCGATCGCGAGGCTGCCGGCGACCATCGCGAACGTGTAGAGAAGCAGCGTTTGCGCGCGCGCGGCGCCCTCCATGCCTGCGACATCGCGCAGCCAGGGTCCGGCCCAGAGCCCGAGGTAGGTGAAGTTGAGGATGGAGAGCATCGCCACCGGCGGCGCAAAGCGCCAGAAGCGGCCCGAGGTGAGGATCTCGCCGACGACCGCGAGCTCGGCAGCGAGCCGGGGGCGGGGCCCCGCCGCCGGCCGGTCGCGCACCGAAAGATAGATCCAGGCGCCGACCGCGACCGCGGCCGCGCACAGCAACGCGAAGACGCCGCGCCAGCCGATCGCCGGAAGCGCCGCTTCGACCGGCGCGGTGGTGCAGACGCTGCCGAGGGCGCCGAACGCCATCGCGAGGCCGGTGATGCCGGCGACGCGCTCCGCGGCGTACCACTGCGTGTTCGCTTTCAGGATCGCGATCAGCCCGCCGGCGACGCCGACGCCCATGATCGCGCGCGCGGCCGCGAACGCGGCGAAGCTCTCGGAGATCGCGAACAGCCCGAAGCCGGCGGCGGCGACCAGCGCGAGCGCCGCCTGCACGCGGCGCGGTCCCAGCCGGTCGAGCGCGACGCCGAGCGGCAGCTGCGCCGCCGCGTAGGCGGCGAACATGCACGCCGCGAGCAAGCCGAGCTCGCTCGCCGAAAGCCCGAATTCGACCGCGAGCACCGGCCCGATGACCGACATGACCGTGCGCGAGGCCTGGTTGAGGAAGTTGAGCGCGGCAAGCGGCAGCGTGACGCGCAGGAACGTGTCGCGGGCGGTGCGCATGTCCGGGGACCGTCGAGCGGCGGCGCGGCGCCTGCGCCGATCCTAGCGCAGCGCGCGGTAGAGAAGCGGCAGGCTCACGTCCATGCGGTAGTCGATGTCCGAATGGTCGTCGTCGAACTCCTCGTACCGGTGGCGGATGCCCGCCTCGGCAAGCCGCTGCGAGAGAATCCGCATGCCGTAGTGGATGCGGTACTGGTCGCGCCAGCCGCAGTCGAGGTAGATCGCGCGCAGCGAGCGCAGGTTTTCGCGGTAGCGCGCAACGAGGTGAATCGGATCGTGGCGCAGCCAGCGGCGCCAGCGGCGGCGAAGCAGCTCGCCCGTCTCGAGGTGAAACGGCACGCGAAAGCGTAGCGGCGCGCGGGAATCGGGGTCGTAGGTCGCCGCCATCGCGAGGCTCATCAGGCAGTGGCCTTCGGCGCGCGTGAGCTTTTCCTTTCGCCACACGTGCGCGAGAAACCGCCGGATGCGGCCGTCGTCCATGCCCTCGGCAAGGCGGCGCCTTCGCGCCGCCGCGGCGGCGTCGTAGCGCCCGGGCGTCCGCCTCGGGCGGCGGTATTTCGCGAGCTCGTCGAGCGCCTGCGGCCAGTCGGCCCGGTACACGAGGTCGAAATACGCATCGCCCGAATGGCAGGCGATCGCGCCCCAGACCTGAGGGTACTTCATGCCGTGCAGGATCGCGCCGTAGCCGCCGGAGGATTTTCCGAAGCAGCCGCGGTGCTCGCGGCTGGCGAGCGTGCGAAACTCCCGGTCCACGAAAGGCACGAGCTCGCGCACGAGGTAGTCGGCGTAGCGGCCGATCGCGGGGGAGTTCACGTACTGATTGCCGCCGAGCGCGGTAAAGCAGTCGGGAAAGACGAGGATCGCCGGGCCCATTTTGCCCTCGCGGACGAGCCGCGCGGCGCGCTCGGGGACGTTCTCGCCGAACGGCTTCCAGTTGGCAAGCGCAAGCCCCGAGCCGGTGAAGCCGGCGAGGGCGAAAAGCGTCGGAAACCGCCGCCCGAGGCCGCGCCCTCGGCCTTCGTCGTACTGCGGCGGAAGCCACACCGCGAGCTTTCGCACATAGGGGTCGCCGAGCGGGTTGTCGCGCAGCACGCGCGAGATGTGCTCGAGCACGACGAGTCGCCCGGCCGCGCCGCGCGCCCGCTTCAGCACCGGCGCCTCGCCGCTTCCGCGGACCGCGCGCGCTCGCGCGGCATCGCTCAGTGCGCCTCGTCCCAGTTGTCGCCGACCCCGACGTCGACGACGAGCGGAACCTCGAGCTCGGCGACGCTTTGCATGCGCTCGCGCACCGCTTCCTTCACCGCCGCGACCTCCTCCTGCGGCGCTTCGAGCACCAGCTCGTCGTGCACCTGCATGATGAGTTTCGTGCGCATGCGGTTCTCGTCCAGCCAGCGCTGCACCGCGATCATCGCGAGCTTGATGAGGTCGGCGGCGGTGCCCTGCATCGGCGCGTTGATCGCCGCGCGCTCGGCCGCGGCACGCCGTGCGGGCGAGCCCGAGCCGATCTCGGGCAGCCAGAGCCGTCGGCCGAACACCGTCTCGACATAGCCCTGCGCGCGCGCGCGCTCGCGCGTCTCGTCCATGAAGCGCTTCACCCCCGGGTAGCGCGCGAAGTACGAGTCCATGTAGGCCTGGGCGGTCGCGCGCTCGATGCCGAGGTTCTGCGCAAGGCCGAAGGCGGACATGCCGTAGATGAGGCCGAAGTTGATCACCTTCGCGGTGCGCCGTTCTTCTTCGGTGACTTTTTCGAGCGGCACGCCGAAGACCTCGGCGGCGGTCGCGCGGTGCACGTCGTGGCCGTGCGCGAACGCGTGCCGTAGCCCCGCGTCGCCCGACAGGTGCGCCATGATGCGAAGCTCGATCTGCGAGTAGTCGGCCGAGACGAGCTTCCAGCCCGGCGGCGCGACGAACGCCTCGCGGATGCGCCGGCCCTCGGGCGTTCGCACCGTGATGTTCTGCAGGTTCGGGTCGGTCGAGGCGAGCCGCCCGGTCACCGCCGTCGCCTGGCTGTAGTTGGTGTGCACGCGCCCGGTCGCGGGGTTCACCATGCGCGGCAGCTTGTCGGTGTAGGTACTCTTCAGCTTGGCGAG
>JAOAFL010000129.1 GCA_026416295.1 Burkholderiales bacterium | reverse complement strand
GCGTTGACGTACACCACGGTGCCCGCGAGCATGCCGACCTGGCTCACCCAGTAGAACGTCCAGGGGCGCATCGGTGTGAGGCCCATCGCGAGGTTGATCGCGAAAAACGGCACCGCCGGGATCATGCGCAGCGCGAACAGGTAGAAAGCGCCGTCGCGCGCGACGCCGTCGTTCACCGCGCGCAGCTGCGGCGCAAAGCGCGCCTGCACCCAGTCGCGCAGCAGATAGCGGCTCGCGAGGAACGCGAGCGTCGCACCGATCGACGAGGCGAAAGAAACGAGGAGCGTGCCCCAGAACAGCCCGAAGATCGCGCCGCCGACGAGCGTGAGCGCCGCCGCCCCCGGAAGCGACAGACCCGCAACCAGCACGTAGAGCGCAAAATAGCCGCCGGCCGCCTGCAGGCGATTCGCCTCGTACCAGGCGCGCGCCGCCTGCGCCTTCGCCTTCACTTCGGCGAAACCGAGCGCGTCGGGACCGCCGCCGGCGAAGTAGGCGGCGACGCCGGCCGCAAGCAGCGCGAATACCAGCAGACGACGGCGGGTCATCGGCCGGTGTCCTGTTCGCGCACCGCCCGGGCGCGGATCAGAGCAGGTTCGCCGCGCGGAAGGACTGATCGTCGAGCAGCGCGAGCAGCCGGCTGCTCGTCGCGCGCAGCCGCTGCGACAGCATCAGCACGAGCTCCATCAGGATCTTTGCGCCGAGCATCGGCTGCTCGACGATGATGCGCGCGAGGTTTTCGCGGTCGAGCACCGCCACGAGCGTCGGCTCGACCGCGACGCAGGTCGCGAACCGCGGCTCGCCGTCGATCATCGACATCTCGCCGAGCGTCTTGCCGGCGTCGACCACCGCGATCACCTGCGAGGTGTTCCAGCGGTCGCGCTTTCGCACCTCGACGCGCCCTTCGATCAGCATCAGCATGAAGTCGCCGTCGTCGCCTTCGCGGATGATCTCGGCCTCGGCCGGGGCGCGATAGACGTCCATGAAGTGCGCGAGCAGCCGCACCTCGGCGGGCGCGAAGTGCTCGAGCAGGGTGCACTTCGGGATGAGCGCGTGGATCTGCGGCGCAAAGCGCGTCGCGTCGCCGAGGTACTCGAGGTGCGCGAGCTGCCGCGGCCGTTCGCTCATTGCGGGGGGCGTCTCCGCGCGCGATTCTAGCCGATCAGCCAGAGCACGGTGCCGAACCAGCCGGCCACCGCGAGCGCGAGCACCGGATCGGTGACGAGCTCCTCGGCCGGATCGCCGCCGGCGCCGCGAAAATGCAGCCGATAAAGGTAACGGAACAGGCCGAGGAGCACCCAGGGCAGCGTGAGCACGAGGTCGTCGGTGCCGTGCCGCGCCGCCGTTTCCGCATCGAGCGCGTAAAGCAGATACGCCGCCGCGGTCGCCATCGCGCAGGCGAAGGTCGCGCGGTCGAGAAACACCGTGCTGTAGGCGGCGAGCACCGCGCGGTGCGCGCCCGCCTCGGCGCCGAGCTGCGCGAGCTCGGCGCGGCGCTTCGCGAACGCGAGAAAGAGCGTGAGCAGAAATCCGCAGGCGAGCAGCCATTTCGACGGTTCGATGCCGATGCCGGCGGTGCCGGCAAGGAGCCGCAGCATGAAGCCCGCGGCGATCGCAAACACGTCGAGCACCGGCACCGTCTTGAGGCGCAGCGTGTAGGCGACGTTGAGCGCGAGATACGCCGCAAGACACGCGGCCGCAGCCGGCCCCGCCCAGGCGGCGAGCGCCAGACCCGCCGCGGCGGCCGCCGCCGCGAGCGCGTAGGCGGCGCGCACCGAGACCGCGCCGCGGGCGAGCGGCCGGGCGCGCTTGCGCGGATGGCGCCGATCGCGCGCGAGGTCGCGGCAGTCGTTGAACGCGTAGACCGCGCCCGAGCCGAGACAGAACGCCGCGGTCGCCGCGATCGCCGCCGCGACGTGCGCAGGCTCCTCCCACCCGTGGCCGAAGACGAGTCCGGCGAGGACGAACCCGTTCTTCGGCCACTGCCGCGGGCGCATGAGCTCGACGAGCGCGGCGACGCGGCTCATTGCGGGAAATAGCGCTCGAAAAAATAGCAGCCGCGGACCGGCAGCCAGGCCGGAATGCGGTAGTAGCGCCGGCGCACCTCCTCCAGCACCCCGCGGCGGTAGGCGGCGTAGTCGAAGCCGCGGCCGGTCACCGCGTAGAAGCGCACGCCGCGCGCCTCGAGCGCTCGGACCTCGAGCGCGCGGAAATACCGCCGGTAGTCTTCCTCGCGCGGCGGCTCGCGCCGCAGCACCGTGAGATCTGCGCCGTCGTAACGGCGCCAGTCGGTGAGGATGTCGTCGTGGCGCGCGTGCGAGGAGCCGGCGCCGAACACCGGCACGTCGCGCCCGGCGTGCCAGGCGAGGATCGCAGCGGCGGAATAGCTGTCGGCGGCGAGCGCGGCGCCGGGCGCCGGCGCGCGCGCGGCGAGCGCCGGCGCCTCGACGAGGAACACGAGGCCGCGATACAGGCGCGTGCCGCTCCAGAGCTCGAGCGGCAGCGCCGCGAGCGCGAACGCCGCAGCGACGTGAAAGAGCGCAAAGCCGGCCAAAACGCGCACCGCGCGCTCGAGCGCCGCGCGCTCGAAGACGAGCGCGACGCTCGCCGCGAGCGCGGGCAGGAACGCGAGCAGCCAGTGAAGCCCGATGCGCTTGACCGGCGCGAGCGCCGCGAACACCGCGAACGGAACGAGCCAGGCGAGAAGGAGCGCCCGCACTTCGGGCCGGCCCCAGGCGGCGGCAAGTTGCGCGCGCCCCCGCCACGCGAGCCACAGAAGCGGCGCGGCGAGGTAGGCGAGCGAGAGCGCATAGAGCGCCGGGGTCGCGAGCGACCAGCCGCCGTCGTCCAGATGCCGGTTGACCGCGTTGAACATCACGTTCGCCCAGCAGGCGTTCGCGTTCCACCACAGGTTGCAGAGCGCCGCGGGCGCTGCCCCCGCCGCCGCGAGCGCGAGCCCGGCCCAGCGGCCGGTGCTCGCCGCCCAGGCGAGGAAACCGAGCCCGAGCAGCACCGCGAGGTACTTGGACAGAAACGCGAGGCCGAGCAGCGCGCCGGCGGCGAAAAAAAGCGCGTGCGCGCCCGGCTGCGCGCGCGCCTGCCGCTGCGCCGCCAGCGCGAACGCGAGCGCCGAGGCGGCGGCAAACAGCATGAGCGGCGCGTCGGTGGTGACGAGCACGTTCCAGACGTTCATCGGCACGAGCAGCACGCACAGCCCCGCGAGGTTCGCGCGCTCGGGGTCGAGTCCGAGCCCGCGCGCGAGCGCCGCGCGCACGAGGAGCGCTGCGCCAAGGGGCGCGACCGTCGCCGGAAGCCGCAGCACCCAGCTCGCCTCGGAGATCGAAAGGAGCAGCGCGAGCCACCAGCCGATCATCGGCGGGTGGTCGTAGTAGCCTGCGGCCGGATGCCTGCCCCAGAGCGCGAAATACGCCTCGTCGGCGGTGACCGGCACCGCCGTCGAAAGCCAGAACCGGAACGCGAGCGTCGCGGCCGCGGCGGCCCAGAACACGCGCCGCGGCGCGAGCGCCTCGCCGCTCAAGCGGCGCTCGCGCGCCGCGCGCCCTTCGCCGGACGCGCCGCGCCCTCGCCCGCCGCCGCGCCGCGATGCGCTTCTGCGCCCTTTTCCCTGCGCCGGCGGGCGCGCACCGCGTCGGCGAGCAGCTCCAACGCCGCGACCGAATCGTCCCAGCCGAGGCAGGCGTCGGTGAGGCTCTGGCCGAAGACGAGCGGACGGCCCGGCTCGAGGTCCTGGCGCCCCTCGACCAGGTTCGATTCGATCATCGCGCCGACGATGCAGCGGCTGCCGGCGGCGATCTGCGCCGCGACCTCGCGCGCGACCTCCATCTGGCGCCGGAACTGCTTGGCCGAGTTGGCGTGCGAGAAATCGATCATCAGGCGACAGGGCAGGCGCGACTTTTCGAGCTCGGCGCAGGCCGCGGCGACGCTCGCCGCGTCGTAGTTCGGCGCGCGTCCGCCGCGCAGGATGATGTGGCAGTCCTCGTTGCCGCGCGTCTCGACGATCGCCACCTGTCCGCTCTTGTGCACCGAGAGGAAGTGATGCTTCTGGCGCGCCGCGAGGATCGCGTCCACCGCGATGCGGACGTTTCCGTCGGTGCCGTTCTTGAAGCCGACCGGCGCCGACAGCCCCGAGGCGAGCTCCCGGTGCACCTGGCTTTCGGTGGTGCGCGCGCCGATCGCGCCCCAGGCGACGAGGTCGCCGATGTATTGCGGGACGATCACGTCGAGAAATTCGCTTCCGGCGGGAACGCCCATCTGGTTGATGCGCACGAGCAGGTCGCGCGCGATGCGCAGCCCCTCGTTGATGCGGAAGCTGCCGTTGAGATACGGGTCGTTGATGAGACCCTTCCAGCCGACGGTGGTGCGCGGTTTCTCGAAATAGACCCGCATCACCACCTCGAGCTCGGCGGCGTGGCGCGCGCGCTCGCGAGCGAGCCGCTCGGCGTAGGCGAGCGCGGCCTGCGGATCGTGGATCGAGCAGGGCCCGATCACCACGAGCAGCCGGTCGGACGCCCCGTGCAGGATCTCGCGGATGCGGCGCCGGGTGTCGGCGACCAGCCGTTCGACCGCCGTGCCCTGGATCGGAAAGAAGCGGATCAGATGCTCGGGCGGCGGCAGCGGCACGATGTTCTCGATCCGCTCGTCGTCGGTGAGCGAGGTGCGATCGGCCGGGATCGGTCCGAGGAAGCTGTCTGCGGCGCTCGTCATCGGGCTGTCCTCCAAAAAACAAAAACCGCCAGGCATTTCTGCGCTGGCGGTCTGAAAGGGTCCGGTTCGGTGTGCGGCTAGTCCCGTTCCTCCGCCAGCGGGCGGTGGAAGTAGAAGAAGAAATAGCCGTAGAACCGGCGCGTCATCGGCGCAATTCAAGCACGGAACCGCCCGCGCTGTCCACTGGCCCGGGGCTCGCCGGGGCGGGCGCCCCTGCGGGTCCCGCGCGCGCATTTGCCCCTGCCCGGGTCGCGTGCTAATTTTTTCGCCGCCTCGGACGATACACGCAGTAGAGGAGCACAGCGATGCAGGTCGGCCCCCTCGTTCCGGCGCGCTCGCCCGCCATTCCGGTGGCGGGGTTCAAGGACGTCTACGACGTCGCCGCGGTGGAAAAGGCGCTCGCGGGGCTGCCGCAAAGCGCGAACGAGGCGCTGCGCGCCCTCTACGAGAAGATGCTGCGCCTGGGCGGCCAGCGCTTCACCGTCAAGCCCTCGGCGCTGCCGGAAATGGACGACCTCGTCGAGGACCTGCCGAACTTCGCCGAGGTAATCGAGGAGATCCGGCGCCAGCTCGCGCTCTGCGTCGACTCGAGCGACCCGATCGAGCTGCCGCCGATCCTGCTCCTCGGCGAGCCGGGCATCGGCAAGACGCATTTCGCGCAGCGCATCGCCGATCTGATCGGCACCGGCTGCGGGTTCGTTCCGATGAGCTCGCTCACCGCGGGCTGGATTCTCTCGGGCGCCTCGTCGCAGTGGAAGAACGCGAAGCCGGGCAAGGTGTTCGAGACCTTCCTCAACGGGAAATACGCCAATCCGGTGATCGTCGTCGACGAGATCGACAAGGCGGCCGCCGACGGTCAGTACGACCCGCTCGGGCCGCTCTACGAGCTGCTCGAGACGAAGACCGCGGCGCATTTCGTCGACGAGTTCGCCGAGGTGCCGATCGACGCCTCGGGGGCGCTGTGGTTCGCGACCGCGAACGACGCGAGCCGCATCCCCGAGCCGATCCTGAACCGCATGAACGTCTACGAGATCGAGCCGCCGGACTTCGACGGCTCGGTGCGCATCGCGCGCGCGATCTACCGCGAGATCCGCGCCGCGCACGAGTGGGGCCGGCGTTTTCCGGAGACGCCGGCGGCGTCGGTGCTCGAAAAGCTCGCGAGCCTCACGCCGCGCGAGATGCGCCGCGCGGTGCTCACCGCGTTCGGCAACGCGAAGCTCGCCGGCCGCGACGAGGTCCGGCCCGAGGACGTGCCCGAGCCGCGCGGCGCGCGGCGCGCGCGCATCGGGTTCTAGCGCGCTAGAGCCGCGCCTCGACCCAGG
Organism: Burkholderiales bacterium; assembly: GCA_026416295.1. Taxonomy (GTDB): domain Bacteria; phylum Pseudomonadota; class Gammaproteobacteria; order Burkholderiales; family SG8-39; genus RBG-16-66-20. Next base: position 22,658 of record JAOAFL010000129.1, on the reverse strand, counting down.
CGCGCACCGAGGCGAGCGCGGCGGCGAGCTTCGCCGGGTCGTTGCCGCCCGCCTGCGCGAGCTCCGGTCGGCCGCCGCCGCGGCCGCCGACCTGTTGCGCGACGTGGTTCACCAGCTCGCCCGCCGGCACGCGGTCGGCGAGGTCCCTCGTGACGCCGGCGACGAGCGTCACCTTGCCGTCGCTCGCGCTCGCGAGCACGATCGCCGCGCGCTTGAGGCGCTCCTTCAGCCGGTCGATCGCCTCGCGCAGCGCGCGCGCGTCGGCCCCGTCCACGGTCGCCGCGACCACTTTCGCGCCCTTTACCTCGACCGCCTGCGCCGCGAGGTCCGGCGCGCCGCCCGCGGCGAGCTTCGCGCGCAGGCGCTGCAGCTCCCGTTCGAGCGCGCGCTTCGCCTCGCGCTCGGCCTGCAGCTTCTCGCGCAGCGCCTCGCCCGAGGCCTGGAAGAACGCCTCGACGAAGGCGGTCTCCTCCTCGAGCGCCTGCGCCCAGGCGAGCGCCGCCTCGCCGGCCACCGCCTCGACGCGGCGCACGCCCGCCGCGACGCCCGACTCCGACACGATCTTGAAGAAGCCGATGTCGCCGGTGCGCCGCACGTGCGTGCCGCCGCACAGCTCGGTCGAGAAATCGCCCATCGAGACGACGCGCACCTCGTCGCCGTACTTGTCGCCGAAGAACGCGAGCGCGCCCGCGCGGATCGCCTCGTCGTACTTCATGATGCGCGCGGCGACCTCGGCGTTCGCGCGGATCTCGGCGTTCACCAGCGCCTCGATGCGGCGGATCTCGTCGCGCGCGAGCGGCTTGTTGTGCGAAAAATCGAACCGCGTGCGGTTCTCGTCGACGAGCGAGCCCTTCTGCTGCACGTGCGGGCCGAGCACCTGGCGCAGCGCCGCGTGCATGAGGTGCGTCGCCGAGTGATGGCGCATCGTGCGCGCGCGCAGCGCCAGGTCGACGCGCGCGGCGACCTCGTCGCCCACGCGCAGCACGCCGGTCGCGAGCCGCCCGTGATGGCCGAAGACCTCGGGCCGGATCTTCTGCGTGTCGGCGACGACGAAGGTGCCCGCGGCGCCGACCAGCTCGCCGCGGTCGCCGACCTGTCCGCCCGCTTCGGCATAGAAGGGGGTGCGATCGAGCACCACGGTACCCGTCTCGCCCGCGCGCAGCTCGGCGACCTGCGTGCCGTCGCGGTAGAGCGCGACCACGCGCCCGCTCGCGGCGAGCGTCTCGTAGCCGCAGAACTGCGTGCGCTCGCCGCTGTAGGCGAGTTCGGCCGCGACCCCGAACCGGCTCGCGGCGCGCGCGCGCTCGCGTTGCGCCTGCATCGCCGCCTCGAACCCGGCGAGATCGATCGCCACGCCCCGCTCGCGGCAGATGTCGGCGGTGAGGTCGACCGGAAAACCGTAGGTGTCGTAGAGGCGAAACACCGTCTCGCCGTCGAGGAGCTTTCCGCCGGCGGCGAGCGCCGCCTCGAGCAGCGTCATGCCGTGCTCGAGCGTCTCGGCAAAGCGCAGCTCCTCCTGCTCGATCACCTCGGCCACGCGCGCGCGGTCGCGCCGCAGCTCGGGATAGGCCTCGCCCATCGCGCCGTCGAGGTCGGCCACCAGCCGGTGAAAGAACGGTTCCTTCTGCCCGAGCTTGTAGCCGTGGCGGATCGCGCGCCGGATGATCCGGCGCAGCACGTAGCCGCGGCCCTCGTTGCCGGGGATGACGCCGTCGACGATCAGGAACGCGCTCGCGCGGATGTGGTCGGCGATCACGTTGAGCGAGGGGTTCTTGAGCGCCTTCTGGCGCGTCTCGCGGGCGGCGGCGCGGATGAGGTCCTGGAACAGGTCGATCTCGTAGTTCGAGTGCACCCCTTGCAGCACCGCGGCGATGCGCTCGAGACCCATGCCGGTGTCCACGCAGGGGCGCGGCAGCGGCGCGAGCGCGCCACTGTCGTCGCGGTCGTACTGCATGAAGACGAGGTTCCAGATCTCGATGTAGCGGTCGCCGTCGGCCTCGGGCGAACCGGGCGGCCCCCCGGGAATTCCCGGCCCGTGGTCGTAGAAGATCTCGGAACACGGCCCGCAGGGGCCGGTGTCGGCCATCTGCCAAAAGTTGTCCGACTGGTATTTCGCGCCGCCCGGCTTGTCGCCGATCCGCACGCAGCGCTCGCGCGGCACGCCGATGTCCTTCGTCCAGACTTCGTAGGCTTCGTCGTCGGTTTCGTACACCGTCGTCCAGAGCCGCTCGGGCGGGAGCCGATAGACGACGGTGAGCAGCTCCCAGGCGTAGCGGATCGCCTCGCGCTTGAAGTAGTCGCCGAAGGAGAAGTTGCCGGGCATCTCGAAGAACGTGTGGTGGCGCGCGGTGTAGCCGACGTTTTCGAGGTCGTTGTGCTTGCCGCCGGCGCGAACGCAGCGCTGCGCGGTGGCGGCGCGCACGTACGGGCGCGCCTCGCGGCCGAGGAACACGTCCTTGAACTGCACCATCCCCGAGTTGGTGAAAAGCAGCGTCGGGTCGTTCGCCGGCACGAGCGAACTGGACGGCACCACCGTGTGCCCGCGCGAACGGAAAAACTCGAGGAAACTCGAACGGATCTCTGCCGATCTCATCGCCGCGATTCTACCGCGGCCGCCCGCGCGACTCAGTCCGTCTCCTCGGCCGCGAGCGCGAGCGCGCGCCGCACGGTTTCGCGCGAAAACCCCCGGCCGAGCAGGAAGCGCGCGCGCCGTGCGCGCTCTTCGCGCGTCGCGGCCTGTCCGCGGTAGCGGCGCGCGAGGATCGCGCGTGCGCGCGCGAGCTCGTCGCCCGCGGCGAAGCGCTCGACGATAGGCGCGGGGACGCCCTTGGCGCGCAGGTCCTCGCGGATGCGCGCCGCGCCGTACTTGCGCGCAAGGCGGCGGGCGCGCACCTCGGCGTAGCGCTCGTCGGAAAGCAGCCCGCCGCGCTCGAGCTCGTCGAGCAGCGCGGCAAGCGCCGCGGGCGAGGCCGCCTCGGGCGCAAGCCGCGCCGCGAGTTCCGCACGCGAATGCTCGCGCCGCGCAAGCAGCGCGAGCGCGCGCCGCCTAAGCGCCGCCGCGCTTTCGCGCGGGGAGCGGCTCAACCTTCGTCTCCTCCGGCGCCTCCGCCGCGCGCGGCAGCGGCGCCGGCACGCCCGCCTTCTCGCGGATTCTCGCCTCGATTTCTCGCGCGAGCGCCGGGTTTTCCTTGAGGTAGTCGCGCGCGTTGTCCTTGCCCTGGCCGAGGCGATCGCCGCCGTAGAGGTACCAGGCGCCCGACTTCTCCAGCACGCCGTAGCGCACGCCGAGTTCCAGCACCTCGCCCTCGCGCGAGATGCCCTCGCCGTAGAGGATGTCGAACTCGGCCTCGCGGAACGGCGGCGCGACCTTGTTCTTCACGATCTTGACGCGCGTCTCGGCGCCGATCACCTCGTCGCCCTTCTTGATCGAGCCGATCCTGCGGATGTCCATGCGCACCGAGGCGTAGAACTTGAGCGCGTTGCCGCCGGTGGTGGTCTCGGGGTTGCCGAACAGCACGCCGATCTTCATGCGGATCTGGTTGATGAAGATGACGAGCGTGTTCGTGCGCTTGATGTTGGCGGTGAGCTTCCTGAGCGCCTGGCTCATCAGCCGCGCCTGAAGCCCCATCTGGGGCTCGCCCATCTCGCCCTCGATCTCGGCCTTGGGGGTGAGCGCCGCGACCGAATCGATCACGATCACGTCCACCGCCCCCGAGCGCACCAGCATGTCGGCGATCTCGAGCGCCTGCTCGCCGGTGTCGGGCTGCGAGATCAGGAGCTCCTCGGTCTTCACCCCGAGCTTTGCGGCGTAGCCGATGTCGAGCGCGTTCTCGGCGTCGATGAACGCCGCGGTGCCGCCCGCCTTCTGCACCTCGGCGATCACCGAAAGCGTGAGCGTCGTCTTGCCCGAGGACTCCGGCCCGTAGATCTCGACGACGCGCCCGCGCGGAAGCCCGCCGACGCCGAGCGCGAGATCGAGCCCGAGCGAGCCCGTCGAGACGACCTCGACGTCTTTGACCGCCTCGGCGTCCATGCGCATGATGGAGCCCTTGCCGTACTGCTTTTCGATCTGCGCGAGCGCCGCAGCGAGCGCTTTCTGCCTGTTGTCGTCCATCGCGTGCCCCTTTCCTTGCCGGCATCTGCGGCAGGCCCCGCCGGGCCCGGGCCGGCACCGAATACTGTATAAACGTCCAGCCATTTTCGGCGGTTGACCGCACCGTGTCAATGCCGGCGGTGGTACATTCGGCTTTCCCGAATCAGAACAATCGCTTGGGAGACGAACGATGGCGAAAGTGGCATTCCTCGGGCTGGGCGTCATGGGCTACCCGATGGCCGGGCACCTTGCGAAAAAGGGCGGACACGACGTCTCGGTCTACAACCGCACCGCGGCAAAGGCCGAACAGTGGGTAAAAGAGTACGGCGGCCGGCGCGCACCCAGCCCGCGCGAGGCGGCCGCCGGCGCCGATTTCGTCATGATGTGCGTCGGAAACGACGACGACGTGCGCTCGGTCGCCTACGGCGCCGAGGGGGCGCTCGCGGGCATGAAGCCGGGCGCGATCCTCGTCGATCACACCACGGCCTCGGCGCTGCTTGCCCGCGAGCTGCACGCCGCGTGCAGGCAAAAGGGGATCGGCTTCGTCGATGCGCCGGTCTCCGGCGGGCAGGCGGGCGCGCAGAACGGGCAGCTCTCGATCATGTGCGGCGGCGAGCCCGCCGACTTCGAGCGCGCGAGACCGGTGCTCGACGCCTACGCGAAGACGTGCGCGCTGATCGGCGGCCCGGGCGCCGGGCAGCTCACGAAGATGGTGAACCAGATCTGCATCGCGGGGCTCGTCCAGGGGCTCGCGGAGGGGCTTGCGTTCGCCAAGCGCGCCGGCCTCGACCTCGAAAAAGTGATCGCGGTCATCTCCAAGGGCGCCGCGCAATCCTGGCAGATGGAAAACCGCTGGCAGGCGATGGCGGCGGAGAAGTTCGACGGCTTCGGCTTCGCGGTCGACTGGATGCGAAAGGACCTCGCGATCTGTCTGGACGAGGCGCGCAGAAACGGCGCGCGGCTGCCGGTCGCGGCGCTCGTCGATCAGTTCTACGCCCAGGTGCAGGCGCGCGGCGGCCGGCGCTGGGACACCTGCAGCCTGATGCATCTGCTCGTCAAGGACTGAATGCAGCTCATCCTCTGGCGGCACGCCGAAGCCGAGTCGGGCGGCCCGGACGAGGCGCGCCGCCTCACCGCGCGCGGCAAGCGCCAGGCGCGCCGCGTCGCGCGATGGCTGCGCCGGCGTCTGCCCGAGAACGCGCGCGTGCTCGCAAGCCCCGCGGTGCGCGCGCAGCGCACCGCGCGCGAACTCACGCGCCGTTTCGAGACGAGCGCGGCGGTCGGCCTTACGGCGAGCGCGCCCGCGGTGCTCGCCGCCGCCGGCTGGCCCGACCCGGCCGAGCGCACCGTCGTCGTCGTCGGCCATCAGCCGACGCTCGGCGAGGCGGCGGCGCTCGCGCTCACCGGCCGCATCGCGCCCTGGCGGCTCGAGCGGGGCGCGCTGCTGTGGCTCGCCTCGGGCGAAGGCGAGCCGCCGTGCCTTCGCGCAGCGATCACGCCGGATCTCGTCTGAGCGCGCCGGCGCGCGCTAGGCGATGCAGCTTCCAGGTCGCGATCGGGCCGCCGAGCGCACCCAGTCCCAGCGTCGTCCACGCGACGCCCCAGGCGAGCGCGTCGGCCGATCCCCGGCCGCCGCCGGCGAGGTCGAGCGCCCCGCCGAAGACGAAGGGGCTCGCGACGCCGGCGCCGAAGCCGATCAATGAGCGAAGCGCGTACGCGACCCCGAGATTGTGCGCCGGCACCGACTCGGCGAGCACCGTCGAGTGCGTCGCCGAATCGGCGATCGCCGCGAAGTTGTACAGGCAGGCGAGCGCGACGAGAAGCGCGACCGGCAGCGCGATCAGCCAGCCGATCGAAAACGAAAGCGCAAGGCTCACCGACGACCACGCGAGGATCGTCTGCGTGCGCCCCCAGCGGTCGGCCATCGTGCCGCCGACGACCGAGCCGGCGATGTTGGCGAGGTAGGTGAGCGCGGCAAAGCCGAGGGCGAGCGCCGCCGCCTCGCCCGGGTTCGCACCTTGCGCGGCGAGCGCCGCGGCGAGAAACGCAGGCAGCCACGCCCACAGCCCGAGCAGTTCCCAGTTGTGGAAAGCGTAGCCCCAGATGGAAAGCATGCCGCGGCGGTTGCGCCAGAGGGCCGGAAGCGCCGCGAGCGCCGATTCGCCCGCCGGCCGCGGGTGCACCCGGTTCGGCGTCGCGCGCAGCGTGGCGATGGCGAGCAGCCAGGCCGCGAACGGCAGCGCCGCGACCGCGGCGAGCGCCCCGCGCCACCCGGTGAACTGGAGCGCGAGCGCCGCCGCGCCGAGGCAGAGCGCGTAGCCGGCGCTCGAGCTGGCGATGAACCAGCCGATCGCGCGACCGCGCCGCTTCGGGCCGACGTGCTCGCTCACGAGCGCGATCACCGGCGTGTAGGCGCCGCCCTGCGTAAGACCGGTGAGCGCGTGCAGCCACAGCGCCGACCAGAACCCGTCGGCGAACGCGACGAAGAGCAGCGGGCTCGCCGCGCCGGCGACGCCGCTCGCAAGATGCGCGCGCTTTGCGCCGCGACGGTCGGCGTAGAAGCCGACGAGGAAAAGCGAGGCGAGATAGCCGAGATGAAACGCCGACTGCACGAGCCCGGCCTGCTTTGCGGAGAGCGCCCAGGCGGCTTGCGCCTGCGGCAGCACCGCGGACCAGGCGACGAACCAGCTCGCCGCGAGCGCGCGGCTCGCGCACAGCCCGGCGAGCCACGGCGCCGAGCCAGGGCGCGGGCTCATCGCGCCGCGTCGCCGCAGCCTGCGCTCACGCGAGGGCGGCGAGCCGCACCGGGATGCGGCGCGCGCCGAACGGTTTCGCGAACTTTCCCCAGCGGCCGGCGATCGGCGTGCCGCAGGCCGCGCACGCGCCCGATTCGGTCACGCGGTAGGCGAGGATTTCGTACCAGTCGCGCACGATGAGCGCCGCACCGCAAGAGGGGCAGTAGGTCGTACCCCCCTCCTCGTCGTGCACGTTACCGGTGTAGACGTAGCGCAGCCCGTGCGCGCGCGCGATCCGGCGCGCGCGCGCGAGCGTCTCGGGCGGCGTGGGCGGCACGTCGGTCAGCCTCCAGTCGGGGTGAAACGCGGTGAAGTGGAGCGGCACGTCCGGGCCCAGCCGCTCGGCGATCCAGCGGCACTCGGCCTCGAGTTCTGCGTCCGAGTCGTTCCACCCGGGGATGAGAAGCGTCGTGATCTCGGTCCAGACCCGGGTTTCCTTCACCAGGTATTCGAGCGTCTCGAGCACCGGCGCAAGCCGCCCAGCGCAGAGGCGGAAATAGAAGTCGTCGGTGAACGCCTTCAGGTCCACGTTCGCCGCGTCCATCTTCGCGAAGAACTCCGCGCGCGGCGCGGCGTGGATGTAGCCGGCGGTGACCGCGACGGTCTGCACGCCCGCCGCGTGGCAGGCGTCGGCGATGTCCATCGCGTATTCGGCGAAGATCACCGGGTCGTTGTAGGTGAAGGCGACCGAGCGGCAGCCGAGGCGCAGCGCCGCGCGCGCGATCGCCTCGGGGCTCGCGGCGTCCGTCAGCCGGTCGGTCTCGCGCGACTTCGAGATGTCCCAGTTCTGGCAGAACTTGCAGGCGAGGTTGCAGCCGGCGGTGCCGAAGGAAAGCACCGCGCTGCCGGGGTAGAAGTGGTTGAGCGGCTTTTTCTCGATCGGATCGACGCAAAAGCCCGAGGAGCGGCCGTAGGTGGCAAGGACCATCCGGTCGCCCTCGCGCTTGCGAACGAAGCAGAGACCGCGCTGGCCCTCGTGCAGGCGGCAGTCGCGCGGACAGAGGTCGCACTGGATGCGGCCGTCGTCCAGCCGATGCCACCAGCGCGCCGGGCGGTCCGATTCCGGGACGCTCACGCGAACGCCGCCTCCGTCCACTTCGCGACGCGATAGCGCAGCACGCGGCAGCGCGCAAGGCGCGTCCCTTCGGCGATGCCGGCCTTGCGCGCGAGTTCAGCGAAAAACCGCCGCGGGTCCGGCACGCTTTCCCACACCTGCGGAAGGAACGTCGCCCGCCGGCCCTCGTATTCCAGGATGATGCCGTCTTCGCCCGGGCGAACGCGCGCGAAAAGCTCCGCCTCGTCGGCGAACGCGATCGGCCGGGCGGACGAAAGGAGCGAGACCTCGAGCGTGCAGCCCGGCCACTCGGCGCGCGAGAGCCGCGGAAAGCGCGGGTCGCGGAACGCCGCGGCGCGCGCGTTCTCGGCCACGTCTTCCCAGAGCGCGCGCTCGGGCGCAAGGCTCCCCATGCAGCCGCGGAGCCTTCCCTCGCGCAGCAGCGTGACGAACGTCGCCCCGTGCCGCCGCAGCCAGGGCGCCGCCGCGTCCTCGAGGCGCGCCCCGAAGCCGAGCGCCTCCTCGATCGCGCCGCGGGCGATCGCGAGCAGCGCGCGGCCCGCCGCCTCGCGCCCGGGCGCCCCGGGCTCTTCCAGCGCGAAGGCCGCGTAGCCGACGACGCGCGCGCGGCCGCCGGCGGTGTCGCCGGAGTTGCACGCGGCGAGCAGCCGCACCGCAAGGCCGCGGCGGCGCGCGACCGCGAGCAGTCCGTTCAACGGCGTCGCGCCGCAGGCCTCCTCGTGACCGATGTCGGTCGCGCATGCGGCGATGCGCGCAAGCGTCGCCGCATCGACGCGGCGCGCGGTCTCGTAGTCGAGGTAGTGCGAAAGGTCGGTCGAGACGACGACGAGCGTCTCGGGGCCGCCCCACAGCCGCTCGATCACCTCGGCGACTTCCTCGACCGACGCATCGCCGACCGCGAGCGGAACGAGCGCAAAATCGCCGAGCACCGCCTGCAGGAACGGAAGCTGCACTTCGAGCGAGTGTTCCGGCGCATGCGCGGCCGCGCTCACCCGGACCTGCGGCAGGCCTCGGAGCACGCCGAGCGCCTCGCGATCGACCGGCACCCGCCCGAGCGGCGTCTCGAATGCGTCGGCTGCCGCAAGCGCGATGCCGCGCACCGGCACCCGATGCACCGGCCCGAGAAGCACCACCCGCGCGATCTGCCCGCGCCCGGCGCAGACGGCGTCGTAGGCCGCCGCGGCGACCCGGCCGGAGTAGATGTAGCCGGCGTGGGGCACCACGATCGCCTTCGGCGCGCAGATGCGCGGCTCGCCGGGCTCGACGCCGGCAAGGAATGCCTGCAGCTCTGCGCCGAGCGCCGCCCGCTCGCCGGGATAAAAGAGGCCCGCGACCGCCGCGGGTCTCACTCGCTCGGCGACGGCTCCTTGCGCCACGACAGCGACTCCAGCACCCCTTCGAGCGCCCGCACGACCGATTGGCGCCGCACGCTCTCGCGATCGCCCTCGAAGCGGCGGGTTTCGCTCCGTATCTTACGCCCGCGCGCCCAGGCGAAACAGACGGTGCCGACCGGCTTGGCAGCGCTGCCGCCGGTCGGGCCCGCGATGCCGGTCACCGCGAGCGCGAGGTCGGCGCCGCTTCGCGCGAGCGCGCCGGCGGCCATCGCGCGCGCCGTCTGCTCGCTCACCGCGCCGTGCCGCTCGATCGTGTCGGCGGCAACGCCGAGGTCCTCGCGCTTGGCGGCGTTCGAGTAGGCGACGTAGCCGCGCTCGAACCATTCGGAAGACCCGGCGACGGCAGTGAGCGCGCGCGCCACCCAGCCGCCGGTGCAGGACTCCGCGGTCGCAAGCCGCAGCCCCGCCGCCTTCAGCGCCTCGCCGACCCGGTGCGCGAGCGCGAGTTCGTCCATCAGAAAAAGAGCCTCTTTGCGAGCGCGAGCACGAAGAGCGTATAGCCGGCCGCGGCCACGTCGTCCAGCATCACGCCGAAGCCGCCGCGAAAGCGCCGTTCGAGCGCGCGGATCGGCGGCGGCTTGGCGACGTCGAAGGCGCGAAAGAGCACGAACGCCGCCGCCTGCCAGCGCCAGTCGGCGGGCACGATCGCGAGCACGAGCAGAAACGCGACGATCTCGTCCCAGCAGATCGCGCTGTGATCGGCGACGCCGAGGTGCCGGCCGGTGATCTCGCAGGCCCAGACCCCGGCGGCGAAGAAGAACGCGAGCAACGCGAGCAGCGCCGCCGGCGTGTACGCGCCGCCGATCAGATACCAGATCGGCACCGCGACGAGCGTGCCCGCCGTGCCGGGCGCAACGCGCACCAGACCCGCGCCGAATCCGAGCGCGACGAAATGCGCCGGATGCGCGAACGCGAAGCGCGCATCGGGCCGAAAGACGATTCCGCTCAGCGGCGCCTCACGCGGCGAAGTGATCGAACCCCCGCGGCGGCTCGATCGGCGCGCCGCGCGCATCGACGATCGCGAGCTGCGGCGCGCCGATCTCGATCGTGCCGACGCGCGACAGGCGCACGCCGAGCGCCCGGCCGACGTCCTCGATCGCGGCGCGCGCGGCGGGTGCGGCGGTAAAGACGAGCTCGTAGTCGTCGCCGCCCGCGAGCACGCAGCGGCGCCGCAACGCTTCGTCGACCCCGGGGCGCTCGAGCGCCGCGTGCCGCGGCAGCGCCTCGTAGCGCACGCGGGCGCGAACGCCCGAGGCCGCGAGGATGTGTCCGAGGTCCTGCGCGAAACCGTCGGAGACGTCGATCGCGCTGCTCGCCAGTCCGCGCAGCCGCTCGCCGAGCGCGACCCGCGGTTCGGGCGCAGCGAGCCTGCGCGCCGCGTCCGCGTCGGCCTCGCTCGGGCGCGCGAGCGCGAGCGCCGCACCGCCCAGTTCCCCCGAGACCCAGACGTCGTCGCCCGGGCGGGCGCCGGCGCGCCTGAGCGCCTCGCCGGCGGGCACCTCGCCGAGGATCGCGACGCACAGCGTGCGCGGCCCGCGCGTGGTATCGCCGCCGACGAGGTCGACGCCGAAGCGGGCAGCGAGCGCATACAGCCCTTCTGCGAACGCCGCGAGCCACGCTTCGTCGGCCTCGGGCAACGCGATCGCAAGGAGCGCCCAGCGCGGCCTCGCCCCCATCGCCGCCATGTCGGACAGATTCACCGCGAGCGCCTTGTGCCCGAGCGCGCGCGGATCGTCGTGCGGCCGGAAGTGGCGACCTTCGAGCAACAGATCGGTGGCAAAGGCGAGCTCGGCGCCGGGCGTCGGCCGCACGATCGCCGCATCGTCGCCCACGCCGAGCAGCGCGCTCGGGGCGGCGCGGCCGAAATAGCGCCGGACGAGCTCGAACTCCGAGAGCACGCGCGCGCCTTCAGGCGGTCGCCCGCGCCTGCGCCACCTCGGCCGCGCGCAGCTCGGCGGCGAGCTTTTCCAGCACGCCGTTCACGAACTTGTAGCCGTCGGTGCCGCCGTAGCGCTTGCCGAGCTCGATCGCCTCGTTGAGCACCACGCGAAACGGCGTCTCCGGCCGCTCGGCGAGCTCCCAGGCGCCGATCAGGAGCAGCGCGCGCTCGACCGGCGAAAGCAGCGCGATCGGCCGGTCGAGGTGCGGCGCGATCCTCGCCTCGAGCGCCGCGCGCGTCGCGGCGACGCCGCGCACGAGCGCCTCGGCGAACGCGCGATCGCAGCGCGCCCAGCCGTCGAGCGCGGCCGCGTGCTCGGCGGCATCGCCGCCCGCGAGTTGCCAGGCGTAGAGCGCCTGAAGCGCAACTTCGCGCGCGGCGCGCCGGCGCGACGACTTCGGGCCGCTCACCGGCGCCAGCGCTCCGCGAGGCTGCGCCGCAGCCGCGCCATTTCGACCGCGACGCGCACCGCTTCGGCCCCCTTGTCGCGCCGCGCGAGCGCCTGCCGCTCGTCGTTCGCGGTGAGGATGCCGTTCGCGATCGGCAGGCCGAACTCGAGCATCACGTCCATCAGGCCGCGCGCCGATTCGTTCGCGACCACCTCGAAGTGGTAGGTCTCGCCGCGGATCACCGCGCCGATCGCCGCGAGCGCGTCGAACCGACCCGACTGCGCGAGCCATTGCAGCGCGAGCGGGATCTCGAGCGCGCCCGCGACCGCGACGTACTCGGCCTCGACGCCGAGGCGCGCGGCCTCGGCGCGCGCGCTCTCAAGGAGCGCGGCGCAGACCTCGTCGTTGAATCGGGAGTGCACGATGCCGAGCCGCACGGCGCCCCCGCCCCCCGTCTCAGCGCCGGTCGCGTTCGACGTAGCGGGTCACCTCCAGCCCGAACCCGGCCATGCTCGGCATCTTGCGCGGCGCAGCCATCAGCCGCATGCGCCCGACGCCGAGGTCGCGCAGGATCTGTGCGCCGATGCCGTAGTGGCGCAGCTCGACGCTGCGCCCGGGCCGCGCCGGCCGTTGTTCGGCGAGGCGCGCTTCGAGCGCCGTCCCGCTGTCGTTGCAGTTGAGCATCACCATGACGCCGGCGCCCTCTGCGCGGATCGCGGCGAGCGCTTCGCCGACGCCCCAGGCGTGCGTGCCCGGGCCGGCCTCGAGCACGTCGAGCACCGAGAGCGGTTCGTGCACGCGCACGAGCGTCTCTTCCGCCGGGCGCGGCTCGCCGAGCACGAGCGCAAGATGCACCCCGCCGCCCGCGGTGTCGCGGTAGGCGACGAGCCGAAATCGCCCCCAAGGCGTCTCGAGCGGCCGATCGGCGATGCGGCGCACGATCGATTCGGTCGCGCTGCGGTAGTGGATCAAGTCGGCGATCGTGCCGATCTTCAGCCCGTGGCGTGCGGCGAAGTCGAGCAGATCGGGCAGCCGCGCCATCGTGCCGTCGTCTTTCAGGATCTCGCAGAGCACCGCGGCAGGCGTCAGGCCCGCAAGGCGCGCGAGGTCGCAGCACGCTTCGGTGTGGCCGGCGCGCACCAGCACGCCGCCCGGTTCGGCGATCAGCGGAAACACGTGCCCCGGCTGCACGATGTCGGAGGGCTTGGCGTGCGGGGCGGCGGCGACCTTGATCGTGAGCGCCCGGTCGTAGGCCGAGATCCCGGTCGTGATGCCCTCGGCCGCCTCGATCGAGACGGCGAAGTTGGTGCCGTGACGCGAGCGATTGTCGGCGACCATCGGCCGCAGGCCGAGCCGCGCGGCGTGCTCCGCGGTGATCGGCATGCAGATGAGGCCGCGGCCGTAGCGCGCGAGGAAGTTGATCTTCTCGGGCGTGACGAAGTCGGCGGCGAAGACGAGGTCGCCCTCGTTTTCGCGGTCCTCGTCGTCGACGAGGATCACGATGTTGCCGGCGCGAATCTCGGCGATGATCTCCGCGATCGGGCTCACGGCGGCAGGCTCGCGCTTCATGACGCGATTATAGGGCCGGGGGCGCGCGCCCGGCCCGGCGCCCGCCGTTAGGCGTCGGTGTCGCGTGCGGCCTCGGCGCCGCCGACGCGCTCGCGGATGCGCGCGCCCTTGCCCGAGCGGTTGCGCAGGTAGTAGAGCTTTGCGCGGCGCACGTCGCCTTTTCGCTTCACCTCGATCGAGGCGATGAGCGGCGAGTAGGTCTGGAAGGTGCGCTCGACGCCTTCGCCCGAGGAGATCTTGCGCACGATGAAGGAAGAGCGCAGGCCGCGGTTTCTCTTGGCGATCACCACGCCCTCGAACGCCTGCTCGCGCTTCTTGTCGCCCTCGACGACGTTGACGCGCACGACCACGGTGTCGCCGGGCGAAAAGTCCGGCACCTTGCGGCCGATGCGCGCGAGTTCCTCTTTCTCCAGGGTCTCGATCAGGTTCATGTCGCGTTCTCCCGCCGGTATTCCTCGAGCAACCGTGCTTCTTCCTCGCTCAGGGCGCGGGCCGCGAGCAGGTCGGGACGCCGTTGCCATGTGCGCCCGAGCGACTGCTTCAGCCGCCAGCGCCGGATGTTCTCGTGATGCCCCGAAAGCAGCACCTCCGGCACGCGCTCGCCCCGGTACACCTCCGGGCGCGTGTAGTGCGGGCAATCGAGCAGCCCGTCGGAGAACGATTCCTCGAGGGCCGAGGACTCGTCGCCGAGCGCGCCGGGCAGCTGCCGCACCACCGCGTCGATCACGGCCATCGCCGCGATCTCGCCGCCCGAGAGCACGAAGTCCCCGAGCGAAAGCTCCTCCGCGACCCGGCGCCGCAGCAGCCGCTCGTCGACGCCCTCGTAGCGGCCGCAAAGCAGCGTGAGCGCCGGGCGCGCCGCGAGCGTCATCACCTTGCGGTGGTCGAGCCGCTCGCCCTGCGGCGAAAGGTACACCACCGGCCCGGCGCCGGCCGCCTGCGCCGCGTCGAGCGCCCGCTCGAGCGGCTCGGCCATCAGCACCATCCCGGGCCCTCCGCCGTAGGGGCGGTCGTCCACGCTGCGATACGGATCGGTCGCAAACTCGCGCGGATTCCAGCGCTCCAGCCGCCACAGCCCCGCCGCGAGCGCGCGCGCGGTCACCCCGTAGCGCGTCACCGCATCGAACATTTCGGGAAAGAGCGTGACGACGTCGAACCGGATCACCAGTCCTTCCCCCAGTCGACCTCGATGCGGCGTCGCGCGAGATCGACGCGCTTCACCACCGCCGGCACCCAGGGCACGAGCCGGGTGCGCTCGCCCGAAAGCGTCATCACCTCGTGCGCGCCGTTCGAGGCGAGCGCGACCACCGTGCCGAGGACCGCACCCTCGGTGTTCACCACCTCCGCGCCGACGAGATCGGCGTGGTAGTAGATGCCCGCCTCGGGCTCCGGCAGCTCGGCGCGCTCGACCGCGACCGCCTTGCCTTTCAGGTCGCGCGCCGCCTCGCGGCTCTCGAGCCCTTCCAGTTGCGCCAGGAGCGATCCCGAATGCGGCCGGGTCTGCACCACCGTCCATCGTTTCCCTTCGATCCACCAGCGCCGGCAGGCGGCGAGCCCATCGGCCGGGCGCGCCACTCTTACCCAGCCGCGCACCCCGTACGGGCCGGCGATGCGGCCCATCTCGACCAGTCGCTCAGGCGGCTTTGGCGGACCTTTCAAACCGCTTGACGAGCCGCTCGGCGGTCGGCGAAAGCCGCGCGCCCTTCGCCGTCCAGGCGCGCACGCGCGCAAGGTCCACGCGCAGCGCCTCGCGCCCTTCCGGCGCTTTCGGGTCGTAGAAGCCGACGCGCTCGAGGAACTTGCCGGTCGCGGCGCGGCGCGAGTCGGCGACCACCAGATGGAAGAACGGGCGCTTGTTCGCGCCGCCGCGCGCAAGACGAATGACGACCATCGCCGCAATCCCGTGCCGAAAGGGCGCGGATTATACGGGAGAAAGGCGCCCCCCGAAAAGGCTCGGCCGCGCCGCCCTAGCGCATCCCCGGCAGCAAGCCCTTCATGCCGCGCACGAGGCGCTGCAGGTTCCCCCCCTTCATCATCTTCATCATCTGCTCGATCTGCTCGAACTGCCGCAGCAGCCGGTTCACCTCCTGCACGGAGACGCCGGCGCCGGCGGCGATGCGGCGCTTGCGCGAGGCCTTGATGATGTCGGGGTTCGCGCGCTCGGCCGGCGTCATCGCGTTGATGATGCCCTCGAAGCGCCGGAACTGGCGATCGTCGGCCAGGTGCGCCGGATTGACCTGCGCGAGCAGCTGCGCCGGCAGCTTGTCGGCGAGCGCGGCAAGCCCCCCCATCTTGCGCATCTGCTCGATCTGGGAGCGGAAGTCCTCCAGGTCGAAGCGCTTGCCTTTGCGGATCTTGTCGGCGACCTTCTTCGCCTGCTCGAGGTCGGCCTCGCGCTGCGCCTGCTCGACGAGCGTGACGATGTCGCCCATGCCGAGGATGCGCGAGGCCATGCGCTCGGGATGGAACGGCTCGAGCCCCGAGAGCTTTTCGCCGGTGCCGACGAACTTGATCGGCCGGCCGGTGACCTGGCGCACCGAGAGCGCCGCGCCGCCGCGCGCATCGCCGTCCAGCTTGGTGAGCACCAACCCGGTGAGCGGCAGCGCCTCCGCGAACGCCTTCGCGGTGCGCACCGCGTCCTGCCCCTGCATCGCGTCCACGACGAGGAGCGTCTCGGCCGGCGCGAGTACGCGGTGCAGTTCGGCGATCTCGCGCATCATCGGCTCGTCCACCGCGAGCCGGCCGGCGCTGTCGACGATCAGCACGTCGTAGAAGCGCAGCCGCGCCTGCTCGCGCGCCGCGCGCGCGATCGCGATCGGATCGTCGCCCGCGCGCGCCGGGTGAACGTCCGCGCCCGCCTGCGCCGCTACCGTCGCGAGCTGCTCGATCGCGGCCGGCCGGTACACGTCGCAGGAGGCGACGAGCACCTTTTTCTTTCGCTCGCGCAGGTAGCGCGCGAGCTTGCCGGCGGTGGTGGTCTTGCCCGAGCCCTGCAGGCCGGCGAGCAGGATGACCGCGGGCGGCTCGACCGCGAGCGAGAGCGGCACGTTCGCCTCGCCCATCAGGCGCGTCAGTTCCCGGTGCACGACGCCGACCAGCGCCTGCCCCGGCGAGAGGCTGCCCGCCACTTCCTGGCCGAGCGCTTTTTCGCGCACCGCGGCGAGGAAGTCCTTCACCACCGGCAGCGCGACGTCGGCCTCGAGCAGCGCGACGCGCACTTCGCGCAGCGCCTCCTGGATGTTCGCTTCGGTCAAGCGCGCCTCGCCGCGGATCGTCTTCACGATGCGCGCAAGACGCGCGGTCAGGTTGTCGAGCACCGGGTGCTAAACTCGAACGCGAGGTGCCCGACATTCTAAAGCACGGCCCCATGCTCTACGCCGCCGCCGCCGCGGGCTACGCCGGCGGGGCGCTCTGGTTCTGGCGCACGCGCTGGCGGGCGCGCGCGGCGCACCCGGGGCTGCGGCCCGCCGAACGGTTCGCGCTGCTTGCACCGCTCGCGCTGCACGGCTGGTTGCTTTACGCGGACCTCTTCCTTGCGCCGGAGCTGCGGTTCGGGTTCGCGCAGGCGCTCTCGGTGACGCTCGCCGTCGGCGTCGCGATCTACTGGGTCGAGAGCCTGTTTCTGCGTCTGGACGGCATCGAGCCGCTGATCCTTGCGCCCGCGGCGCTCGCCGCACCCCTGCCGGCGATCTTTCCGGGGTTCGCGAGCCGCGGCGCGCCCGCGGCGTTCGAGTTCCGCCTGCACCTCGTGCTCGCGATGGCGGCCTACAGCGTCTTTACGCTCGCGATGCTGCACGCGGTGCTGATGGCGATCGCGGAACGCCGGCTGCAGCGCAAGCAAAGCCTCGGGTTCGCGCTGCCGCCGCTGCTCACGCTCGAGCGGCTGCTTTTTCGCCTCATCGGCACCGCGTTCGTGCTGCTCACGCTCACGCTCGCGACCGGCATCGTCTATTCCGAATCGCTCTTCGGCCGGCCGCTGCGCTTCGACCACAAGACGCTGTTCGCGCTGCTGTCGTGGGCGACGTTCGCGGCGCTGCTCGCCGGGCGCGCGCTGCGCGGCTGGCGCGGGCGCACCGCGCTGCGCTGGACGCTGTCGGGCTTTGCGCTGCTGCTGCTCGCCTACGTCGGCAGCCGGTTCGTGCTCGAGGTGATCCTCGGCCGCAGTCCGTAGCGCGCCCGCGCACCGCGCGCGGCCGGCCACGAGAGGGGTTTCATGGAAATCGCGATCCTCGTCAGCCTCATCCTGTTGAACGGCCTGTTCGCGATGTCCGAAGTGGCGCTGCTCACCGCGCGGCGCACGCGTCTGGCCGCGCGCGCCGCGAAGGGCGACGCGCTCGCCGCCGCCGCCGCGCGCCTTGCGGCCGACCCGACGCATTTTCTGTCCACCATCCAGATCGGCATCACCGCGATCGGGCTGCTGAACGGCATCTTCGGCGAGGCGGTGCTTGCGCCGCCGCTCGCCGCCTGGCTGCATTCGCTCGGACTGGAGCTGCGCGCCGCCGGCTTCGTCGCCACCGTATTCGTCGTGGTCGCGGTCACCTACGTCTCGATCGTGGTGGGGGAACTCGTGCCCAAGCGCCTCGGCCAGGTGAACGCCGAGGCGGTCGCGCGGCTCGTCGCCTGGCCGATGCGCGCGCTCGCCGGGGCCTCCGCCCCGTTCGTCAAGCTGCTCGCCGCCTCGACCAACGCGATCCTCGCGCCGCTGTTTGCGCTGCTGCGCGTGCGCGCATCGGGCAGCGAAGCCGAGCCGCTCACGCCCGAGGAGATCCGCGCGCTCGTGCTGGAGTCCGCGCGCTTCATGCCGAACAAGCATGTGTCGATGCTCGTGAACCTCCTCGACATCCAGGCGATGACGGTCGAGGACGTGATGGTGCCGCGCGCGCGCATCGAGGCGATCCGCCTGGAGGACGACCTGGAGACGATCCGGCGCCAGATCGCGACCGCGTATCACCGCGAAATCCCGGTCTTTCGCGGCGGCGGCCGCGAGGAAATCGCCGGCGTGCTGCAGGTGCGCAAGGCGATCGGGCAACTTGCCACCGGCGCGCTCGACGTCGCCGGCCTCGAGGCGCTGCTCGACGAGCCCTATTTCGTTCCGGCGACGACGCCGGTGGTCGCGCAGCTGCAGTACTTTCAGGAGCGGCGCGGCCGCATGGCGCTGGTGGTGGACGAATACGGCGAGCTGATGGGGCTGGTGACGCTCGAGGACATCGTCGAGGAGATCATCGGCAAGTTCACCACCACGCTGCCGGGCGCGGCCGCGATCGTCTGGGACGCCGACGGCGTCGCCACCGTCGACGGCACGACACCCGTGCGCGAGATCAATCGCGCGCTCGGGCTGGAGCTGCCGACCGGCGGGCCGAAAACCCTGAACGGCCTGATCCTCGAGCACCTGCAGGATATTCCCGAGGCCGATGTCTCGGTCCGGATCGCCGGCGTGCCGATGGAGATCGTGCACGCGCAGGGGCGCGTGGTGAAAACGGTGCGCCTGTTCCGGCCGCGCCCGCCGGCTGCCCAGCGATCGGCCGACGCAGGGTAAAGCTTTTGCGCTTCATGCAGTTAGAGCGCACTCCTCAGGGTTTACAAAAGGTCCTGACGCGGGCATCATCGCCGGCTGCCGGATACAATCGGCGCAAGGAGGCCTGACACATGGCGACAGCGGCGGCGGCGGCCAAACCGAAGGAATTCGTCTTCTCCTGGGAAGGCAAGGACCGCGCGGGCAAAACCGTGCGCGGCGAGCTGCGCGCCGCCGGCGCGAACGTCGTTCAGGCCACGCTTCGGCGTCAGGGCATCACCGTCTCCAAGATCAAGAAGCAGAAGACAAGCGGCGGAAAGATCACCGAGAAGGACGTCGCGCTCTTTACCCGCCAGATGGCGACGATGATGAAGGCGGGCGTGCCGCTGCTTCAGGCGTTCGACATCGTCGGCAAGGGCGCCTCGAACCCGGCGGTCGCGCGGCTGCTCACCGACATCAAGACCGACGTCGAGACAGGTTCGTCCCTCGCCCAGGCGTTCCGCAAGTACCCGCTCTACTTCGACCCGCTCTTCTGCAACCTGGTCGCTGCGGGCGAAGCCGCGGGCATCCTCGAAAACCTGCTCGATCGCCTGGCGACCTACAAGGAGAAGATCCTCGCGATCAAGTCGAAGATCAAGTCGGCGCTTTTCTACCCGGTGGCGATCATCGTGGTCGCGTTCATCATCACCGCGGTGATCATGATCTTCGTGATCCCCGCGTTCAAGAACGTGTTCACGAGCTTCGGCGCCGACCTGCCGGCGCCCACCCTCGTCGTGATCGGCATCTCGGACTGGTTCGTCGCCAACTGGTACATCCTCTTTCCGGCGATCGGCGGCGGCGTGTGGGGGTTCCTCGAGTTCTGGAAACGTTCGCTCGCGATGCAGATCTTCATGGACCGGCTGATGCTGCGCCTGCCGATCTTCGGCGACCTGGTGAGGAAGTCCGCGATCGCGCGCTGGACGCGTACGCTCGCGACGATGTTCTCGGCCGGCGTGCCGCTCGTCGAAGCGCTCGACTCGGTGGGCGGCGCCGCCGGCAACTACGTCTATCAGGAAGCGACGCTGAAGATCAAGGCCGAGGTCTCGACCGGCACCGGGCTCACCGCGGCGATGCAGGGCTCGGGCGTCTTCCCCTCGATGGTGGTGCAGATGTGCGCGATCGGCGAGGAGACCGGTGCGCTCGACGCGATGCTCGGCAAGGTCGCCGATTTCTACGAGGCCGAGGTGGACGACGCCGTCGAGGCGCTTTCCTCGCTGATGGAGCCGCTCATCATGGTGGTGCTCGGCACGCTGATCGGCGGCATGGTGGTCGCGATGTACCTGCCGATCTTCAAGCTCGGCGGCGCGGTCTGAGCGCATGAGCGTTCTGGGCTGGCTCACCCAGCCCGCCGTCTTTCCGTGGGTCGCGCTCGCGCTCGGGCTGTGCGCGGGCTCGTTCCTCAATGTGGTGATCCATCGCCTGCCGCGCATGATGGAGCGCGAGTGGCTCGCGAACATCCCCGAGATCCTCGAGGAGACGCGCGAGCTGCCCGACCGCGAGGAAGCGAAGCGCCTCGCCGCCGAGGTGCGGCGCGCTGCGGGCGCGACGCTCGCCGAGCCGCTCGGCCTTGCGCTGCCGCGCTCGCGCTGCCCCGCCTGCGGCCGCCCGATCCCCGCGCACGAGAACGTGCCGCTCGCGAGCTGGATCGCGCTTCGCGGGCGCTGCGCCGGCTGCGGGGCACGCATTCCGCTGCGGTATCCGGCGGTCGAGCTGCTCGCCGGCCTCGGCGCCGGCTGGGCCGCCTGGCACTTCGGCTTCGGCCTCGCCGCCGCCGGCGCGGCGCTTTTCATCTGGGCCGCGATCGCACTCGCGTTCATCGACCAGGCGACCGGCTATCTTCCCGACGACATCACGCTGCCGCTCGTCTGGGCCGGGCTGCTCCTCAACGTGCCGGGGACGTTCGTTCCGCTTGCGGAGGCGGTGATCGGCGCCGCGGCCGGATACCTCTCGCTCTGGGCGGTGTACCAGGGCTTCAAGCTCGCGACCGGCAAGGAGGGCATGGGCTACGGCGACTTCAAGATGAACGCCGCGGTGGGCGCGTTTCTCGGCTGGAAGATGCTGCCGCTCGTCATCCTCGTCTCCGCCGTCGTGGGGCTTGCCGCCGGCATCGCGCAGATGCTCGCCGCCCGCGGCGGCTGGGACGCGAACTTCCGCTTTCATTTCGGGCCGTACCTCGCCGTCGCCGGGGTGGTGGCCATGTTCTGGGGCGAGCCGATCCTCGCCTGGTACCTCGGGCGGGCGTGACCTTCGTGGTCGGGCTCACCGGCGGCATCGGCAGCGGCAAAAGCGCCGCGGCCGAGCACTTCGCACGGCTCGGTGCGGCAGTGGTGGACACCGACGCGATCGCGCACGCGCTCACCGGTCCGGGCGGGGCGGCGATCGCGGCGGTGCGCGCGCAGTTCGGCGACGCGATGATCCGCGCCGACGGCGCGATGGACCGCGCGAAGATGCGCGCGCTCGTGTTCGCCGACCCGCAGGCGAAAAAGCGCCTCGAGGCGCTGCTGCACCCGATGATCCGCGCCGAAGCCGAGCGGCGCATCGCCGCCGCGCGCGATGCGCCCTACGTGGTGCTCGTCGTGCCGCTGCTCGTCGAGTCGGGTCACTACCGCGAGCGCGTCGAGCGCGTGCTGGTGGTCGACTGCCCGGAGTCGCTCCAGGTCGCGCGCGTGGTCGCGCGCAGCGGCCTAGCGCCCGCCGACGTCGAGGCGATCATCCGCAACCAGGCGACTCGGGCCGCACGGCTTGCCGCCGCCGACGATGTGATAGACAATTCGGGCGATCTTGCTGCGCTGCACAAGCAGGTCGAGGAGCTGCACGCGCGCTATCTCGCGCTCGCGCGCCGCTCGTCGGGCGATTTGTAATAGCTTGTCGGATCGCTCAGAATCCCGGCACCTTCACACGCCGAGAGGGCGCCCGAGAAACGCGCGAACCGTCGCCGTGGTCACGTACGAGTATCCGCTCAACGAGCGCATCCGGACGCTGCTGCGCCTGGAGGACCTGTTCGAGCGCTCGCGCCACTACATCGCGCGCACCGACCCGCTCGATCACCACGTGGCGCTGCTCACGCTCTTCGAGATCCTGGAAGTCGCGAGCCGCGCCGACCTGAAGTCGGACCTTCTGCAGGAACTGGAGCGCCAGAAGCAGGTGCTGCTCACCTTCCGCAACAACCCGGAGATCTCGGAGGAAGCGTTGAACAGCGTGCTGCGCGACATCGAGCAGGCCTCCGCCGCGCTTTTTTCCATGACCGGCAAGATCGGCCAGTACCTGCGCGAAAACGAATGGCTGATGTCGATCAAGCAGCGCACCGGAATCCCGGGCGGAACCTGCGAGTTCGACCTGCCCTCGTACCACTACTGGCTGCACCGGCCGGCCGACGAGCGCATCGGCCAGCTCGCCGCCTGGACGAGCCCGCTTTACCCGCTTCGCGACGGCACCGCGATCATCCTGCGCATCCTGCGCGAATCGGGCAAGCCGCAGATGTACGTCGCACCGCTCGGCACGTTCCAGCAGATGCTCGGCGGCCGCCTCGCGCAGATGCTGCGCGTGCGGCTGGAGGACAACGTCGCCTGCGTGCCCGAGATCAGCGCGAACAAGTACGTGCTGAACATCCGGTTTCTCGCGCAGAACGGCGAGGAGACGCGCGCGCGGACCGCCGACTGGGACGTCAACTTCGAGCTCACGTTCTGCAACCTGTGAGGCTCGTCGTCTGCCCGCGCTGCGCAAAGCCCGCGGCGTTCGCGCCCGAGAATCCCTGGCGGCCCTTCTGCAGCGAGCGCTGCAAGGCGATCGACCTCGGAAAATGGGCGGCCGAGGAATACCGCCTGCCGGCCGAAGCCGAGCCGGAGGCGCGCAA
>JAOAFL010000074.1 GCA_026416295.1 Burkholderiales bacterium | reverse complement strand
AAGCGAACCCGGGTACGGCGGACGCAGCGCGCTTTGCCGGCTATCGCGCCGCAGGCGTCAACCGGCTCTCGCTCGGCGTGCAGAGCTTCGACGACGCGATGCTGCGCGCGCTCGGCCGGATCCATTCGGCGGCGGAGGCGCGCCGGGCGATCGAGCTCGCGATGGGCGCTTTCGACAACGTCAACCTCGACCTGATGTACGGGCTCCCCGGCCAGACGTTCGAGATGGCGCGGCGCGACGTCGCAGAGGCGCTCGGCTGGGCGCCGGCGCACCTTTCCTTCTACCAGCTTGCGATCGAGCCGAACACCGCCTTCTGGTCGCGGCCGCCCGCGCTTCCGGAGCACGACGCCTGCGCCGACATGCAGCTCGCGCTCGAGGAGGCGCTTCGCGCCGCCGGCTACGAGCACTACGAGGTCTCGGCGTTCGCGCGGCCGGGCCGGCGCTCGCGCCACAACCTCAACTACTGGGAATTCGGGGACTACGGCGGCATCGGCGCCGGCGCCCACGGCAAGCTCTCGCTCGCCGACCGGGTGACCCGGCACGAGCGGCCGAAGCAGCCGCGCGCGTTCCTCGCCTCGGCCGGCGCGATCGCGCATCGTACGGTAAGCCCGCGCGAGCTGCCCTTCGAGTTCATGCTGAACGCTCTGCGGCTGGTCGAAGGTTTTGCGGCCGGGCTCTTTACGGAGCGCACCGGGCTGCCGGCCGCGGCGCTCGAACCGGGCCTTGCGGCGGCCGAGCAGCGGGGCCTTCTCGAGCGCGATCTGCACGCGGTGCGACCGACCGGGCGCGGGCGCAGGTTCCTCAACGACCTGCAGCAGCTTTTTCTGCCCTGAGCGCGCCGCTCAGATCAGCCGCTTGCGAAGCTGGGTGACCAGGATCTCGGCGGCGATCACCACCGCGAAGATCGCGAGCAGCACGACCGCGACGCGATTCCACTGGAAGAGATTGATCGCGGTGTTCAGCGCGACGCCGATTCCGCCGGCGCCCACCAGCCCGAGCACCGCCGACTCGCGCACGTTGATGTCCCAGCGAAGCAGCACGATCGCCCAGAACGCGGGCTTGACCTGCGGCCAGTAGCCGTGGGTGAGGATCGAGGCCCAGGGCGCGCCGACCGCGGCGAGCGCCTCGATCGTGCCCGGGTGCGCCTCCTCGCAGGCCTCGGCAAAGAGCTTGCCGACGAAGCCGATCGAGCGGAAGGCGATCGCCAGCGTGCCGGCGAGCGCCCCCGGTCCGAAGACGGCGATAAAGAGCAGCGCCCAGACGAGCGAATTCACGGAACGGCTCGAGACGAGGACGAGCTTGGCGAGATAGTTGAGCGCAGGCACCGGCGTGACGTTGCGCGCCGCAAGGAGTCCCACCGGCACCGCGAGCGCGACCGCAAGGAGCGTCCCGAGCGAGGCGATGTGCAGGGTCTCGACGAGCGCCGCGTGCACCCCGCGCGGGTAGTGCGCGAAGTCCACCGGCCACATGCGCACGAGCAGGTCGCGCATCTGCTCGGGCGCGTCGTAGACGAACTCGGGGATGAACTCGACGGTCGCCGCCGAGACGACCACCGCGGCGACGACCGCGAGATAGACCGCAAAGCGCGCAAGTCGCTCGGCGGGGGTGAAGCGGTTCCACGCGCGCGCCGCCGCGGAGCCCGGCGCGCTAGGCACCGAAGATCCTCTGCACGCGCGCCGAGATCACCTCGGCGAGGAACACCACCGCGATGATCGCGAGGATGATCGCGCAGACCACGTCGTACTCGAAGCGCTGGAACGCCACGAAGAGCGGCGCGCCGATGCCGCCGGCGCCGACGACCCCGACCATCGTCGAGTTGCGCACGTTGGAGTCGAACTGGTAGGTGGAAAAGCCGATGAAGCGCGGCAGCACCTGCGGCAGGACGCCGAACGCGATCACGCCGGCGAACGAGGCGCCGGTCGCGCGCACGCCCTCGAGCTGCTTGAGCGAGATCTCCTCGACCGCCTCGGCGAAGAGCTTGCCGATGAAACCGACCGACGCGACGACGAGCGCCATGATGCCGGCGATCGCGCCGAAGCCGATCGCCTTGACGAACAGGATCGCGACGATCACCGGATGAAAGGCGCGCGCGGCGGCGATCAGCGCGCGCGCGCTCCAGGACACCCACGCGGGCATGAGGTTGCGGGCGGCGAGCAGCCCGACCGGAAGCGCGATCAGAATGCCGAAGAACGAGGCGAGCACGGCGATCTCCAGGCTTTCCTTGAGGCCCTTCAGGATCGCGTCCCAGTGCTCGAAGTTGGGCGGCAGCATGCGCGCGAGGAACTGGCCGGCGTGGCCGAGGCCGGCGACGAAGCGCGCCCAGGTGAAGTCGAGCTGCGCGGCCGCATAGAGCGCGTACGCGGCGACGAAGAGCGCCGCCGCGCGCGAGCGCCAGTCGGCGGGAAAGGCAGCGCGGCGCGCCGCCGCGCCGCGGTCGCTCAGTGCAGCCAGCTCTCGCCTCCGTAGATGCCGGCGAGCCGCGCGTCGCTGAGCGCGTGCGGCGGCCCGTCGAAGACGATCGCGCCGCCGGCGAGCCCGACGATGCGGTCTGCGAAGCGGCGCGCGAGCTCGACGTCGTGCATGTTGACGAGCACCGGGATCGCGTGCCCGGCGGCGAGGTCGCGCAGCAGCGTCATGATCTCGACGGAGGTCTTCGGATCAAGCGACGAGGTCGGCTCGTCGGCGAGCAACAAGCGCGGCTGTTGCATGATCGCGCGCGCGATGCCGACGCGCTGGCGCTGCCCGCCGGAGAGACTGTCGGCGCGCTGGCGCTCGTAGCCCGAAAGGCCCACCTCGTCGAGGAGCCGGAAGGCGCGCTCGATGTCCTCGGGCGGAAAGCGCCGCAGCCACGCCTTAAGCGGTGACACGTACGCGAGGCGCCCGGTGAGCACGTTCTCCATCACCGTCAGTCGCTCGACGAGGTTGTATTCCTGGAACACCATGCCGATGCGCGCGCGCGCGCGCCGCAGCTCCGCCCCCTTCAGGCGCGTGAGATCGCGGCCTTCGAACAGGATCGCACCCGCGGTCGGCTCGACCAGCCGGTTGATGCAGCGAATGAGCGTGCTTTTCCCGCTGCCGCTCGGCCCGATGATCGCCGTCACCCCGCGTGGCGCGACCTCGAGCGAGAGGTCGCGCAGCACGAACTGCCCCGGGGCGTAGGCCTTGCTGAGGTTGCGTATGGCGAGTGCCGCTTGCGCCATGTCGGCTCGGATCGGCGGCCGGTTCGTCGGGCCGCGCGCCTCGGCGCGCGGCCCGGCCGGGCGCGCACGGGCGCGGCTACTTGCCGGCGGCCTTCTTCGCCCGCGCTTCCTCCTCGCGCTTGGCGAGCGCCTCGAAGGCGGCGCGGCCGAAGCTCTCGCCGCTTGCGGCGGCGACCTTGCGGACCACCTCCCAGTCCTTGAGGTAGGTGACCGGATAGAAACGGTCGGCGCCGTCGAACGCCTTCCTCATCTCCTCGGGATAGCGGTAGTCGTAGAAGCACTTCAGCATCCGGTCGCGGAGCGACGGCTCCAGATCGTGCGCGTAGGCGAATGCGGAGGTCGGGAAGGGGTCGCTCTGCCAGATGACCCGGAACTCGCTTTCCTTGACCGTGCCGCGCTGGATCATGCGCGCGAAGACGTCCGAGGCGACCGGCGCGGCGTCGTAGTCCCCGGTGCGCACGCCGAGCACCGAGCGGTCATGGCCGCCGGAATAGAGCACCTTGTAGTCCTTGTCCGGCGTGACCCCGAGCGCCGGAAAGAGCGCGCGCGGGGCGAGATTGCCCGAGTTCGACGAAGGCGAGGTGTGTGCGACCCGCCTGTCCTTGAGGTCGGTGATCGCCCGGATCGGGCTGTCGGCGCGCACCACGACCGCGACGCGATAGGACTGGAAGCCGTTCGCGTCGCCCTTGACGGCGAAGGGAACGGCGCCGGCGAGGTTGACCGCGAACGCGGTCGGCCCGGTGGAAAAGCCCCCGACGTGCAGGCGGCCCGAGCGCATCGCCTCGACCTGGGCGGCGTTGCTCTGCACCTGGAAGTAGACCACGCGCTTCCCGGTGCACTGGGCGAGGTACTCGGTGAAGGGCCGGAAGATGCGCTCGTACACCGCCGGGTCTTCCACCGGCGTATAGGCGAAGACGAGGGTGCCCGGGTTGCGGAACTTCTTCGGATCGGTGGGCGGGTCGGCGACAAGATCGCGGTTCACGTCGCAATAGAGGGTGTCGAGCTCGCCGCGGTGCGGGCAGGCGTCCTGGGCGAGCACCGGCGGGACGGCGGCAAGCAGCGCGAGGACGCCGGCCGCGGCGCCGCGCACAAGGGCGAGATTCGCAACCGAAGTCATGCAGTTTCCTCCTCCATCAACTCGGCAAGGTGCGAATTTTGACATTCCTGCTGCGGCCCTTCAAACGGGCTCGGGGAGTCGCCGCCGGAAAACGAGGTCGCGCACCTCGTGCCCGAGCCGAGCACCGCGCGCCTCGAACTTGGTCGGCGCTCGCCAGGCCGGGCGCGCCGCGAAGCCTTGCGCGGCGTTCTCAAGAAGCGGCTCGGCAGAAAGCACCTGGAGCATCCCCTCGGCGTAGTCCGCCCAGTCGGTCGCCGCATGCAGGTAGCCGCCTGCGGCGAGCT
>JAOAFL010000063.1 GCA_026416295.1 Burkholderiales bacterium | reverse complement strand
GGCTCGGGCGGCGCGGGGCGCTTTCGCGGCGGCATGGGCTCGGTGATCGAGATCGAGAACACCGAGCCTGCGCCCTTCACGATCGCTTGCGCGACCGTCGAGCGACGCCGCCATCCCGCGCGCGGGCGCGCAGGCGGCGAGAACGGGCAGCCCGCGCACGTCGCGCTCGCAAGCGGCAAGGTGCTTCCCGGCAAGGCGACCTACCTCGTTCCGGCAGGCGACCGGCTGGTGGCCCGCATGCCCGGCGGCGGCGGCTACGGAAAGCCCGCATGAGCGCCGCCGCCCTCGAAGCGCCGCGCATCGAGTTTCCGCCGATGAAGGAGGCGCCGGCGCTTGCGCGCTGGCTGGGGCTTGCGCCGCGCTTCGACATCATGGCGACGCTCGAGCGCGGGCCGCTCTGCTACACGCGGCTCCTCGGCAAGCGGATCTACTTCGTCAACGACGCCGAGTTCGTCAAGCGCATCCTGCTCGACAACGCGGCCAATTACCCGAAGTCGGTCACCTACCGCAACAACCTGCGCCCGTTCCTCGGCGACGGATTGCTCGTCTCCGAGGGCGAGTTCTGGCGCCGCCAGCGGCGCCTGATGCAGCCGGCGTTTCACCTGCGGCGGCTGCGCGCGCTCGCCGACACGATGGCCGGCTGCGCCGCGGCGGCGGCCGCGCGCTGGTCGCACGCGACGATCGTCGATGTGATGGCGCAGATGAACGCGGTCACGATGGAAATCGTCGCGAAAACGCTCTTCGGCGCCGACGTCTCGGCAGACATCGCCGAGGTCGCCGACGCGATGGCGGTGCTGCAGGAGGAAACCGGGCGCGTCCGCCTGCGCGCGTTCTTCGAGCTGCCGGAGTTTCTCGTTCGTCCGCGCGGGCGCGAGTTCCGGCGAGCGGTCGCGACGCTCGACCGGATCGTCGCCCGCATCGTCTGCGAGCGGCGTGCGGCCGCCGCGCGGGGCGAACCGCCGCGCGAAGACCTGCTCGCGATGCTGATCGAGGCGAAAGATGCGGACACCGGCGATGCGATGACCGACCGGCAGCTGCGCGACGAACTGGTGACGCTGTTCCTTGCCGGGCACGAGACGACGGCGATCGCGCTCACCTGGACGTTTCACCTTCTTGCGCAGCATCCGGAGGCCGAGGCGAAGCTGCACGCGGAACTGGATGCGGTGCTGGGTGAGCGCGCGGCGCCGGCCTTCGACGACCTCGAGCGGCTGCCCTATGCGCGCATGGTGGCGGAAGAAACGATGCGGCTTTATCCGCCCGCCTACGTCTTCAGCCGACGCGCTCTCGCCGAAGACCGGCTCGGGCCCTACCGGATGCCGGCCGGCGCCCACATCGTCATCAGCCCCTATGCGCTGCACCGCCGGCCGGACTACTGGCCCGAGCCCGAGGCGTTTCGCCCCGAGCGCTTCGCACCGGGCGAGGAGCGAGCCCGCCCGCGCTACGCGTATCTGCCCTTCGGCGGCGGCCCCCGCGTCTGCATCGGAAACGCCTTCGCGATGATGGAGCATGCGATCGTGCTCTGCGCGATCGCGCGGCGCTGGCGGCTGGAGGCGATCCCCGGGCGCGAAGTCGCCACCGAGCCGCGGATCACGCTCAGGCCGCGCGGTGGCCTTCCGATGCGCGTCGTCGCGCGGCGCGCGTAGCGAGGCCCCGATGCACGTCCTCGAATGGATCGCCGAGCGCAGGATCGAGGAGGCGGTCGCGCGCGGCGAGCTCCGAGGCTTGCCCGGCGAAGGCCGCCCGCTCGACCTCGACGAGGATCCGCTCGTGCCCGAAGAGATGCGAATGGCGAAGCGCATCCTGAAAAACGCCGACGTGAGCCTTGCCGAGGTCTTCGGCGGGCTGTTCGAGGAGCTGCGCCGCCGGCGCGCCTTGCGTTGACCGCTCCCGGGGGCGAGCCGCCCCGCCGCTACCCCGCCGGCCGGGCGAGGTCGGATTTGCCGCCGATCACCGTGAAGGTCGCGTCCGGATACTCGGGCAGCGACCGCTCCCAGTCGGCGTAGCGCGCGCGCATCGCTTCGAAGCGCGAAGGCTCCCGCCGCGCAAGATTCGCGCGCTCGCGGGGGTCGCGCGCAAGATCGAAAAGGAACTCGTCGCCCTCGATCGAGAGGTACTTCCAGCGGCCCGCGCGCATCGCCCTCTGCTCGCGGTAGCGCATCTTCCAGAACAGTTCCCGCGGGAACGTTCGCTCCGGATTCCGAAGCACCCGAAGAAGGCTCTGGCCGTCGAGCGGATAGTCCGGATGCGGTGCGACCCCCGCCGCCTCCAGAATCGTCGGCACCCAGTCCATCGTGATCGCGAGCTGCGCCGTGATCCCGCCTGCCCGGATGACCGCCGGCCAGCGCACGAGGTAAGGGACGCGGATGCCGCCTTCGAGCAGGTCCATCTTCTTTCCGACGAGCGGCCAGGTGTCGGAGTAGCGCTCGCCGCCGTTGTCGCTCGTGAAGACGACGAGCGTGTCGCGCGCGATGCCGGCCGAATCGAGCGCGGCAAGGATCCGGCCGATCCCCTCGTCCATGTGGCGGATCATCGTGTAGTAGGCGGCGGCCGATCCCCCGTCGAAGTGATAGAGGCTCGCGATGCGTTCGGCTTCCGCCCAGTCGCGGCGCGTCTCCCACGGCCAGTGCGGCGCGGTGTAGTGCACCGAGAGAAAGAACGGTTCGCGCCGGTGCGCGCGGATGAAGCGCACCGCGCGCGCACTGATGAGGTCGGTGAGGTAGCCGCGCACGTGCGCTTCGCGCTCGCCCTCCCACAGGTCGTGCACCCCGGCGCTGTCCTTGTGCGTGAAGTAATCGACCGCGCCGGAGAGCGAGCCGAAGAACGCCTGATAGCCGCTCTTCAGCGGATGAAAGTGGGGCGGAAAGCCGAGGTGCCACTTGCCGACGAGCGCGGTTGCGTAGCCGGCGTCGCGAAGAAGCGACGCGAGCGTCGGATGCTCGGGCGGCAGTCCGAGCGCCGGATTGCCGCGCTCGCGCGTGCGGATCGGCTCGTCGGCGCCTCCGCGCAGCCGGTGCTGCCAGCGCCCGGTCATGAGCGCGATGCGCGTGGGCGAACAGACCGAGGAGTTGGCGTAGCCTTGCGTAAAGCGCAGGCCCTCGCGCGCCATGCGGTCGAGCACGGGCGACGGCGTCGCAAAGCGCGCCCCGGCCGCGCGCGGCCGCGCGCCGTAGCAGCCGAGATCGGCCCAGCCGAGGTCGTCGGCGAGGATGAAGACGACGTTCGGGCGCCTCGCGACGCCCCGCTCGCGCGCAGCCACGCGTTCAGCGCTTCGCCTGCCGGCGCTCGTGCTCCTCGATCGCGCGCCTGAGCTGCGTGTACTCCGGACACCCGAGAAGGCAGAGCCGGCCGAGCGCCTTCAAGTGCTCGCGCGCCTTGTCGAGGTTGCCGACCATGAGGTACGCCTCGCCGATGTACTCGTGCGCGCCGCGATGCTTCGGGTCGAGCCGCAGCGCTTCGTGGTAGTGCTTGAAGACGAGGTCCATCTGCGGGTTCGGCGCGCTGCGGATCGCGTAGGCGTACAGGTTGTGGTAGTCGGCGTTCCCCGGGTTCGCCTCGAGCGCCTCCTTCAGCACCGCTTGCGCGGCCGGCCAGTCCTTTTTCGCGATCGCCGCGCGCGCGGCCTCCAGGCGCGCGTCACGCGCTGGCGCGCCCTGGTCGTCGGCGGCCTGCGCGACCGCTGCGAACAGGACTAACATCAGTGCATGGCGCGAGCGCTTGCCCATCGGCTGCTCCTCGGAGTTTCCCTCGTCGCTACCTTAACATGCGCCGCGCCGCAGGCGGTGCCCGCGCCGCAGAGTCGCGAAGAGGCGCTCGCGGCGCTCGAGGACCCGGCGACCGAGCGTCGTGCCGAAGCGATCGCCTGGATCGCAAACCACGGCACCATGGCCGACCAGCCGCTTCTCGTCGCGCGGCTGCGCGACGAAAGCCCGTTCGTGCGCGGGTTCGCCGAGCAGGGCCTGTGGCTGCTCTGGAGCCGCTCGGGCGAGACCGAGATCGACCGGCTGATGGCCGCGGGCGTCGAGGACCTGCAGGCGGGGCGCTACAGCGAGGCGCTCGCCGCCTTCAGCGCGGTGATCCGCCGCCGCCCCGATTTCGCCGAGGGCTGGAACCGGCGCGCGACCGCGTACTTCCTCGCCGGCGACTTCGAGCGCGCGCTCTCCGACTGCGAGGAGGTGCTGCGCCGCAACCCGCTTCACTTCGGTGCGCTCGCCGGCTGCGGCGAGGTGCTGCTGCGCCTCGGCCGGGAAGAGGAGGCGCTCGCCCGTTGGCGCCGCGCGCTGGAGGTGAACCCGAACCTCGTCGGCGTCGAGCTCAACCTGCGGCGCCTGCTCGAGCGTCGGCGCCCGGCACGGGCGCGCTGACGGGCGCGGGGAGGTCGGCCTGCGGCTGCGCGAGCAACGCTTCCGGCGCCGTCGGCCTGCCGAGCAGAAACCCCTGCAGGTAGTCGCAGGCGCAGGCGCGCAGGAACTCCCGCTGCGCCTCGGTTTCCACGCCCTCGGCGACCACGCGCAGGCCGATCGCGTGCGCGAGCGCCACCATCGCCGCGAGCACCGGCGCCGAATCCTTCGCGTTGCCGAATTCGCCGATGAGCGAACGATCGATCTTCAGCCGGTCGATCGGGAAGTGCCGCAGCCGCGCGGCGCTCGAGAACGCGGCGCCGAAATTGTCCATGGTGAGCGACACGCCGAGCTGCTTCAGCTTCGCGAGCGTCGCCTGCGCCGCCTCGGCGTGCTGCATCGTCGTCGCTTCGCTCACTTCCAGCTCGAGCAGCCGCGGCGGCACCCCTGTGTCGCGCAACGCGGCGGCGACGCGCTCGGCAAGCCGCGGGTCGGCGAACTGCCGCGGCGAGAGGTTCACGCTCACCGGCAGCGCGCGATCCGCGCCGACGAACGCGATCCAGCGACACGCTTCGCGCAGCACCCACTCGCCGATCGTCAGGATGAGCCCGGTGTCCTCGGCGATCTGCAGGAACTCGGTCGGCGGCACCAGGCCCCGCGTCGGATGCTGCCAGCGCAGGAGCGCCTCGTAGCCGACGACGGCGCCGCTTTCCGCGTCGATCACCGGCTGGTAGTGCAGGCGCAGCGCGTTTTCCTGCAGCGCCCGGCGAAGATCTTTCTCGATCGCGATGCGCCGCGCGGCCGCCTGGTTCATCTGCTCGGTGAAGAACTGGTAGCCGCCGCGGCCGGTTTCCTTCGCGTGGTACATCGCCGCATCCGCGTTACGGATGAGCGTTTCGGCGTCGGCGCCGTCGTCCGGAAACACGCTGATGCCGATCGAGGCCGCAAGTTGCAGTTCGCGGTCGTCGATCCGGTAGGGCTGCGCCACCGTCTCCAGGATCTTCTGCGCGACGCCGGCGGCGTCCGAGGCGCGCGTGACCTCGGGCAGCACCACGACGACCTCGTCGCCGCCCAGCCGGCACACGGTGTCGCCGACGCGCAGCTGCCGCACCAGGCGCTCGGCCACCTCCTTCAGCACCCGGTCCCCGACCGCGTGGCCGAGCGTGTCGTTGATCGCCTTGAAATGGTCCAGGTCGACGAACATCACCGCGGTCGGCTTCTGCGTGCGGTCGGCACGCGCGATCGCCTGCGACAGCCGGTCCTCGAGCAGCCGGCGGTTGGGCAGGCCGGTGAGCGCGTCGTGGTCGGCGAGATGCTGCGCGCGCTCCTCGGCCTGCTTGCGGTCGTAGATCTCGGCTTCCAGGCGGCGGTTCGCCGACACCAGCTCCTGCGTGCGCTCGGCGACCAGGCGCTCGAGCGCCGCGCGCATCTCGCGCTCTGCGGTCACGTCTTCGAGGATCCAGATCCACTGCTGCGCCCCCTCGCCCGCGTCCACCCGCCGGCCGACGGCGCGGCCGATGAAGGTCGAGCCGTCCTTGCGGCGCAAGGTGAGCTCGGTCGAGCAGGTTCCGCCGGGCGGCGTGTGCGCGCCGACGTCGGCGCCTCCGGTGCGCGCGCATTCGGCGTCGGCGTGCAGCGTCCGCACCGCCATGCCGGGCATCTCCTCGGGCGCGTGGCCGAGCATTTCGGCCGCGCGCCGGTTGCAGCGCTGGATGACGCCGTCGTTCACGAACACGATGCCGACCTGGGCGTTTTCGACGATCAGCTCCTGCTCGACGAGCGCGCGCCGCACCCGCGCCTCGGCGTCGCGCTCGGCGGTGACGTCTTCCATGCTCCAGATCCACTGCTGCTCGGCCTCGCCCGCGTCGATGCGCCGTCCGCGCGTGCGACAGATGAAAGTCGAACCGTCCTTCCTGCGGAACCGCCACTCGGTCTCGTGAATCCCGCCGGGCGGGGTCGTGTCGTAGGCGAGCCGCGTCGCCCGCTCCCAGTCGGCATGCTCGGCAAAGAGCACCGCGCTCGGCCGACCGACGAGCTCGGCCGCCCTGTAGCCGGTCATCTCCTCCAGGCACCGGTTCACCCGCTGAATGACGCGATTGCGCGCGAACAGGATTCCGACGGTGGCGTTGTCGAGGATCAGCTCCTGCTCGCGCACCAGACGCTCGCGCTCCTCCTCGGCGCGCTTGCGCTCGGTGATGTCCTCGTCGAGCCACACCGAGCCGCGCGCCGGGTTGGCCGGATCCACCGCGCAGCCGGTGAGCCGCGACCAGTAGGGGCTGCCGTCCTTGCGCCGGGCGAGCGCCACCGCGCTGAAGGTCCGCCCGGCGGCGAGCCGCACGTCGGCCTCGCCGAGCGCCCGCGTCGCGTCCTCCGACGCGTAAAGCTCCGCCGCCGGCCGCCCGATCAGCTCGCCGGGCCCGTAGCCGTGCTGCTCCTCGAAGCGACGGTTGCAGCGCACGACGGCGCGATCGCGCACGAAGCAGATGCCGATCGAGGCGGCGTCGAGGATCGCCTCCTGCTCGCGCGCAAGGCGCGCCAGTTCGTCGGCCTGGCGTTTTCTTTCGGTGATGTCCTCGACGATCCAGACCGTGCCGTCCTGCGTGCGCAGCGGATTGATCGCCTTCGCGATCATGCGGCACAGGAACGTGCTGCCGTCCTTGCGCTTCACCTCCCATTCGAGGTCGAGCTGGCGCCCGGAGGAAAGAATCGGGATCGCGATCGCGCCGAGCGCCTCGTAGCTCTCGCGCGAGGGATAGACGACCAGGCCCGGCTGCCCGATCAGCTCCTCGGGCTGCCAGCCGAACATCTCGGCGAACTTCGGGTTGCAGAGGAAGAACTTGCGGTCGCGCGTGAACGCGATGCCGATCGAGGCGTTCGCGAGAATCGCCTTGTATTCGAGCTGCGCGTCGCGCGGCAGTCCGGCGTAGCCGGGCGCGGCCTCGGCGCCGCGCGGCTCGGGCGTCCCGGTCCGCGCTTCGGCGCGCTCGCTCATCGCCGCGCCAGACGCTCGAAATCGGCCGCCCACGAGCGCAGCCGCGCGACCGCCGCCGCCCGCTGTTCCGTGCTGAGCGTGCCGTCCAGTTCGAGCAGCATGTTCACGAGCTCCGTGCGGTTGCGCGCGACCACCTCGGCGTAGTCCGGCTCGCGCTGCCGATCCCAGTGGGGCGCCCAGTCGGCAAGGCGCAGCGTCGCCTCGCGCGCGCGCAGCATGGCGAGCAGCTCCTGCTGCAGCCGCCCGCGCTCGCGCGCGCGCATCTCGCCGGTGAGCGGCATGCGGTCATTGTAGCGCCGCACGCGTTCGCGCTGCGCCTCCGACAGCTCGCCCAGCCAGTCCTCCAGCCGCTCGATCATGCGCCGCAGGCGCTGGCGGCGCCGCTCTTCGGCCTTCGGGCGCACGTGCTCGCGCGCGAACTTGCGGTTGTCCTCCGCGAGCCGCGCCTCGAAATGCGAAAGGTTCTCGGGCGAAAGCCGGTCGAGCAACGGCGCCGCCTCGCGCGCACCGGCGCGGATCGCCTGCCGCAGCTGCGCGAACACCGCGTCGTAGCCCCACTCGACGTCGGCGCGCGTGAGCCCGCGCTCGAGGCGCCGGGCCGCCTCCTCGGCGAGCCTCGCGTACTGCGGGAGCGCGTTCGCGCGGTGCCAGGCGACGAACGCGGCGATTCGCCGGTCGCGCTCCTCGGCGAGTTCGCCGTGCAGATCGAACCAGCTGTTCGCCTGCCAGGCGAGCAGCGTCTCGGCGTGGTTGTAGGCGAGCCGCACCGAGCTGCAGCCGCAAAGCGCGCCAAGGGCAAGAACGAGGGCGAGAAGGCGCAGACTTACCAGAACGCCTCCGTCGTGATGTGACCGGGGGCGCGCCTGCGGTGCTTGCGCAGGCCCCGCTCGGCGAGCGCCGCGGTAACGTCCGCGAGCATCTGCGGATTGCCGCAGAGCATGAACTGGCTCCGCTCCCGCCCGATGGGCAGCGCCGCTGCCTCGAGCCGTCCATCGCGGATCGCCGCCGGAATCCGTCCGGCGAGCGCACCCGGCGCCTGCTCGCGCGAGACGAAAGGCACGTAGTAGAGGCGCCCGGGCCGCTCGGCGCGCAGCGCGTCGATCAGCTCGCGGTAGGCGAGCTCGCGCGCATGGCGCACGCCGTGCACGAGCACCGCGCGCCGATACCGCTGCCAGCACGTTTCGGTGCGCAGGATCGAGAGAAACGGCGCAAGTCCGGTGCCGGTCGCGACGAGCCAGAGATCCTCGGCCGGCGGTACTTCCGAGAGGACGAGAAACCCGGACGGGTTGTCCGCGACCCAGAGCGCGTCGCCCGCGCGAAGGCGCGCAAGCCGCGGCGAAAGCGGCCCTTCGGGCACCACGACGCCGTAGAACTCGAGCACCGGGTCGTGCGGCGGATTGACGAAGGAGAACGGCCGAGCGATGCGCTCAGAACCCACGTCGAGCGCGATGCGCACGAACTGGCCGGCCTCGAACGCGAGCCGTGGGGCCGAGATGCGCAGCGAAAAAAGCGTCTCGGTCCAGTGCCGGTTCTCGATCACGCGGCCTTGCAGCCAGCCGCTCATACGACGGCCTTCGTCGCCCCGGGCGGCTCGAGCCGCAGCTCGGCGACGCGTTCGCCGACGAGCACGATCGCGCCCCGCCGGCGATTGTCGCCGTCGTCGGAAAACTCGAACGTGTAGACGCGCTCGAAGCGCACCCGACCGTCTTCGTCGCGCGCAAGCCGCAGCGCGGCGAACGCGACCGTGTCGTCGAGCAGTTGCAGGCCCCGACGCTCGCAGGCGCGCCGCCCGGCCGCAAGCGCCCGCTCGCGCGCGCGCAGGCTGTCGGCCCAGAACAGCGCGCCGGCAGCGAGCGCAACGAGCGCAGCGGCTTCCCACATCGCTACTGCGCCGCCGTGCCCGAAGAGGTCGCGATCCGCCCTTTCTTCCTCATCGCGGGGATTATGTCATCGCCCCGGCGCGCGGCGGCCGCGCGCTACAGGAGCCGCACGCGGTCCCCGCAGCGCACGCGCCCTCGCGCCACCACCGACGCGTAGACCCCGAGGCAGCCGCCGGCGGCGCGGCGCACGCTCTCGAAGATGCGCGGCTCGCGGGCAAGCCCCGGCTGGGCGAGCAGCGTCATCGCGCAGCGCTCGCAGGCAGACTCGATGCGCAGGCGCACCTCCTCGCCGAGCGCGATCGTCCGTCCGATCCAGTCCTGCTCGACGAACCCGTGCGCAGCAGCAAACGTCGCCACGACGACGTTCGGCCGAAACCGCCGCTCGTCGAGCGCGGGCAGACCGCAAATCGCCGCGAGCCGTTCGAGCGACGCAGACGTGATCAGATGGACCGGCGCCGCGTCGAACTGCGGGTCCGCAGGTCGCGGGCCGTCGAGGGCGGCTGCGCCGACCCCGAGCGCGCGCGAAAGCCGCGCATCGAACTCGGCCGCTCCCGCGCGCAGCCGCTCGCCGCCGGCAAGCTCGATCTCGAGGTCGCCCGGCGGCCCGCCCTCGCCCGACGGCACGGTGTAGCGCGCCCGGCATTCGAGGAGTTTCGCCCAGCGCTCCGATTTCGCGGACGCGACCCTTCCCGAAGCCGGCTCGATCACCGCGTACGCCCGGTCGCCGGAGATGCCCGTCGCCTCGAACCGCGCCTCCTCGAGCGGCTCGCCTTGCATCGATTTCACCGGATAGCGCCACAGCGACGCGACCACGCCGGCCGCGGCGTCGCGGTTCACGCCGGCTCCGAACGGATGAGGTCGGCGGCGCGCTCGGCGAGCGCGATCACCGCCGCGTTGATGTTGCCCGAGGGCACGGCGGGCATCACCGAGGCGTCCACCACGCGCAAGCCGCCCAGCCCGCGCACGCGGAGCCGGGAATCGACCACCGCGCGCGCGTCGGTGCCCATGCGGCAGGTCGAGGTGGGATGAAAGACGGTGTCGCCCGACTCGCGAAGAAACGCGAGCCAGTCCTCGTCGGTCCTGACGCGCTCGCCCGGGGTGTGCTCGCCGGCGACATAGTCGGCGAGCGGGCGCGCGGCGGCGATACGGCGCACGAGCTTCAGGCCCTCGACCATCACCCGCCGGTCGCGCTCGGTGGCGAGATAGTTGTAGCGGATCGCCGGCGGCTCGCGCGGGTCCGCCGAGCGGATGCGCACCGAGCCGCGCGATTGGGCCTGAAGCTGCGAGACCGCGAGCGTGAAGCCGGAAAACGGATGCAGCGCCCCGCCGCGCCGATCGCTCGAGAAATTGATGAAGTAGATCTGCGCATCCGGCCGCGTCGATTCCGGCAGCACGCGCACGAACGCCGCCGCGTAGCCCGCGCTCACGGTGAGCGGTCCGCGGCGAAAGAGCAGATACCGCAGCCCGATTTTCGCCTTGCGCCACAGGCTCGCCATGTCGTCGTTCAGCGTGATCGGGCGGTTCGCGCGCCAGAACGTGCGGCAGTAGAAGTGGTCTTGCAGGTCTTCGCCGACGCCCGGGAGATCGTGCACGAGCGGGATGCCGTGCGGTTCGAGCAGTTCCCTCGGCCCGACGCCCGAGAGCTGCAGCAACTGCGGCGAATTGAACGCGCCGGCGGCGAGAATCACCTCGCGCGCGGCACGCGCGATGCGGCGTGCGCCGCCCTGCTCGTATTCGACCCCGACCGCCCGGCCGCCCTCGAAGACGACGCGTCGCGCGAGCGCCCCGGTCTCGACGCGCAGGTTCGCGCGCCGCCGCGCGGGGCGAAGATACGCGACCGCGGCGCTACAGCGCCGGCCGGCGCGCGCGGTCGCCTGATAGTAGCCGGTGCCTTCCTGCCGCGCGCCGTTGAAATCGTCGTTGCGCGGAATGCCGAGCGAGACGCAGGCCGCGACGAACGCGTCGGCCAGTTCGTGCGGCTCGAGGTCGGAGACCGCGAGCGGCCCGCCCGCGCCGTGCCAGTCGTTCGCGCCGCGCTGCTGGTCCTCGCTCTTGCGAAAATACGGCAGCAGATCGCGCCAGCGCCAGCCCGGCACGCCCCAGCCGTCGTAGTCCTCTGGCTGGCCGCGGATGTAGACGAGCCCGTTGATCGAGGAGGACCCGCCGAGCACCCTGCCGCGCGGCGTGAAGATGCGGCGGCCGCCAAGCGCCGGCTCCGGCTCCGATTCGTACGCCCAGTTGATGTCGCGGCGGGCGAAGAGCTTGCCGTAACCGAGCGGCACGTGGATCCACGGATCGCGATCGGGCGGGCCGGCCTCGAGCAGCAGCACGCGGCTCGATCCGTCCTCGCTCAGGCGGGCGGCGAGCACGCAGCCGGCCGAGCCCGCGCCGACGACGAGGTAGTCGCAGGTCTCGCTCACCGGCGCGCGGCTCAGACGGTGGCGATCGGCGTCGTGGGCGAACCGACCGCGCCCGGAAGCCGCAGGGGCGGCGCGGTGAGCAGAAACCGGTTGCGGCCGGCCGCGCGCAGCCAGCGGGCAAGCTCCGAGAGGTACCACAGCTCGCCGAGGTGAATGCCGTTCTTGAAAAGGCAGTGCTCGTGTAGCGGCATGAGCGCATGGGGCACCGGTTTCCACGGCCCTTCGGGGATGATCTCGACCGCGTAGTTGTCGGCGATCAAGGCGGCGCAACCGCAGTCGCTCACCCAGCGCAGGAGCTTTTCGTCGCGGCCATCGAGCCCCGCGCAGGTCGCGTGAACGAGCTTCGGGTCGGGGTTCTTCCGCATCTCGAGGAGCACGTCCGCAAAACCGGTGTAGAAGAGCACGAAATCGCCGCGTTCGACCTCCACCCGGTCGGCCGCGAGCACCCGCATCAGGTCGTCGTAGCCGACTGCGCGCCGCTCGCGCCCGAAGTGGGCGTGAAGGTCGACGAGCACCCCGCGCCCCTGCGCGCCGTGCTCGGCTAGGTGCTCGATGCCGAGCCGCGCGGCGCGCGTGCCCTCGTAGCGCGCCCAGTTGTCGGGCGCCGCCGGCCCGGGCGCTGCGAGCACGTCCTCGCCGGCGCGATGGCCGTTGTAGAAGACGATTTCCGGCTCGCCGTCGCCGTCGGCGTCGAACCGGCTGCCGATGTGGGCGAGCGAATCCCACTGCGTCGAGTACTGAAGCGAAAGGAGCGCCTGATCGTCGCAGACGACGTCGGTCAAGCGGGGATCGTCGCGCGAAAGCGCATAGCAGAAGTTCTGCGCGCCCGAGCGTTCGGTCGCCGCAAGCCGCGGCGGCCGGCGCCGCGGGTTGAGGACGCTTTTCCCCGGGTAGTCGAGCGGAAGCGAAAGGCAGAAGGTGATCCCCTCGCGCACCTCGGCCACGCCCTGGCGCACCTTTTCGGGTCCCACCCAGTTCATCCGGCCGCGCTGGTCCTCGGGGCCGAACTCGCCCCAGTTCGAGCCGGGCGGCCGGTGTTTCCAGCGCGGCGCCACGGGGCAGGCCTAGAAATAGTGCCGGCTGATGGCTTCCGCCACCATCACCGGTTTATCGCCGCCTTCGCGCTCCACCGTCACGTTCCAGGTGGTCTGCACGCCGCCGTCGGGGAGCCTTTCGTATTTCGCGAGCCGAAATCGCCCGCGGATGCGCGAGCCCGCAGGCACCGGGGCGGTGAAACGCACGCGATTGAGCCCGTAGTTGACGCCCATCTTGCGGTCGGAGAACTCGAAGGTGGATTCGACGAGTTTCGGCAGCATCGAGAGCGTCAGAAAACCGTGCGCGATCGTGCCGCCGAAGGGCGAGGATTTCGCCCGCTCCGGGTCGACGTGGATCCACTGGAAATCCTCGGTCGCTCTCGCGAAGAGGTCGATCCGCTCCTGGGGCATCTCCACCCAGGGCGAGACGCCCACCTCTTCGCCCACGCGCGATTCCAGCTCGCGCAGGCGCAACGCTGTCTTCGTCATCGCACCTCCCCGCGCCGGATTCTAGCGGCCCGGCAGGCGCGCGAGCGCCCGCGTTTCGCCGCACGCGCGGCCAGCGCGCGGATCAGAACTTCGAGAAGTCCGGCTTGCGCTTTTCGAAGAACGCGGTCATCGCCTCGCGCGCCTCCGGCGAGCGCAGCCGCTCGCGAAAGATCCTGCCTTCCTCCTGCATCGCCGCGGCGATCGCCTCGCGAAGATGCCGTTTCATGAGCGCTTTCGCCGCGCGCACCGCTGCCGGCGGAAGCGCCGCGAGCGCGGCCGCCGTCTGGCGCGCGCGCGCAAAGAGTTCGGCCTCCGGCACGATCTCGGTGACGAAGCCCGCGGCAAGCGCCTTTTCCGGACCGAAGGGCGCGCCGAGAAGCAAAAGCTCCGCCGCCCGCTGCCAGCCGGCGAAGAGCGGAAGAAGAAGGCTCGAGCCCGCCTCGGGCACGACGCCGAGCGGAACGAACGGCAGCTGAAAGCGCGCACCGGGCGCCGCATAGACGAAATCGCAGTGAAGGAGCATCGTGGTGCCGATGCCGACCGCCGGGCCGTTCACCGCGGCGACGAGCGGCTTCGGGAACTCGGGAAGCAGCCGGATGAAACGGAAGGCGGGGCTGTCTTCGCTCTCCGGCGGCGTCTCGAGAAAGTCCCTGAGGTCGTTTCCGGCGGTGAAGCAGTCGCGCGCGCCGTGCACGAGCACCGCGCGCACCTCGCTGTCCTCGGCCGCCCGCGCGAGCGCCTCGCTCATCGCCTCGTACATGTCGGCGGTGAGCGCGTTCCTGCGCTCCGGCCGCGCCATTTCGATGCGCAGCACCCGGTCCGAGGTCTCGACGAGGACGCGGCTCATGTGCCGGGCAGCCGGTAGTCGGAGAAGCGCTGGCGGAGCGTCAGCTTGGAGAGCTTGCCGGTCGCGGTGTGCGGCAGCTCCTCGACGAATACCACGTCATCCGGCACCCACCATTTGGCGACCTTGCCCTGGTAGAACGCAAGCAGCTCTTCGCGCGTCACCTCGGCGCCGGGCTTTTTCACCGCGACCACGATCGGGCGCTCGTCCCACTTCGGGTGGCGCACGCCGATCACCGCGGCTTCCGCGATCGCCGGATGCGCGATCGCGATGTTTTCCAGGTCGATCGAGCTGATCCACTCGCCGCCCGACTTGATCACGTCCTTCGAGCGATCGGTGATCTGGAGGTAACCGTCGCCATCGAGCGTGCCGACGTCGCCGGTCGGAAACCACCCGTCGCGCAAGGGGTCGCCGCCTTCGCCCTTGAAGTAGCCGCGCATCACCCAAGGGCCGCGCACCTGAAGGTGGCCGAAGGTCCTGCCGTCGGCGGGAAGCTCGCGGCCTTCCTCGTCGACGATGCGCCAGTCGACGCCGAACGGCGGCCGGCCCTGCTTGATGCGGATCGCGAACTGCGACTCGCGATCGAGCGCGAGGTGCTTCCCCTTCAGCGTGTTCACGCAGCCAAGAGGGCTCATCTCCGTCATGCCCCAGGCGTGCAGCACCTCCACACCGTACTCGTCGGCGAACTTTCGCATCATCGCCGGCGGGCAGGCCGAGCCGCCGATCACCACGCGCTTGAGCGTCGAGAACTTCAGCCGGTTCGCGTCCATGAACTGAAGGAGCCCGAGCCACACCGTCGGCACCCCTGCCGACATCGTGACGCGCTCGGCTTCGAACAGCTCGTAGAGGCTGCGCCCGTCGAGATGCTGGCCGGGGAAAACGAGTTTCGTGCCGCAGGCGGCGGCCGAATACGGTAGCCCCCAGGCGTTGACGTGGAACATCGGCACCACCGGCAGCACGACGTCGCGCGCCGAGAGGTTGAGCACGTCGGGCAGCGCCGCGCCGTAGGCGTGCAGGATCGTCGAGCGGTGCGAGTAGAGCACCCCCTTGGGGTTACCGGTGGTGCCGGAGGTGTAGCACAGGCACGCCGCGGTGCGCTCGTCGAACTGCGGCCACTCGAAGCGGTCGTCCTCGGCTTCGACGAGTTCCTCGTAGCAGAGCAGCCCCGGGATCGAGGTCTTCGCCGGCATGTGCGCGCGGTCGGTCATCAGCACAAAACGCTTGACCGTCTCGAGGCGCGACGCGAGCTTTTCGACGAGCGGGAGGAACGTGAGGTCGAAGCACAGGATCCGGTCCTCGGCGTGGTTGGCGATGTAGACGATCTGGTCCTCGAAGAGGCGCGGGTTGATCGTGTGAATCACCGCGCCCGAGCCCGCGACCGCGTAATAAAGCTCGAAATGCCGGTAGCCATTCCAGGCGAGCGTGCCGACGCGGTCGTGCATCGCAAGGCCCAGCCGCGCGAGCGCCTTCGCGAGCCGGCGCGCGCGCCGGTGCGCCGCGCGATAGTCGTAGCGGTGCAGCCCGTCGCCCTCGACGCGCCGCGACACGATCTCGGTGTCGCCGTGATGGCGGTCCGCGTGGCGGATCAGCTCGCTGATCGCGAGCGGCATGTCCATCATCAGGCCGTGCATGCCCTGCGCCCTCCTCCGTGCGCGCCGCCCTCAGGGGAGCTGGATCTTTCCGCCGCCGGCGATTCCGCCGCCCGGAACGCCGCCCGGCCCCATCGGCGGAAGTCCTCCTTGCGGGATGAGGATGGAGGATGCGGCCTGACGCCGAAGCTCCTGCAGCTCCTTGATCGTGCGCTCGATCGCGGCCTTCGCCGCCGCGCCGAATTTCTGCGCCGCCTCCTCGAGCGTCTTCGCCTCGAGCGTGAAACTGATCGGCAGCATGCCGACCGCGCTCATCACCTGCGTCTCGCCCAGCCAGGCGATCTCGCGCTTCGGGTCGCGCGTGCCGTCGCTTTTGACGGGCGTCATCTTGCGGATCGTGCCGACGCGTCGGTCGGTGTAGACCTCTTCCAGCCAGAGATCGTTCGGGTTCATCTCCGCCTCGATCAGGCGGTCGTCGGGTCTTGTCGCCATCGCAGCCTCGCCGGAATACCGAAGGCGCAGATTGTCGCACGGCCGCCGCGGGGGGCTCGCCGTCCGCGCGCCGCTACTTCAGGTTCTTCAGGTTGACCGCCACGATCTCGAGCTGGGCGACGATCTCGCGCTCTGCGGGCCTATCCTGCAGCCAGGTGAGCGCCGCGACGACCGCCGACCCGATCTTCGGTCCGGACATCGTCTCGACATCGGCCAGGCGCTCGACCAGCTCCGTCAGCCCGGCCTTCGCCGCCGTCTCGCGCACGCGCAGCAGCCGCTCGACGATCGCCGCGCGATCGAGGTTCGTCGGCCAGCGCAGCGTCTCGTCGCTCATGGTCGCTTTCTTCGGCTGGCCCTCGCCCGCCCTTGGGCGATTTTATCGTTTTGTCCGAGCCGGAGCCCGATCAGAGCCTCAACGCGACCAGGCCGGCGAAGACGGCGACCGCGCTGGCGAGCCGCGCCCGCAGCCGCCCCTCGCCGAGGAGCCAGGCGCCGAGCAACGCCCCGAAGATCACCGAGGTTTCGCGCAGCGCCGCGATCACCGCCACCGGCGCGCGCGTCATCGCCCAGAGCGAAACCCCGTAGGCCGCGCCCGAGAGCGCGGCGCCGGCGAGCGCCCGCGGCCAGTAGCGCGCCGCATGGCGCGCGAGCGCCCGCCCGCGCAGCGCGAGCACCGCCAGGCCGAACGGCAGCCCCATCAAAAAGAGCTGCCAGACGACGTAGCGTTCTGCGCCGCCGGCGGCACGAACGCCGGCGCCGTCGACGAGGGTGTAGGCCGCGATGATCGCGGCGTTGGCGAGCGCCCAGGCGCTTGCGCGCCGGTTCGCGCCGCCGCCGCAGAGCCCGAGCGAGAGCACCCCGGCGCAGATGAGCGCGATGCCGCTCCAGGCGGCCGGCGCGAGCGTCTCGCCGAACGCCGCCGCGGAAAAGAACGCGACGAAGAGCGGCGCGGTGCCGCGCATGATCGGGTACGCGTGCGCGAGATCGCCCGCGCGATAGGCGAAAGAGAGCGTCGCGTAGTAGCCGACGTGAATCGACGCCGAGGCGAGGAGGTTCGGCCAGGCCTCCGGCCGCGGCGGCTCGACCAGCGCGAGCGCCGGCGCGGCGAGCGCACTTGCCGCGAGCGCAAGGAGCGCCGCGTCGAGCAGCGGGTCGGTGCCGGACTTGAGCAGCGCGTTCCAGGCCGCGTGCGCC
This sequence comes from Burkholderiales bacterium, assembly GCA_026416295.1. Lineage (GTDB taxonomy): Bacteria > Pseudomonadota > Gammaproteobacteria > Burkholderiales > SG8-39 > RBG-16-66-20. The sequence continues at coordinate 16,883 of JAOAFL010000063.1, read as the reverse complement.
GCGGCCGCGCCGAGCACCGCAAGGAGAACCGGAAGCGGCAGGTCCACTGCCGCCGGATGCTACCGCCGGCGGGCTCAGCCGCCGCGCGCGACGGTGATGACGCGGTTCATCCAGCGGGCGGTTTCGGCCGCCCCGCCGAAGCTGTAGAGGTGCACGCCCACCGCGTTGCACTCGGCGGCGCCGGCGCAGTGGCGCGCGAGCGCGACGAGTTGCTCCATCGGATCGGTGTGGGTGACGAGCCGCACCGCCCCGATGCCCTGCGCGCGCAGCGCCCGCAGCGACGCGCTCACGCCGCAGCGCTGGGCAAAGCGCATGAGCCGCACCGGGTCGGTCGGGCCGGCGAGGCCGACGTAGACCGGCACGCCCGGCGCGGTGCGCGCAAGCTCCGAGAGGTATTCGACGACGCGCACCGGCGCGAACGAGAACTGGGTGAGGATGTGTGCGCCGAGGCCCTGCGCGCGCAGGATGCCGAGCCGATCGGCGAGCAGCCGTGCGAGCACCGGGCGCGGGATCGCGGGATGTCCCTCCGGGTAGCCGGGAAGCCCGACCTCTCGGATCCCGCAGTCGGCGAGCACGCCGTCGGCGAGCATCGCGCCGGCGTCGGCGTACGGGCCGTCGGGCGCGCGCAGGTCGCCGCCGATCGCGAGCACCTTCGCCACCCCCGCCTCGCGCACCGCGCGCGCGAGGAAATCGCGCAGCGCCTTGCGCGAAGGCACGCGCCGCGCGGCGACGTGCGGCACCGGCTCGAGGCCCGCCTCGCGCAGCGCGACGAGCGCATCGAGCGACTGCTCGAGCGAGTGCCGCGGCAGATGGTTGACGTAGACGCGCGTGCCGACCGGAAGCTCGGCGGCGATCGCGCGCGCATCGGCCGCGCGGTCGGCGTTCATCTCGAGCGAGCCGCAGGCGACCAGTTCCGCGGCGATGCGCTCCAGTTCGCCCGCCTGCGGGCGCACGGCGACCGTCATCGTTCAGCTCCTCTTGCGGGATATCACGTAGGACTCGTCGAGGAACCACAGCCCGCCGTGGGCCTGCAGCACCTCGCGCGTCGCCTCCAGATAGCGGCGCTCGCCGACCACCTGCGCGAGCCGCTCGTCGTCGATCTGCGCGACGTACACCGCCGCGTTCCAGGCCGCAAGGAGCGTCGAAGTGCCGATGCTCGCGGCGATCTCGGTGGGCAGCGTGTGCATGTCGTAGCGAAACACCGCGCGCGCTTCCGAATACGCGTTGAAGTTGTAGCGGCGCGCCTCGCGGCCGAGCTCGGCGCGCACCGCGCGCAGCAGCTCGTGGCGGCTGTGACGGAACGGGTTTTCGTCGGGCCAGATCCGGCGCACGATTTCGAGGCCGGGATCGCCGCCCTTCGAGTGGATGCCGATCAGCCGCCCGCCGGGGCCGAGCGCGCGCGCAAGCGGCGCGATCACCTTCTGCGCCTTGAACTCGAGCGGGGCGCGCGCGCGGTAGGGCTGCGAGGCGATCACCAGGTCGAAGTCGGCGACCGCCCGCCCCTGGCGCGGGACGATGTCGTGCAGCAGGAAGCGGAAATCCTCGCGGTAGAGCACGAGCACCACCGGCCGCTCGTAGACCGGGTTGCCGCTCGTCGGGCTGTGACGCGCCTGCCAGTGGCGCGCGAGAAACGGCTCGAGCGCCTCGATCTGCTCGCCGAACTCGTGCGCCGTCGTGCCGGTGAGCGCCACCTCGTGCCATACGAGCGAGGTGGCGGCGGCGACCGCCTTCGGCGCAAGCCACGGCGCCTCGGTGTAGTACATGTTGGTGACGACGAGCACCGTCGCCGGATGCTCGAAGAATCGATCGGCCATCTTGTCGAGCGACAGCCGCACGTCCTCGAGACTGATCTCCTTGCCGACGAAGTAGAACGGCATGGTCGGAAAGCGCCGGTGCATTTCGCGCATGACGCGCGTCAGCACGGTCGCATCGCCCATGCCGGCGTCGAAGACGCGCACCGCAGGCGGCCGCGGCCGCAGGTGCCCGAGCTCCATGCCGATGCGGCGCGCGATCACTTCCTTTTCGCCGCAGGTGCTGACGAACAGCAGATACTTCTGGCGGTTGTCGAAGAAGCGGAACTGGCGCGACGCGGGCTCGGGGGCGCCGGCGTCGGCCGGCCGCTCGGCGACGCGGATGAGCGGACGCAGCTCGCGCGGCGCCTGCGGCGCCGCGACGCCGTGGCGCTCCAGATACGCGGCGACGCGCTGCAGCGTCTCGGGCGTCACGCGCGCGCCGTCGCGGAGCCGCGCGACGAACTTGCCGTCGTTCACCACCCGCCGCCCGAAGGTGGATTCGGCGAGCCGGTTGCGTCGGCAGAATTCGGCGATGGTTTCGAGCAGCGAACTCGGCTGCGCGAGCTGCACGGGCGCCTCCTCTCGTTGCGCCGACGGTACGCCGCAGGGCGTGGGAAAGCAACCACAAAAGCGAGCGAAACGATAGTGGGCAGCTTCCCACTCCGTTCGCCCCCTCGCGCCGGGCCGGCCGTTCGCAAGTCGCGGCCGGGCCCGCCGACGCCGCTTGCTAGAATCCGCTGGCCCGACGGCTTTCGCCGGGCGCAAGATCGATCCCGCCCCTTTCGGAGATTCCCGCGAGATGACTGAAGCGGCAGCGTATTCGGTTCACGACGGCATCGCCGTCGTCACGATGAACAACCCCCCCGTCAACGGTCTGGGCAGCGTGCTGCGGCCCGGGATCCTCGCCGGCATCCAGCGCGCCGAGGCCGACCCGACGGTAAAAGCGCTCGTCCTCATCGGATCGCCCAAAGCGTTCTCGGGCGGCGCCGACATCCGCGAATTCAACACGCCCAAGGCGTCGCAACCGCCGACGTTGCAGGACATCAACCGGGCGCAGGACGCGTTTCCGAAGCCGATGATCGCCGCGATCGGCGGATTCGCGCTCGGCGGTGGGCTGGAGCTTGCGCTCGCGTGCCACTACCGGGTCGCGCTGCCCGGGGCGCAGCTCGGGTTGCCGGAAGTGAAGCTCGGCATCCTTCCCGGCGCCGGCGGCACCCAGCGCCTGCCGCGGTTGCTCGGCGCGGCAAAGGCGATCGAGATGATGACGACCGGCAACCCGATCCGCGCGGAGGAAGCGCGAGCGCTCGGGCTGGTCGACGAGATCGTCGAAGGCGACCTGCTCGAAGGCGCGATCGCGTTCGCGAAAAGGCTGCTCGCCGAAGGCAAGGGTCCGCGCCGCATCCGCGACATGACCGTTCGAGTCGAGGGCGACCCGAAGCAGTTCTTCGAGCGCGCGCGCGCCGAGGTCGCCAAGCGCTCGCGCGGCTATCCGGCGCCGCTCGAGATCGTCGGCTGCGTCGAAGCGGCCGCGAGCCGCCCGTTCGACGAAGGGCTCGCCTACGAGCGCGAGCGCTTCCAGTATCTCGTCGAGACGGTCGAATCGAAGGCGCTGCGGCACATGTTCTTCGCCGAGCGCCAGACGACCAAGATCCCCGACGTGCCCGAAGACACGCCGACGCGCGAGATCCGCACGGCCGCGGTGGTGGGCGCCGGCACCATGGGCGGCGGCATCGCGATGTGCTTCGCCAATGCCGGCATCCCCGTGACCGTGGTCGAGGCGAACGAGGCGGCGCTCGAGCGCGGCATGGCGACGATCCGCGCGAACTACGCGGCGACGGTGGCGAAAGGCCGGCTCGCGCAGGAAGAAATGGACCGGCGCATGGCGCTCATCCGGCCGACGCTCGCGCTCGCGGACGTCGCCCAGGCCGACATCGTGATCGAGGCGGTGTTCGAGCGGATGGACGTCAAGCAGGACCTCTTTCGCCGGCTCGATGCGATCGCCAAACCCGGCGCGATCCTCGCGACCAACACCTCGACGCTCGATGTGAACGCGATCGCGCAGGCGACGCGGCGCCCCGAGGACGTCCTCGGCACGCATTTCTTTTCGCCCGCGAACGTGATGCGGCTGCTCGAGGTCGTGCGCGGCGCAAGGACTGCGAAGGACGTGCTCGCGACGACGATGAAGCTCGCGAAGCGCCTCGGCAAGGTGCCGGTGGTCTCCGGCGTCTGCGACGGCTTCATCGGCAACCGCATGCTGGAAAAATACGTGCAGCAGTCGCTGTTTCTGCTGGAGGAGGGTGCGACGCCGCAGCAGATCGACCGGGCGCTCGAGGGCTGGGGCATGGCGATGGGGCCGTTCCGCATGTACGACATGGCCGGAAACGACATCGGCTGGGAGATCCGCAAACGGCGCGCAAAGGAGCGTCCCGAGATGGTCTACTCGAAGGTCGCCGACCGCATCTGCGAGCGCGGCTGGTTCGGGCAGAAGGCCGGCCGCGGCTGGTACCGCTACGAGCCGGGCAGCCGCACGCCGATCCCCGACCCCGAGGTGGAGGCGCTGATCGCCGAGCACCGGCGGGAAATCGGCGTCGCGCCGCGGGCGATCGCCGACGAGGAGATCGTCGAGCGCTGCATCTACGCACTCGTGAACGAGGGCGCCCGTATCCTCGAAGAAGGCATTGCGCTTCGCGCCTCCGACATCGACATCGTGTACCTCACCGGGTACGGCTTTCCGCCCTACCGCGGCGGGCCGATGTTCTACGCCGACACGGTGGGCCTCGCGAAGGTGCTCGCCGCGATCGAGCGCTTCCGCAACGGCTATCAGGGCGGCCAGTGGCAGGTCGCGCCGCTCCTTGCCCGGCTTGCGGCCGAAGGAAAACGTTTCAACGGATAGGGACAACCATGACCGAGGCAGTGATCGTCTCGACCGCACGCACGCCGCTCTGCAAGAGCTGGCGCGGCGCGCTCAACCTCACCCACGGCGCGAAGATGGGCGCGCACGTGGTGCGCGCGGCGCTCGAGCGCGCGCGCGTCGAACCGCAGGAGGTCGAAGACGTCCTCATGGGCTGCGCGATGCCCGAGGGCGCGACCGGCGGCAACATCGCGCGCCAGATCGCGATCCGCGCCGGGCTGCCGGTGACCGTTTCCGGCATGACCGTGAACCGCTTCTGCGCCTCGGGCCTGCAGACGGTGGCGCTTGCCGCGCAGCGCATCCTCGCGGGCGAACCCGGCATCTACGTCGCCGGAGGGCTGGAATCGATTTCGCTCGTTCAGAACGAGTCGAACAAGCACCATGCGCAGGACGACTGGCTGCACCGGCACAAGCCCGAGATCTACTGGCCGATGCTCCAGACGGCCGAATATGTCGCGAAGAAGTACGACATCTCGCGCGAGGCGCAGGACCGCTACGGCGTCGCGAGCCAGCAGCGCGCGGCGAGGGCGCGCGCCGCCGGCCTCTTCCGCGAGGAAATCGTGCCGATCACCACCAAGATGAAGGTGGTGGACAAGGAGACCGGCGCCGAATCGGTGAAGGAGGTGACCGCCGCCGAGGACGAGGGGATCCGCCCGGACACCAACTACGAGGCGGTGTCGCAGATCAAGCCGGCGATCGAGGGCGGCGTGATCGCCGCAGGCAACGCGAGCCAGTTTTCCGACGGCGCGTCCGCCCAGGTCGTGATGAGCGACCGCGAGGCGGCGAAAAGGGGCCTGAAGCCCCTCGGCATCTATCGGGGCTTCGCGGTCGCCGGCTGCGAGCCGGGCGAGATGGGCATCGGCCCGGTGTTCGCGGTGCCGAAGCTCCTCGAGCGCTGCGGCGTGCGCATGGAGGACGTGGGCCTGTGGGAACTGAACGAGGCGTTCGCGGTGCAGGTGATCTACTGCCGCGACCGGCTCGGGATCCCGGACGAGCGCCTCAACGTGAACGGCGGCTCGATCGCGCTCGGCCATCCCTACGGGATGACGGGCTCGCGCCTCGTCGGCCACGCGCTTCTCGAAGGCAGGCGCCGCGGGGTGAAGTACGTGGTCGTCACCATGTGCATCGGCGGCGGCATGGGCGCCGCCGGCCTGTTCGAAGTCGTCTGACCGGCGCGAAGGGGGCCAGGGTATGCTGCGGATCGTCGCGTTTTTACTCGCGGTCGCGATTGCGCCCGTCGGCGCGCTCGCGCAGCCGTACCCGGCCCGCCCGGTGAAGGTGATCGTGCCCTGGCCGCCAGGGCAGGCGACCGACCTCGCCGCGCGCATCGTCGCGCAAAAGCTCCAGGAATCGCTCGGCCAGCCGTTCGTCGTCGAAAACAGGGCTGGGGCGGGCGGTCAGATCGGCACCGAGGCGGTGGTGCGCGCGGCGCCCGACGGCTATACGTTGCTTGCCGCTTCGAGCGGTCCGATCTCGATCATGCCGAACCTGCAGAAGGTGCCCTATGACCCGCTGCGGGACCTCGCGCCGGTGAGCCTCACGGCGCTCTCGCCTTTCGCGCTGGTCGCGCACCCGTCGTTTCCGGCGGCGAACGCGCGCGAATTCGTCGCGCACGTGCGCGCGAACCCTGACCGGTACGTATTCTCCTCCTCCGGCACCGGCGCGACCGCGCATCTGTTCTCCGAGCTGTTTCACGCGATGGCCGGACTCAAGGCGCGCCACGTCCCGTACAAGGGGAGCGCGCCGGCGCTCACCGACGTGATCAACGGGCAGATCCACTACACCATCGAGACCGTGGCGGCGGTGAGCGGACACGTGCGCTCGGGCAAGCTGAAGGCCTACGGCGTCACCACGGCGCGGCGCTCGAGCGCGCTGCCGGAAGTGCCGCCGCTCGCCGAGGCGGCCGACCTTCCGGGCTTCGACGTCGCCGCCTGGATCGGGTATGCGGCGCCCGCGGGTACCCCGCGCGAGATCCTCGCGCGGCTCTCGGCGGAAATCCGCAAGGCGATGCAGGCGCCCGATCTGCGGGAGCGCTACCTCGCCCTCGGGCTCGAGCCGGCGGCGACCGAGCCCGACGAGATGGCCGCGGTGCTGCGGCGCGAGCAGGAACGGTACGCGCGCATCATCCGGGAGGCCAACATCCGCATCGAGCAGTAGCGCGCGGCCATGAAGATCGCGATCGTCGGCTGCGGCGCGATGGGCTCGGTGTACGCCGCCCTCTTCGCCTCGGCCGGTCACGAAGTCTGGGCGGTGGATCGCTGGCGCGAGCATGTGGATGCGATCCGCGAGCGGGGCCTGCGGCTCGAAGGCGCCTCGGGCGATCGCACCGTGCGCATCCGCGCGACGACGGATGCGCGCGAGGCGGGCCCCTGCGACCTCGTCATCCTCGCCACCAAGGCGATGCACGTCGCTGCGGCAGCCGAGTCGGCGAAGGCGCTGCTCAAGGCCGACACCCCGGTTCTCTCGATCCAGAACGGCCTGGGCGGCCCTGAGACCGCCGCCGCGGTGCTCGGGCGCGAGCGGGTGATGGTGGGCGTGGTGGGCGGCTTCGGCGCCTCGCTGCGCGCCCCGGGACACGCGCACCACAACGGCATGGAGCTCGTGCGCCTCGGCGAGTTCGGCGGCCCGATCACGCCGCGACTGAAGGCGGTCGAGGCGCTGTGGCGGGGCGCAGGCTTTCGCGTCAAGGTGTTCGACGACATCGACCAGCTCGTCTGGGAAAAGCTCATCTGCAACTGCGCCTACTCCGGCCCTTGCGCGATCGCCGAGTGCACCACCGGCGAAGTGATGGCGGACCCCGATCTTTCGCGCGTGTCGGCGGCCTGCGCGACGGAAGCCTACGCGGTCGCGCGCGCGAAGGGCGTGCGGCTCGACATCGCCGATCCGGTCGCCTACGTGCGCGACTTCGGCGCGAAGATCCCGAAGGCGCGTCCGTCGGTGCTCCTCGACCTGATGGCCCGGCGCCGAAGCGAGATCGAGGTGATCAACGGCTCGATCCCGCGGGTCGCGCAGGAACTCGGGATGCAGGCGCCGGTGAACGAGGCGGTGACGGCGCTCGTGCTCGCCAAGGAACGCCGGCTCGGCTGCGCCTAGCGGCGATGCCGGCGCTGCCGGAAATCGAACGCTTCGCCGGGGAGATGACCGCCTGGCGGCGCGACCTCCACGCGCATCCGGAACTCGGGTTCGAGGAGCAGCGCACCGCCGATTTCGTCGCCCGGAAGCTCGCCGCCTGGGGCATCGAAGTGCACCGCGCGGTCGGCCGCACCGGCGTGGTCGGCGTGTTGCGCACCGGGTCTTCTGCGCGAAGCGTCGGCCTGCGCGCCGACATGGACGCGCTGCCGATCGAGGAGGCGAACACCTTCGAGCACCGCTCGCGCCATGCGGGCCGGATGCACGCCTGCGGCCACGACGGCCACACCGCGATGCTCCTTGGCGCCGCGCGCTACCTCGCCGAGACGCGCCGCTTCGACGGCACCGTGGTGTTCGTCTTCCAGCCGGCGGAAGAGGGTCTGGGCGGCGCGCAGGCGATGATCGCCGACGGGCTTTTCCGGCGCTTTCCGTGCGACGCGATCTACGGCCTGCACAACCGCCCGGGTCTGCCGGTCGGTGCCTTCGCGGTCCGTCCGGGCCCGATGATGGCGGGCGGTGCCTTCTTCGACATCAACATCGAGGGGGTCGGTGCGCACGCCGCGCGCCCCGAGGCGGGCGTCGATCCGGTGCTCGCCGGTGCCCACCTCGTCGTCGCGCTTCAGAGCGTCGTCGCGCGCAACGTCCGCCCGCTCGACACCGCGGTACTGTCGGTGACGAGAATTCACGGCGGCGACGCCTACAACGTGATCCCGGAGCGCGTGCGGCTTTCGGGCACCGCGCGCGCCTTCTCCGACGAGGTGATGCGAACGCTCGGCGAGCGGGTCGGCCGCCTCGCCGACGGGGTCGCGGCCGGCTTCGGCGCGCGGGCGCGGACCGATTTTCGCGTCGTCTTTCCGCCGCTCGTGAACGACGCGCGCGAGGCGGAGTTCGTCGCCGCCGTCTGCGCCGAGCTCGCCGGCGACGCGGCGCTCGTGCGCGATCCGCCGCTCAATATGGCCTCCGAAGATTTCGCCTGCATGCTGCGGGAAGTGCCCGGCTGCTTCTTCAACGTCGGTAACGGCGCCGGCCCGGGCGCCTGCGAGGTCCACAACCCGCACTACGACTTCAACGACGCGGCGCTCGTCTGGGGCGCGAGCGCCCTTGCGCGCCTCGCCGAGCGGCGGCTCGCGCGATAGTTTCCCGGTCGCTGCCCGTCAACGGCCGGCCGCCGCGGACGCCTCGGGCGGCGGCAGGACGCAAACGAGGTGCCGGTCACCCCACGCGTTGTCCACGCGCCCGACGGGCGGCCAGTATTTCGCCGCGCGAAGGCTCGGCAGCGGAAACGCGGCTTGCGCGCGGCGGTAGCGGTGGCGCCACTCGTCGGCTGCGCACATCGCGGCGGTGTGCGGGGCGTTTTTCAGCACGTTGTCCTCGCGGTCGGCGCGCCCCTCCTCGATTTCGCGGATCTCGGCGCGGATCGCGATCATCGCGTCTATGAACCGGTCGAGTTCGGCGAGGCTCTCGGACTCGGTCGGCTCGACCATCAGCGTGCCGGCGACCGGAAAGCTCATGGTGGGCGCATGAAACCCGTAGTCGGCGAGGCGCTTTGCGACGTCCTCTGCGGTAATGCCCGCCGTCTCGCGCAGCGGCCGCAGGTCGAGGATGCACTCGTGGGCGACGCGGCCGCCGCGGCCGGTGTAGAGCACCGGATAGTGCGGCGCTAGCCGCGCAGCGACATAGTTCGCCGCGAGAATCGCCGCTTCGCTCGCGCGCCGCAGGCCGTCTGCGCCCATCAGCGCGATGTAGGCCCAGGAAATCGGCAGGATCCCCGCCGAGCCGTATTTCGCCGCCGACACCGGGCCGACCGCGCCTGCGGCCTCGAGCGGATCGCCGGGAAGATACGGCGCAAGGTGGGCCTTTACCGCGATCGGTCCGGCCCCCGGGCCGCCTCCGCCGTGCGGGATCGCGAAGGTCTTGTGAAGGTTGACGTGACAGACGTCGGCGCCCAGTTCGCCCGGGCGCGCAAGGCCGACGAGCGCATTGAGGTTCGCCCCGTCCATGTACACCTGGCCGCCTGCCGCGTGCACGAGGTCGCAGATCTCGCGGATCGATTCCTCGAAGACGCCGTGCGTGGACGGATAGGTGATCATGAGCGCCGCGAGCCGCTCGCGGTGCGCGGCCGCTTTTGCGCGCAGGTCGGCCACATCGACGTTGCCGTGCGCATCGCAGGCGACTTCGACCACGCTCATGCCGGCCATGCGCGCCGAGGCCGGGTTGGTGCCGTGCGCCGACGACGGAATGAGGCAGAGGTCGCGCTCGGGCTCCCCGCGCGCGCGGTGCCAGGCGCGGATCGCGAGCAGCCCGGCGAATTCGCCCTGCGCGCCGGCGTTCGGCTGCACGCTCACCGCATCCATGCCGGTGATCTCGGCAAGCTGCGCGCACAGATCCGCGATCAGCTCGCCGTAGCCCGCCGCCTGGTCGGCCGGCGCGTACGGATGCATGCCGGCAAAACCCTCCCAGGTGATCGGGATCATCGCCGCCGTCGGGTTCAGCTTCATCGTGCAGGAGCCGAGCGGGATCATCGTGCGATCGAGCGCGAGGTCCCGGTCGGCGAGCCGGCGCAGATACCGCAGCATCGCCGTTTCGGACCGGTGCGCATGAAACACCGGATGGGTAAGGAAGGGCGATGCGCGCCGCAGCCCCTCGGGCAGCCGCTCCGCGGCGTCCGCCTCGGGTACGACCGGCGGCCGCCCTGCCCCGCGCGCGAACACCGAGAGCAGCCGCGCCACATCCTCGCGCGTCGTCGTCTCGTCGAACGAAAGCCCGATCCGCCCTCCTTCGAGACGCCGGAAGTTCATCCCGTACGCGATCGCCGCTGCGTGGATCGCCTCGGTCGCGGCGCCGGTCTCTGCCACGATGGTGTCGAAAAATGCGGCGGGCGACACCGCAAAACCGAGGCGTGCGAGCCCTTGCGCGGCGAGCGCCGCCATGCGATGCGTGCGCCGCGCGATGCGCTCGAGGCCTTGCGGCCCGTGCCAGACCGCGTACATCGCCGCGATCACTGCAAGGAGTACCTGCGCGGTGCAGATGTTGGAGGTCGCCTTTTCGCGCCGGATGTGCTGCTCGCGCGTCTGAAGCGCGAGGCGAAGCGCGGGCGCGCCCTGCGCATCGCGCGAGACGCCGACGAGCCGGCCGGGAAGCTGGCGCACCAGATCCTCGCGGCAGGCGAGAAACGCGGCGTGCGGGCCGCCGTAGCCCATCGGCACGCCGAAGCGCTGCGCAGACCCGACCGCGATGTCGGCGCCCCATTCGCCCGGCGGCGAAAGGAGCACGAGCGCGAGCAGATCGGTCGCCGCGACGAGAAGCGCCCCGTGCGCGTGCAGCGCCTCGGCGAGCGGCCGGTGATCGACGACGCCGCCCAAGGTGTCCGGGTACTGCACCAGCGCGCCGAAGCAGTCGGGGGGCGGTGCGCGCTCGTCGCCCACGCGCAGCTCGATCCCCTGGCACTCGGCGCGCGTCGCGAGCACCGCGATCGTCTGCGGATGGCAGCGCTCGGAGACGAAGAACGTGCGGCTCGGCGAGCGGCTCGCGCGCCGCGCCATCGCCATCGCCTCGGCGGCGGCGGTCGCCTCGTCGAGCAGCGAGGCGTTCGCGATCGGCAGGCCGGTGAGATCGCTCACCATCGTCTGAAAGACGAGCAGCGCCTCGAGCCGCCCTTGCGAGATTTCGGCCTGATACGGCGTGTACGCCGTGTACCACGCGGGGTTCTCGAGCACGTTTCGCAGGATGACGGGCGGGGTGAACGTGCCGTAATAGCCCTGGCCGATGAAGCTCTTCAGCACCCGGTTCTTCGCCGCAAGGCGCCGCAGCTCGGCGAGCACCTCGCGCTCGGGCCGCGCCGCGGGGAGCGCAAGCGGCCTGCGGGCGCGGATCGCCGGCGGAAGCGCCTGCTCGAGGAGCGTCGCAAGCGAATCGCAGCCGAGCGCGGCGAGCATCGCCCGGACCTCGGCCTCGCTCGGCCCGATGTGGCGGCCGACGAACTCGTCCCTCGCTTCGAGCGCGGCAAGCTCGCTCACGGCGCCTCCTTTTTCGCCTCGACGGCGACGCGGTAGCCGTCGGCATCGAGCAGGTTCTGCGGCGGCTGCACCGGCCGCAGCTTGAAGATCCATGCGTCGTACGGCCGGCGGTTGACGATCTCGGGGTTTTTCGCGAGTTCCTCGTTGAACGCGACGATCTCGCCCGCAGCCGGCGAATACACGTCAGCGGCGGCCTTCGTGGACTCGACCACCGCGGCGACTTCCCCGGCGCCGAGCTTTCGTCCGACCTCGACTTCGCCGACGAAGACGAGGTCGCCGAGCATCTCCTGCGCGGGATCGGTGATGCCGACGACGAGCAGATCCCCCTCCTCGCGCACCCACTCGTGGGTCGCGGTATAGCGCAGCTCAGGCGGAATGTTCATCTCACCTCCTTGCCATGACGGACGAACGGCGGTTTGACGACGCGCGCGGAAAGCCAGCGGCCGCGCACTTCGATCTCGGCGGCGTCGCCCGGCGCCGCGGCAAGCGGCAGCCGCGCGAGCGCGATCGTCACCCCGAGCGTGGGCGAAAACGTCCCGCTCGTCACCTCGCCTGCGCCGTGCGCGGTGCGAACGTTCATGCCGCTTCTCGGCACGGCGCGTTCTTCGAGCCTCAGGCCGAGGAGCTGGAAGCGCGCGCTTCTCGCCTCGAGCGCCCGGCGACCGATGAACTCGCGGGCGGAATCGGAAAGATCCACCGTCCAGCCGACGCCCGCCTCGAACGGGGTAACGGTTTCGTCGGCGTCCTGACCGTAGAGGATCATTCCCGCTTCGAGCCGCAGCGTATCGCGCGCCGCAAGGCCGCAGGGGACGGCGCCTGCGGCGACCAGGTCGTTCCAGAGCGCCGCCGCCTGCGGCGCAGGCAGCATGACCTCGAAGCCGTCTTCGCCGGTATAGCCGGTGCGCGAGACGAACACGTCGCCCGAAAGCTCCGCGGCCGAAAAGCGGGTAAGCGCCTCGGTCGCGGCCCGCCAGGCGCCCCGCGCGCGCCACAGCGTTTCGCGCGCCGCCGGCCCTTGCAACGCGAGCATCGCCAGGTCCCGCCGCGCCGCGAAGGCCACCTCGGGCGCGCTTTTCCGAAACCAGTCGAGGTCGCGCTCGCAGGTCGCGGCGTTGACGACGAGCCGGTAGCGCTCACCGCCCAGCCAGGTGACGACCAGGTCGTCGAGCATGCCGCCCCGCTCGTCGAGCAGGCACGCGTAGAGCGCGCGTCCGGGCGCGGCGAGCTTTGCGACGTCGTTCGCGAGCAGCCGGCGAAGCGCCGCGCGGGCCTCGCGGCCTTCCGCGTCCACCGCGCACATGTGGGAGATGTCGAACACGCCTGCGGATGTCCGGACCGCGCGGTGTTCCTCGAGCTGAGAGCCGTAGTGAAGCGGCATCTGCCAGCCCGCGAACGCGGTCATGCGCGCGCCGAGCGCGCGATGCGCCTCAAAGAGCGGTGTCCTGCGAAGCGCGGTCTCTGGCGTCATCTCTCGGGGCTCGGCTCCAGGGTGCACGGCGGGCGCGCGTTCGCGCCCGCTGCCGCTCCCCCTGTCCTTTTACCTGAGAGATTGCGCGCCCTGCGCGCTTGCCCCTTCGGTGGGCGCGGCAAGCGCCGCGCCTCTCTCCAGTCCGGCGAATCCGCCCCGCGGTGTTTGGGCCTGAGCGTTTATGGGAGCTTGCGCCTCCGGCGGCGGCAGGCCTTCGGCCCACCGCGCTCTCCTGCGGGGCCCGGAAAGTCTAGCAGACTAGAAGACGATCACGCCGCGGGCGTTGCGGCCCGCTTCCAGATCGGCGAACGCCTGCGGCGCCTCGTCGATCGAGTAGCGGCGCGTGATCAACTCGTCCAGTTTCAGCCTGCCCGCCATGTAGAGCTGTAGCATCCGGGGAAAATCCACCCGCGGCACGCAGGAACCGAAGTAGCTCCCGGTGAGCGTCTTTTCCTCGAACACCATCGTCATCGGCCGCAAGCTCGCCGACTCGGTCGGGCCCGCGACGCCGACGATCACCGCCACGCCGCCCCGGCGGATCGCCTTGTAGGCGAGTTCGGCGAGCGTCCCCGAGCCCACGCACTCGAACGCGTAGTCCGGGCCGCCGCCCGTGCGCTTCTTGATCTCTTTCGTCGGGTCTTCGCCGGGCGAAACGAGGAGCGTGTCTGTCGCACCGAAGCGGCGCGCGAGCTCAAGCTTTGCCGCGAGCGCGTCGATCGCGAGGATCGTCTCGGCGCCTGCGATCGCCGCGCCCTGGATGACGTTGAGGCCCACCCCGCCGCAGCCGAAGACGGCCACCGTCGAGCCCGGGGCGACGCGCGCGGTGTTGAAAACGGCGCCCACGCCGGTCGTCACCGCGCAGCCGACGAGCGCCGCGCGATCGAGAGGAACGTTCGGATCGATTTTCACCACGTTGTCGGCCGAAAGCGTCGCGTACTCGGCCATGACACCGCAGCCGGAGAAGACGTTGAGCGGCCGGCCATCCCGGTCGCGCACCCGCGGCGTGCCCTCGGGCGGCGTCGTGAGCGCGCGGCCCTGCTCGATGCAGAGCACCGGCCGGCCGCTCGCGCAGAAGCGGCATTTTCCGCACATGTAGATGAACGACGACACGACGCGGTCGCCGACCGCAAGCCCCGCGACGCCCTCGCCCACTTCGACCACTTCGCCCGCGGCCTCGTGCCCGAGGACGAGCGGCGGGGGTAGCGCGATCGTGCCGTTGGTCGCCGAAAGGTCCGAGTGGCACACGCCACAGGCGGCGACCTTGATCGTCACCTCGCCGCGCTTCGGAGAATCCACCGCGATCTCCTCGACGACCACCGGTTTGTTGAGCTCGCGGCAGATCGCCGCCCTCGCCTTGCGCGCCATGTTCGCGTCCTTTCCGCGTCCGTCCGGTCGCGCCGCAGTATACGGCTAGAATAGGCGCCTTCCCGAAAGAGGTCCGCATGATCCGACGCGACAAGTTTTTCATCGGCGGGCGCTGGATCGCCCCGCAGGGCACCGACGCGATCGAGGTGCACCACGCCGGCACGGGCGAGGTGATGGGCACGGTCCCGGCCGGCGTCGAAGGCGACGTCGCCGCCGCGGTCGCCGCCGCGCGCGCGGCGTTCGACGGCTGGCGCGCGACGCCGGTCGAGGCGCGCGCCGAGTACCTGCAGAAGATCGCCGACGGCCTGAAGGCGCGCGCGGACGAAATCGCCCGCACGATCTCGCAGGAAGTCGGCATGCCGCTCAAGCTCTCGCAGCGCATCCAGGCGGGGCTTCCGGTCGCCAACTTCGCCAACTACGCGAGAATCGTGCGCGAGTTCCGGTTCGAGGAGCGCGTCGGCAACTCGCTCGTCGTGCGCGAGCCGGCGGGGGTGGTCGGCGCGATCACGCCGTGGAACTATCCGCTGCACCAGATCGCGCTCAAGGTCGCACCGGCGCTCGCCGCCGGCTGCACCGTGGTGCTGAAATGTTCGGAGGTCGCGCCGTTCAACGCCTTCATCCTCGCCGAGGTGATCGAGCAGGCGGGACTGCCCGCCGGGGTCTTCAACCTCGTCACCGGCTACGGGCCGGTCGCGGGCGAGGCGCTGGTCAAGCACCCGCAGGTGGACATGATCTCGTTCACCGGCTCCACGCGCGCCGGAAAGCGCATCTCGGAACTCGCCGCGCAGACGGTGAAGCGCGTCGCGCTGGAGCTGGGCGGCAAGTCGCCGTCGGTGATTCTCGATGACGCGGACCTCGCCACCGCGGTGCGCTCCACCGTCAACGCGTGTTACCTCAATTCCGGCCAGACCTGCACGGCGCTCACGCGCATGCTCGTGCCGGCATCGAAATACGAGGAGGCGGCGAAGCTCGCGGCCGAGATCGCGCGCGGTTTCACCGTCGGCGATCCGCTCGCCGAGACCACGAAGCTTGGGCCGCTCGCCTCTAAGGCGCAGCTCGAGCGCGTGCGCGGCTACATCCGCAAGGGCATCGAAGAAGGCGCAGAGCTCCTCACCGGCGGCGCGGAGCCCCCGGAAGGCGTACCGGCGGGCGGCTACTACGTGAAGCCGACGGTGTTCGGGCGCGTGAGGAATTCGATGACGATCGCGCAGGAGGAGATCTTCGGCCCGGTGCTCGCGATCATCCCTTACGCGGACGAAGAGGAGGCGGTGCGGATCGCGAACGACACGATCTACGGACTTGCGGCGGCGGTGTGGTCGAAGGACGAAGCGCGCGCGCAGCGCATCGCGCGCCGCATCCGCGCGGGCCAGGTGGACGTGAACGGCGGCGCCTTCAACCTGAACGCCCCCTTCGGCGGCTTCAAGCAGTCGGGGCACGGCCGCGAAGCGGGCGTCTACGGGCTGGAGGAATTCCTCGAGTACCAGAGCCTGCAGCTCAAAGGCTGATCGCGCCGCGCGGCCGCGCGAGCCGCCTCGCACCCTTTACGCGATCGGGCGGGCGCGAAGCGCGCTGTTTCGGCGTGCAAGGCGCCTACCAGGCGAGTTCCAGAATCTCCCGCAGGTCGTCGGTGCCGCGCACCGGGCGCGGATTGGTCGCGATCGGTGCGCCGCCGTCCCAGCTCGCGGCGATCGCCGGAAGGTCTTCGCGCGGGATGCCGACTTCGCGCAGCCGGGTCGGCAGCCCGAGCCCGGCGATGAAGCGCGCGAGCGCCTGCGCGGCGCTCTCCGCCGCATCGCCGAAGATCGCGCTCACCTCCTTCTGACGCTCGGCGTTCGCCGGCTCGTTCCACTGCATGACCGCCGGAAGCGCGACGCAGGAGGTGATACCGTGCGGAACGCCCCGTCCGCCGCCGAGCAGGTAGCCGATGCCGTGGCTTGCGCCGTAGGGCACGCCCGCCATCGAGGCGATGCGCGAGAGCCAGGTCGCGTGCTGCGCCGTCGCGCGCGCCGTCAGATCGCCGGGGTCGCGCCGGATCGCTGGAAGCGCGCCGGCAAGAAGCCGCATCGCCTCGCGGTTCGCCGCGTCGGCGATCGGAACGCGTTTCTTCGCGCACCAGCCTTCGACCGCGTGATCCACCGACCGGATGCCGGTAGATAGCAGCAGCTCGATCGGCGTCTCGAGCGTCGCCGCCGGATCGAGGA
>JAOAFL010000096.1 GCA_026416295.1 Burkholderiales bacterium | reverse complement strand
TGCAAGGCCGGTCTCCGGGCTCGCGAGCGGGGATTGCCCGGGCGCTCCGCCTTCCCGCGCATCTTGCGCAGTGGCTGATCGTGGAGCGCTTTCGCTCGCCTACCGTTGCGGGGGCAGCAGAGGCTTTCGACCTCTTTCCCGCTTCACCCGCGGCGCGAGAGCTGCGCGGCGGACACCTTGCAACCGAAAGCGGGCCGATTATAGCCTGCGGCGCGCACCGTTCAATCTGCGCCGGCAACTCAGAAAACGCATGCAAAACCGGTTGTTATTTCTTGACGCGACGACGGTTTTGCAACATAGTGCGGGCCGTGGAAGCGGAGCTCGTCTCGCTCGAGCAGAAGGTCGACCAGTTCATCGGCCTGTGCGAGCGGCTGCGCGCCGAAAATCACGAGCTGCGCCAGCAGCTCGCCGCCGCTCGCAACGACGCAAGGCGTCTTGCCGACCGCATCGAAGGCGCGCGCGCGAAGCTCGAGCGCCTTCTCGAGCGTCTGCCCGATTGACCGCACCCGCACCGCCCCGCATGGCCGAAGCCGCCGAGACGATCGAGGTCACGATCCTCGGCCGGCCCTACCGCGTCAGTTGCAAACCGCAGGAGCGCGAGGCGCTGCTTCGCGCGGTCGCCTATCTCGACGCGAAGATGAACGAGATCAAGCAGGCGGGCAAGGTCACCGGTACCGATCGCATCGCGGTGATGGCGGCGCTCAACATCGCGCACGAGCTGCTCTCGATCAAGGTCGGCGGCTTTGACATCGCGGAAGCGAAGCGTAGAATCCGCGCGATCGAGGCGAAGCTGGATGCGGCGCTCGCCCCGCAGGAGAAGCTCTTCTAGGGCTTTCTCCTGCGCGACCGGCTCGAGGTCCCCTGCTGTGTACGACAGGGCCCAAATTTTCCGAACCGATAGCATCCCTCGGTTGCCGACTCGAGCGTCACTGTTGTGATCGTCCCGCGCCCCTGCGGCGCGCCGGACGAACCTGAGGTGACCGGAAGGCGACCACCCTGTTTTGCAGGGTTCGGGATCGGGCCCACCGGCACGAGCGGGGGGCACCCCATTCGAGAACGTCGCGTTGCGACGCACCGCCCGGCGCGGGGCCGGCGGCGCGCGGCGTCGGCAAAGAGCGAAAATCGCCGAGTGCGATACTGGCTGATGAAGAGCGAGCCGCGCGAGTGCTCATTCGACGACGTGCTCGCCGCCCCGAAGCGCACGACCGCCTGGACGGGCGTGCGCAATTACCAGGCGCGCAACTTCATGCGCGATGCGATGCGCCCGGGCGACGGGGTGCTCTTCTATCACTCGAACTGCGCCGAGCCCGGCATCGCCGGTCTCGCCGAAGTGGCCTCGACGGCGTATCCCGATCCGACCCAGTTCGATCCGGAAAGTCCCTACTACGACCCGCGCGCGACGCGCGCGGCGCCGCGCTGGGTGTGCGTCGACGTGCGCGCGCTGCGGCGCGTTCCGCTCATCGGTCTTTCCGAGCTGCGGCGCCACGCGGCGCTGCGCGACATGACGGTCTTGCGCCGCGGCAACCGCCTCTCGATCACGCCGGTGACGGCCGCCGAGTGGCGTTACATCACGCAAAAGCTCGCGCGCGCGTGAGCCCGCTCGAAAACGACACGCTGCTTCGGGCGCTCGCGCGCGAGCCGACCGAGTACACGCCGGTGTGGCTGATGCGCCAGGCGGGCCGCTATCTGCCCGAGTACAGGCGAACCCGCGCGCGCGCCGGCAGCTTCACCGCGCTCATGCGCTCGCCGGAGCTGTGCGTCGAGGTGGCGCTGCAGCCGCTCGAACGCTACCCGCTCGATGCCGCGATCGTGTTTTCCGACATCCTCGCGGTTCCCGACGCGATGGGGCTCGGTCTTTCCTTCGCCGAAGGCGAGGGGCCGCGGCTTGCGCATCCGGTGCGCGACGAGCAGGCGGTCGCGCGGCTCTCTTTGCCCGATCTTTCGGCGCTCGAGTACGTGCTTCAGGCCGTGCGCAAGACGCGCCGCGCGCTCGCAGGGCGCGTGCCGCTCATCGGTTTCGCCGGCAGCCCGTATACGCTCGCCTGCTACATGGTCGAGGGCGCGGCAAGCGACGAGTTCCCGACGGTAAAGCGCATGCTCTATTCGCGGCCCGATCTGTTGCACCGAATTCTCGAGGTGAACGCCGCGGCGGTCGCCGACCTTCTCAACGCGCAGATCGAGGCAGGCGCTCAGGTCGTGATGCTCTTCGACACGTGGGGCGGAAACCTGAGCGCGCACGGCTACGAGACGTTTTCCCTCGCCTACAGCCGCAAGGTCTTCGCTTCGCTCGTGCGCGAAGCCGAAGGCCGTCGCGTTCCGGTGATCCTTTTCACGCGCGGCGGCGGCAGCTGGCTGGAGGCGATGGCCGAAAGCGGTTGCGATGCCGTCGGCCTCGATTGGACGGTGGATCCGCGCGATGCGCGCCGCCGGATCGGCGCGCGTGTCGCGCTGCAAGGGAATCTGGATCCGGCGGCGCTACTTGCGCCGCCCGAATGCGCGCGGTCGGAAGCGCGCCGCGTGCTGGAGGCTTTCGGGCCGGCGGCCGGCCACGTATTCAATCTCGGGCACGGCATCGGTCCGAAGGCGGATCCGGATTCCGTAGCCGCGGTTGTGGACGAAGTGCGTACTTACAGCCGAAAGATCCGCGCGGCGCGCTGACTTATGCACAACCGATTGATTTGTGACAAGAAATTTGCAGCTCTCCCCCTCTCCCTCGGAGGCGATCGGCAAGCCATTGAAAAATCGAGAGAAAAATCCCCGCTCACCGCGATCTTCGAGATCGAGGCGGGCAGGCAGAGGCGCTGACGCCACCGCACGACGCTTTTATTCACAAAACTATCCACAGCGGCTGTGGACAACGCCAAATCGATTTTTCGGCCAAAGACAAAGCCGAATTTCGACAGGTGACGACTGAGCATTCGCCCGCAAGGGGCTCGGCGATAACGGAAATTCCCCCTGCCGGAGACGCTCCTTCGCCTGCGCACCGCGTGCTCAAGGTGGCGTTGCCGGTCCCGCGCCCGATGCTGTTCGATTATCTGGAGCGCGATGGCGTGGCCGCGCAGCCGGGCGACCGCGTCGTCGTCCCGTTCGGTAGCCGCGAGCGCGTCGGCGTCGTCCTCGAGTGCGCGCAAGCGAGCGAAATGAATGCGGCGCGTCTGAAGCGCATCGTCCGCGTGCTCGACGGTGCGCCGCGCCTGTCCGCCGAGTGGCTCGCGCTGATGCACTTTCTCTCCTCGTACTATCAGCGCCCGCTCGGAGAAACGGTGCTCAGCGCGCTTCCGCCGCGGCTGCGTTCGACGCGCCCGCTGCCCGCGCGCCGCACCGAACCGCCGCCCGCGCCGTCTGCCGCGTGCGCGCCTCTCGGCGTCGAGCCGAACGCCGCGCAAGCGGAGGCGATCGCGCGCATCGCCGCCGCGTTCGGCACGTTTCGCGCGTTTCTCCTTCACGGCGTCACCGGAAGCGGCAAGACCGAGGTGTATCTGCGGCTCGTCGCGCGCGCGCGCGAAACCGGCGGGCAAGCGCTCGTTCTCGTGCCGGAAATCGGGCTCACGCCGCAGCTCCTTGCGCGGTTTCGCGCCGCGTTTCCGGGCGAGCGGATCGCGCTGCTGCACAGCGCGCTCGCCGAGGCCGCGCGCACGCACGCCTGGCTCGACGCGGCGAGCGGCGCCGCAGGCATCGTCCTCGGCACGCGGCTTGCAGTGCTTGCGCCGCTTGCGCGCCTTGCGCTCGTCGTCGTCGACGAGGAGCACGACCCGTCGTTCAAGCAGCAGGAAGGGCTGCGCTATTCGGGCCGCGACGCGGCGATCTATCGCGCGCGGCTCGCCCGCTGCCCGGTCGTGCTCGGCAGCGCGACGCCCTCGCTCGAATCCTGGCAGAACGCCTGCGCCGGCCGCTACGAGCGGATCGTGCTCGCCGAGCGCGCGGTGCCGGGCGCGCGGCTGCCGCAGGTGCGCACCGTGGACCTGCGCGAACATCGCCCGGCGCACGGTCTCGCCGCGCCGCTCGTCGAAGCGATCCGCGCGCGGCTTGCGCGCGGCGAGCAGAGCCTCGTCTTCATCAACCGCCGCGGCTATGCGCCGGTGCTCGCCTGCGAGGCCTGCGGCTGGGCCGCCGGTTGCACGCGCTGCAGCGCGCGGCTCGTGCTGCACGCGGCCGATGTCCGGCTGCGCTGCCACCACTGCGGGCGCGAAGAGCCGATCCCGCGCGCCTGTCCGGTCTGCGGCAACCTCGATCTGCGCGCCCACGGACGCGGCACGCAGCGCGTCGAGGAGGCGCTCGCGGCGCTTTTTCCCGACGCACGGATCGCCCGCATCGACCGCGACAGCGTCCGCCGGCGGGGAGCGATCGAAGCGGCGCTCGATGCGGCGATGCGCGGCGAGGCCGACATCCTCGTCGGCACCCAGCTTCTCGCCAAGGGGCACGACTTTCCTGCGCTCACGCTCGTCGGCGTGCTCGGCGCAGATCACGCCCTGCTTTCCACCGATTACCGTGCCGCCGAGCGGCTCTACGCGACGCTCGCGCAGGTCGCAGGCCGCGCCGGCCGGCGCGATCGGCCGGGCGAGGTGCTCGTTCAGACGCGCTATCCGCAGCATGCGCTGTTTGCGGCGCTCGCGCGTCACGACTATGGCGCGTTCGCCGAAGCCCAGCTCGCCGAGCGCCGCGCCGCGGGCTTTCCCCCCTGGGTGCACGAGGCGGCGCTGCGCGCCGAGGCAAAGCGCCTGCAGACGGCGCTTGCGTTTCTTCGCGAGGTCGCGGCGAGCGCGCCCCCGCCGCCGGACGTACGCGTCTACGACCCGGTGCCGCACCTCGTCACGCGGCGCGCCGGCTACGAGCGCGCGCAACTCCTCGTGCAGTCGCGCTCGCGCGCGGCGCTGCATCGGCTTCTTTCGCGCTGGAGCGAGCGCCTCTATGCGTCGCCCTCGCGCGCGGTGCGCTGGCACATCGACGTCGATCCGATCGAGTTCGACTAGCGCCGCGGCGCGCAAGCCGCCCGATATAATCTGCGCCCCTCATGCCGCGCGACCCGAAGACGGTCCTATCGGAAGCGCTCGCCGAGGCGCTCGCCGGCGAGGCGCCCGAAGCGGGCCGCACGGCGATCGGCCTCGAGCGGCCGAAGAACGCGGCGCACGGCGACTGGTCCTCGAACGTCGCGCTGCAGGTCGCGGCGCGCCTCGGGCGCAACCCGCGCGAACTCGCGCAGAAGCTCTGCGCCGCCCCGGTGTGGGCGTCGCTTGCCGACATCGTCGAGCCGCCGCAGGTCGCCGGTCCCGGCTTCGTCAACTTCCGTCTGCGCCCGGCGGCGAAGCTCGCCGTCATCCACCGCGTGCTCGCCGAGGGCGAGCGCTACGGCCACGCGCGCGCGGCAAAGCCCGAAAAGGTGATGGTCGAATTCGTCTCGGCCAATCCCACCGGGCCGCTGCATGTGGGCCACGGTCGGCAGGCGGCGCTCGGCGACGCGATCGCGGCCCTCATCGCCTCGCAGGGGCACGAGGTGACGCGCGAGTTCTACTACAACGACGCCGGCGCGCAGATCCGCAACCTCGCGCTGTCGGTGCAGGCGCGCGCGCGCGGCATCGCGCCCGGCGAACCCGGCTGGCCGGCCGACGGCTATCAGGGCGAATACGTCGTCGAGATCGCGCGCGCCTACGCGGCCGCGGGCGGAGACCTCGAGGATCTGGAGGCGGTGCGGCGCTTCGCGGTCGCGTACCTGCGCCGCGAGCAGGACGAAGACCTGCGCGCCTTCGGCGTCGCCTTCGACGTGTATTCGCTCGAGTCGGCGCTCTACGCCGAAGGCAAGGTCGAGGAAGTCGTGCAGGCGCTCGTTTCCCGCGGCAAGACCTACGAAAAGGACGGGGCGCTCTGGCTTCGCACCACAGACTACGGCGACGACAAGGACCGCGTGATGCGCAAGGCCGACGGCAGCTACACCTACTTCGTGCCCGACGTCGCGTATCACGTCGGCAAGTGGCGGCGCGGCTATACGCGCGTCGTCAACGTCCAGGGCAGCGATCATCACAGCACGATCACGCGCGTGCGCGCCGGATTGCAGGCGCTGGCGATCGGTATTCCCGCGGGCTGGCCGGAATACGTGCTGCACAGCATGGTGCGCGTCGTGCGCGGCGGCGAGGAGGTGAAGATTTCGAAGCGCGCGGGCGCCTATGTGACGCTGCGCGACCTGATCGACTGGGCCGGGCGCGATGCGGTGCGGTTCTTTCTCGTCTCGCGCCGGCCCGACGCCGATTTCGTGTTCGATGTCGACCTCGCGCTCGCGCGCACCGAGGACAACCCGGTCTACTACGTGCAGTACGCGCACGCGCGCATCTCGAGCGTCCTTGCGCAATGGGGCGAAGATCCGGCGCGCCTTGCGGCCGCGCCGCTCGCGCCGCTCGCGCTCGCGCGCGAAGCGGTGCTCGCGCGCGAACTCGCCGCGTTTCCCGAGGTGCTCGCGCAGGCCGCGGCCGAATGCGCGCCGCACGCGGTCGCGTTCTACCTGCGCAACCTCGCGAGCGAATTCCACAGCTACTATAATGCCGAGCGGATCCTCGTCGAAGAGCGCGCGCTGCGCGAGGCGCGCCTTGCGCTCGCGGCGGCAGTGCGCCAGACGCTCGCGAACGGCCTGCGGCTGCTCGGCGTGAGCGCCCCGGAGAAAATGTGATCGCGCAGTCAGGCAGACGACAACGCTCGACCGGGCGCACGGCGGCGCGCGCGAAAACGCGCGGCGGCTTTCTCCTCGGCCTCTTTCTCGGTCTGTTCGCCGGCCTTGCGATCGCGCTCGCGGTCGCGTTCTACGTCACGAAGACTCCGATCCCGTTCGTCGGCAAGGCGACGAGGCCCGCAGCGAAGGACGAACCGCTCAAGCCGCCCGCGATCGCCGGCATGCCGCAGGCGGACACCAAGGCCGAAAAGCCGAAGTTCGATTTCTATCGCATCCTGCCGGGCGCCGAAGAACCGGTGACCGAGCGCGAGCTGAAGGAGGCGGCGCGGGGCGCGAAGGCCGAGCCCCCGAAAGGCGAGGCGCCGCGCGCGATCTATTTCATCCAGGCCGGGTCGTTTCAGAATCCCGCGGACGCCGACAACCAGAAGGCGAAGCTCGCGTTGCTCGGGTTGGAGGCCGGCGTCGAGCCGACGACGCTGCCCGACAAGGGCACCTGGTACCGCGTGCGGCTCGGGCCGTATGCGAGGATCGACGATCTCAACCGCGTGCGCCAGCTCCTCGCGCAGAACGGCATCGACGCGAGCCTGGTCAAAATCAAGGATCCCGCAAAGGACGGCCAATGACGACCACGCACTCTCCTTTCCGCCGCCGGCTGATCGCCGTCTCGCTCGCGCTGCCGGCGCTCGCGGCCGTGCCCGCGCGCGCGCAGGCGCCGCGCGCGGGCGCCGACTACACCGCGCTCAATCCGGAAATTCCGGTCGAGACACCGGGAAAGATCGAGGTGATCGAATTCTTCTGGTACGGCTGCCCCGCGTGCTACCAGATCGAGCCGCTCATCGAAAAGTGGATCGCTCGGCTTTCGCCCGACACCGCGTTCCGGCGCGTCCCGGCCGCCTTCAACGAGCGCTGGGCCCACGATGCGGCGATCTTCTACGCGTTCGAGGCGCTCGGGCTGACCGAGAAGCTGCATCGGCCGCTTTTCGACGCGATCCACCGCGAGCGGCTGAAGACGAACGACCCGCAGGCGCTCGCGCAGTGGCTCGCGCGCCACGGCGTGGACGCAAAAAAATTCGACGAGACGATGAAATCCTTCGGCGTACAGAACCGCGTGCGCCGCTCGAACCAGCTCGTGGCCGCCTACCGCATCGAGGGTACGCCGACGCTGGCCGTTCACGGCCGCTACACCATCAAGGTGGAGCAGGCGCAGACCTTCGAGCGCATGATCGAGATCGCCGACCACCTGATCGGCGTCACGCGCAAGTCGCTCGCGGCGAGGAAGTCCTGAGCGGTCGTGCTCGCCGCAGAAAGGCCGACGACCGCGCGGTGCTCGTCACCGGCGGTCTCGGTTTCGTCGGCTCGCACGTGTGCGTCGCGCTCGCCGAGGCCGGCTACGACATCGTCGCGCTCGACAATCTCGCCAACGCGCGCTTGAGCGTCCTTGCCCGCCTGCGCGAAATCGCGGGCCGCAGAATTTCCTTCGTGCGCGCCGACGTGCGCGACGGCAGGGCACTCGCGCAGGTCTTCCGCCGGCGGCCGGTCGCGGCCGTACTCCATTTCGCCGGGCTCAAGGCAGTGCACGAGTCCGTCGCGCAACCGCTCGAGTACTACGACACGAACGTCGGCGGAACGCTGACGCTGCTGCGCGCGATGCGGCAGCACGACGTGCGACGGCTCGTGTTCAGCTCCTCGTGCACGGTTTACGGTGCACCCGAGTCGCTGCCGCTCACCGAGACGCATCCGCTTCGCCCGGCGAACCCCTACGGAAGAACGAAGATGATCGCCGAGGGGCTGATCGCCGACTGCGCTGCCGCCTGGCCGGAACTGAAATACGCGCTCCTGCGCTACTTCAATCCGGTCGGGGCGCATCCGTCCGGCCGCATCGGCGAGGATCCGCTCGGTGTGCCGAACAACCTTTTTCCCTACATCGCTCAGGTCGCCGTCGGCCGGCGCGCGAAGCTGAACGTCTGGGGCGGCGATTACGACACCCAAGACGGTACCGGCGTGCGCGACTACATCCACGTGATGGATCTCGCCGCCGGGCATGTCGCCGCCCTCGCCCGACTCGAATCTCAGCCGGAATCGTTCACCGTCAACCTCGGCACCGGACGCGGCTACTCCGTGCTCGAAGTCGTCAAGACCTTCGAGCGCGTCTGCGGCAGGCCGATTCCGTACGAAATCAGGGAACGGCGCGCCGGCGACCTTGCGCAATCGTGGGCGGATGCGACGCTCGCCGAACGGCTGCTCGGATGGCGCGCGCGCTACGGCCTCGAAGACATGTGCCGCGACGCCTGGCGTTGGCAGTCGCTCAACCCGGACGGCTATCCCGAACGCCCGGTTTCGGCCGCGGAAACACGCAGGCGGCGCTCCCGGCGCCGTTCCTGACCAGCGCCACCGCCACTTCCTCGCACACGCCGCGCGCGCGCTCGGGTGCGCCCTCGACGGCGATCTGCATCTCGCGCAGTCGGACGGTGTAATGCGTTGCGCCGCGATCGGGCGCCGGCGTGCGCTCGCAGCGCGCATGCTCGATGCGGCACTCGGTGCAGAGCCTGCGCATCGGCTCGACGAACCGCCGGGTGATCGCCGCGCACTGCTCGTGCCGGTCGACCGGTGCATGGGTCATCACGAGATGCACGTTTTCCGGCAATCGTACGCGCACCGATGGGTGGTAACTCTGCGCGGCGACATGCAGATGCGCGAGCCACACCGCGGCACCGAGCACGACGAGGGCGAGCGCGACCTTGATCACCCGGCCCCCGGGCCTTCGGCGGCCGCGCGCTACCGGCAGGGCAACCACCCCTCGATCGCGTCCCATACGATCAGCCCTTGCTCGAGCGGGACGTTCTGAAGAACGTGGTCGTGCCGCCCGGGATCGTCGATGCGCACCGCGATGCGCTCGCCCTGCGACTCGATCACCGTGCCGCGGATCCATTCGCGTTGCGCGATGCCGACCGGCATTTCGCGGCAGACGCGGAGCCCCGGCGTACGCAGCGCCGCAACGAGCGCGGCGCGCGTTTTTGCGCGCGCCTGCATCATCGGTGTCGGCGGGCCGACGATCGCATCGTTTTCCCACGGCCCGGTATAGGAATCGCCCCAAGGCCAGGTGTAGGTGCCGTAGCCGTGGCGCCGGTCGTTCACGAAACCGCCGCGATAGCGCTCGCCCGCCCACGGCGAACGCGGCCCCCAGGTGTAGACGCCGAAGCCGTGGCGACGGTCCTCGGCGAACTCGCCCTCGTAGATGTCGCCGCTCGCAAACCACCGCTTCACGCCCTTGCCGTGCTTCATCCCGGCCTTGAACTCGCCGCGGTATTCGGCCGCCGCGCCGACCGCGTGCCCGTCGCCATCGGCGAGCCCACCGACGCAGCCACCGACGTAGGTGCCTTGCAGCTCCGGATCGTGTACCCGGCATTCGGCGGCCGGAGCGGGCGGGGCGAGCAGCGCGGCGACGCAAGCCGCAGCCGGCGCCCACAGGCGCGTCAGTCGAGCTGCCATGCGAGGCTCACCGAGCGAGGGCCGACGAGCACGTCGGGAGCGTTCTTTGCGCGGTTCGCCGCGCGCCGGCCTTCCCAGGCGAGGTAGCCCGCGGCGTAACCGAGCAGGGCGCCCGCGACGGTGTCCGAAAGCCAGTGGCGCGTGCTCATTGCGCGCCCGACATTCGACAGGAGCGCAACGCCGTAGAGCCAGTCGGCGTCGTATTCGCGCGCAAACGGCGTCAACGCGGCCCACGCAAGCGCCGTATGGCGAGACGGAAACGAGGCGCGCGATTCGCGGCTCGTGAACGTGTCGAAGTTGCGCGGCCCGAGCCCCATCTCGGGCCTTGCGCGGCCGATTGCGCGTTTGAGCAGCTCGCTGCCCGCAAACGCGAGCGCCCCGGCCTCGAGCGCCGCCCAGCCGCAATCCGAAAGCCGAGGCCGCGACTCGTCGAAGGCGGCGATCGCGGCCGCCCCGAGCGCCGCAAGCGGCAACGCATCGGTCGCCCGCACGAACGATCTGCGCAGCCGGCTCGCCTCGTGCTCCTCGGCGTAGCGCAACGCCCGCCGGTCGAAGGCGGAGCTCGCGAGGATCGCTCCCGCCCCGATCGCGGCCGACGAGAGCCAGTGCACGTGGCGCGCGGCCGATCCCGCCGCCCAGAGGTCTTCGAGCACCGCCTCGGGCCAACGGCGGTCGCGCCCCCCGCTGCCGAGCTTCGGCAAGTCGTAATACTCGTCGTCGTAGTCGCCCATGCGCGCAAGCCCGCCGCGCTCGACCATACCGACGGTCAGCGGATTTTCGAGAATACGGTACAGATCGCCCGGCGAGGCGACCATTTGCCCGACGTCGCGCGTCCAGGGCGAGAGCGCAAAACCCGCCCGCGCCCCGGTGTCCTGCTCGAGCAGGATGTGAAGCGGCATCGTGAGGAACACGCCCTTGTCGCGGTACGGGTTGCCGGGCGAGCCCGGCGACGTGATGTCCTTCGCGTTGGTAAACGAATACCACGCGCCCACCTCGATGCCGGAACGAAAGCGGCGCTTGGCCTCGAAGCGCACCCCCTCGTCGCCCGCAAGAAAACGCCCCGCGCGCGCGGTGAGCGTCACCCCGTGCGCGAGCCGATAATGCAGCGAACCGATCGCGGTGAAGACACTGTAGTCGCGGTGTCCGAACAGCCCCCGGTAATCGCGCTGGCGCAGCCAGTCGGCCTGCAGATCCGCCGCCCAGCCGCCGGCGCGCGGCAAATAAAGGATCTGCCCGCCGATGCCGCTGAACATCTCCTCGTAAATCCCGGCCGAAAGCCTCGCGTACACGCGTTCGAGCGGATGAAAGTACTTGTTGGCGAGCAAGCGCGTCACCTTGAGCCGCGCCTCGCGCCGATAAAGCGCCACGTCCGAGCGAACGTGCGGAAGCAGGCTGTTCGAGGGCTGCGTGACGTCGCTCACCGTCTCGAGGAGCGTCCACTTCGCCTCGGCGCTCAGCGCCACCCGCCCGGGCAGGACGCGATCGAAGTTCGCATAAAGGCTGACGTCGTACTTGAACGCGCCGGACGGATCGTTGAGAAACGTCTGCACGCCCGGTCGCAGCCGGAAGCGGTTGCCTTGGTCATCCTCGAAGGCAAATGCGACGAGGTCGCCCTCGGGGCGCGAGCGCAGCACCGCTTCGGCGAGCGGTTCGGCGAAGCCGGCAAGCGCCTCGGCGCGATCGGTCGCTTCGTCGCCGCCCTCGGGCTGGGCGTAGGCGACGGAGACGTACTGGGCGAACTCCGCGGGCGTCGCCGTACCGGCGAAGTAGCGCTGCAGCACCGGCAGATGGACGAAGGTGTAGGTCGCCGCCGGAAGCAGCCCGGCGAGATAGGTGATGCGGATCTCGCGCGTCTCGAGCGGGGCAAACGCAAGCAGGATTCGCGCCGCCCGCCCGACCGCGCGCGGCATCGAGGAGATACGCGCGTTGGCCAGTGTCGCCTCGAGCCGCCCGTTCTCGTAGCGAAAATGCACGCGCCGAAAGTCGTGCTCGAGAAGCGCGCGCCGCAGCCGGGCACGATGGCCAACGTCCGAGGCCCATTGCTCCTCGGTCGGCCGCGGAACGAAGGCAAGCCAAGGCTCCGGCTCGCGGGTCTTCGGCACGAACTCGCGCTGGTGCATCGGTACCGCGAGGTGCACGTTGAACGCGAGCTGCCCGTGCGAAGCCGCCACCTGCGCGCCGAGCCAGCCCCAGCGGTACTCCACCCCGAAGGCCGGCCCCTTGCGATAGCTTGCAGCGCCCGAGAGCTGCGCCCCCCTGTCGCGCGGATAATCGAAGGCGTCGTATTCGGCGACGAAGCTCCATTGCGGCAGGCGCTGCGGTTGCCAGCGCAGCCCCCCGAAAAGCCCGTCAATGCGGCCCCTGCCGTAGCCGAGGGTCGCGTCGAACTCGCCGATCCGCTTGGACAGCGCGGCGTAGCTTGCGCGAAAGACCTGCGTACCGTGCGCGTCCTGAATCCCGAGCGCAGCCGACGGGCGCGAACCCGATTCGTCGAACAGCCTGACCTTGAAGTCGAACGACTTGTCCTTGAAGTCGCCGAAGTCGGTGCCGGGCCTGTCGAAGCCGGGCACGTGCATGATGCGCGTATAGCGCCCCGACGCCTCCAGCCACGGCAGCAGCGTCACGCTCGTCCAGAGCGCCTGGTACGGCCTGAGAAAGCTCATGCCCATGCGCCAGGTGCCGTCCGGTGCGAGACGCGCATCCGGCATGCTGACGAGTCCCGTCTGCCCTGTCATGCTCGGCGCCTGCGCCGCGGCAAGAAAAGGCAGACTCAGTCCGACCGCAAGCCAAGCACGCACGAGACTCCCCGTCGCTCCCCATGGGGAGCACTCGCACTCAGCTTAACCGAGCGTTCCCTAGTGGTGCGAAGGCGTCGCGTGCTGCGGCGTCGTCGTGCCCTCGCCACCGCCGCCGCCGAGCGCCGCCGCTGCCGCCGCTGCAGCAGCAGCGGCCGCCGCGGCGCCTGCCGCGCCCACGCCGGGCGCGACCCCGGGCACGGCGGTTCCCGGCGCCGGCGCCCCCGGCGCAGTCGGGGTCACCGGTACGCCGCCGAGCGACGAGAACGCCGAGGACACCTGCGCCGGAAGTTGCGCCGCGGTGATCGAGGTCGCAAGCGAGGTCGCGCTTGCCACCGAGCCGAACGATCCCGCACCGAACGCGACCGTCCCCGCCGCGTTCGAGACGCTGATCGTCCCAGAGATGACGCTTACGAACGCCGGGTTGACCACCGCCACCATGAAATCCGTGCCGCGGATGCCGATCGTCGCCTGCGGCACGTGCAATGCGACCATCGTGCGGCTGCGCCGACTGATCGCTCCGCCGACCATCCGTAACGCGCCGGTCACCATGCTGAAGATGCTTCGGTCCTTCTCGGGTGCATCCTGCGCGAAGCTGAATTCGGTGACCGTGAATTCGGTGTTTTCCTCCAGCACCACTGCACTGCCGTCGTCAAAACGCAGCACGGCCCGGGACTTCGCCTGCGTGCGCACCGTCGCCCCCGACGGCACGCGGTCCTTCGCCTTCGCGTCCACCGCAGCCTGGCCGGCGGGCTGCACTCGCGCAGACCCGGTCAGCGACTCGATCGTCGCCGCAGCGAAGCCCTTCGCTGGCAACGCGAGCACGGCCAGCCCGACGAGGAGAAAGCCCACAGCGCGCATGTGATGCACTCCGATTCCTGCCAGAACACTTTCCAACATAGAGCGCGGCGTCCTCAAGCCGCAAGCCGAAGTTCTTACACAAGTTTGCATATCTTCACCGATCTCGAATCACGATAGGTCGCTTTGGCCCGGGCACCGCAAACCGCGCCCCTTCGCCGCGAGCGCCCTTGCGCAGGCTTGCGACCCACCTTGGCAGCCTGAACCGCACAAGGCTCCGATAGCAAACCAGGTAAAGGCAGACGAACGCGATCGCCGCCGCCTGCAACGCCCAAGGGTTCGTCCAGAAGAGCGCGGCGGCGAGCACGGTGATTACGGCCAAGGGCAGCACGCACAGCGCTGCGAGCGCATTGCGAACGTCGGTATCGCGGCCCTTGCGCCGAAAGAGCCGCTTGTACACCAGCGTGTGAAGATGGAGTCCATCGGGCTTCATCGGCGAGGCGTTACGGTAAACGACTCGCCGGTACCCGGAAAAAAGCGTCTCGCACACCGGATAGCCGAGCGCCACCAACGCGAACCAAGGGGACACCTGCACATTGCGGTGCACAAGCAGCACCGCGAGTTCCGCGATCAGGAAACCCAGAAGGTACGATCCCCCATCGCCGAGGAAGAGCCGCGCGCGCGGCGTGTTCCAGACGAGAAAGCCTGCAACCGCGAAGGCAAGCAGCAGGCTTGCGTCGCGAATCAGCGCGTCCCCCGCCTCCCCGGCAGCCCACGCGATCGCCGAAAGGATCAGCATCGCGACCAACCCGGCGAGCCCATTCAAGCCATCGACGATATTGAACGCGTGCGCAAAGCCCCCCACCGCGAACATCGTGAACACGAGAGACACCGCGGCGATTCCGAGTATCGCGTCCAAGCCTGGGACATCGATCGCCGTGATCCGTGCATCGAAGACAAAAAAAGCGACCGCCGCCGAGGCAAACGCGAGCCACAGGCGGCCGATCGGCGGTACGCAGCGAAAGACGTCCTCGAGCAACCCGCCGACGAACAGCAACAGGCCGCAGGCGCCGAGGCCGAGCAGAAGCGCAGTCGCCGCCGCATCCATCAAGGCCCCGCAAGCGAACACCGCAGCGAAAATGGCAACCCCCCCGACTCGGGGAACGGCCCGGATATGCACCTTGCGCCTATCGGCGCCGGGTAAATCCCCCGTGACCGCAAGGTGCCAGCGGCGCGACATCACCAGCAACGCGCCGAGCGCAAACGAGACCAGGGTCGGGAAAAGGAAAGGAAAATTTTGCCCCATCACCACCGCGCCGCCCCTCGAGCGAATATTCGCCTAGCGAAGCCTGATCGTCAACGGCAAGCGTTCAGTCTCGACGGCATCAGCAGCCGCACAGATGAGAACTATTTCTGAGCTCCAGACGCGCAAGCTGACCCCGAAATCGCAATAAACTCCGCCCTGTCGCCCGGGCACTGGAGGGAATCGGAGTGAACGAGAACACGGCATCGAGCGGCGCGCCGCAGGACGGCCCGCCGCAAGCGGGCGAGGACGAAGTGAGCCTCCTCGACCTGCTGCTTGTCCTTGCGAAGCAGAAGCTCCTCGTCCTCGGGCTCCCGTTTGCCGCCGGCGTCGTCTCGCTCGCCGTCGCCTTCTCGCTTCCCAAGATCTACACCGCCCAGGCGCGCATCCTGCCGCCGCAGCAGCGCGAGTCCACCGCGGCTGCCGCGCTGAGCGCGATCGCGGGCGCTGCCGGCGCAGGCGCCGCAGCGCAAGCGCTCGGCCTGAAGAACCCCGGTGACCTCTTTGTCGGTATCCTCAAGGGCCACACGATCGCCGATCGCATGATCGAGCGTTTTCGGCTGAAGGAAGTGTTCGAAACCGAAACCATGGTCGCCACGCGCAGGGCGCTTGCGCGGGTGACCAAGATCAGCGCCGGCCGCGACGGCCTGATCACCATCGAGGTCGAAGACCGCGACCCGAAGCGCGCCGCCGACATGGCGAACGCCTACATCGAGGAACTCGACCGCCTGATCCAAGTGCTTGCCGTCACCGAGGCCGCGCAGCGGCGGCTCTTTTTCGAGCGGCAGCTTGCCGCCGCCCGCGAGCAACTGGTGCAGGCCGAAGTGGCGCTACGCCGCTCGATTGACGAAAAGGGCCTTGCGGCGGTCGAAGCGCAAAGCCGCGCCGTCGTCGGCACCGTCGAGCGGCTGCGCGCCGAGGTCGCGGTGAAGCAGATCCAGTTGAACGCGATGCGCACCTTCGCCACCGAGCGTAACCCCGACATGGTGCGCCTGCGGCAGGAGATCGCGAGCATGCAGGCCGAACTCGCCAAGCTCGAAGGCGGAAACGGCGCGCCGGCAAGAAACCCCGCCTCGCCCGCCGGCCTCGAAAACATCCGCCTCCTTCGCGACGTCAAGTACCTCGAAGCGATGGTCGAGCTGCTCACCAAGCAGTTCGAGGCGGCAAAGATCGACGAAGCGAAAGACGCCGCGATCATCCAGGTCGTGGATAGCGCCATCCCGCCCGACTTCAAGAGCAGGCCGAAACGCGCGCTCATCGTCCTCGTCAGCGTGCTCGTCGCGGGCCTTGTCGCGGTTCTCCTCGCCTTCATCCGCGAGGCGCTCGAAAAGGCCCGGCGCGACCCGGTCTCCTCCGCGCGGCTCGAGGCGCTGCGCGCGCAGCTTCGGTTCAGATAGCGCCGCCACCGTCATCGCGCAGGCTATCGTGTCCGCCTTACCGAGAACACGCTTCATTTCGGCGTTTCCCGGCATGCGCCGGTCCCGCTTCGATCTTGCAGGCGCTCTACTGACGCGCGACACGCTCGCCCGCTGCGGCTGTCGGGATCTCGCCTCGACCCTGGTTGCGCCCTGACCCCCGATGTGCGGTATCGCCGGCATTTTCGCCTACGGCGCGGACAGCCCGCCGGTCGGCCGCGCAGAGCTTCTGCGCATCCGCGCCCGCATGGCGGCGCGCGGCCCGGACGGCGCGGGCGACTGGATCTCGGC
>JAOAFL010000023.1 GCA_026416295.1 Burkholderiales bacterium | reverse complement strand
CGGAGGCGGCGTGAAGCACAAGGTCCGCCGCATCCACTTCGTCGGTATCGGCGGCGCCGGCATGAGCGGCATCGCCGAAGTGCTCGCCACCCTCGGCTACGAGGTGAGCGGCTCGGACCTCGCGGAAAACGCGGCGACGCGGCGGCTGCGCGCGCTCGGCGCGAAAGTGCGCGTCGGTCACGACGCGGCCGAGGTCGCCGGCGCCGACGTCGTCGTGGTCTCGAGCGCGGTGCGCGCCGACAACCCCGAGGTGGCCGCAGCGCGCGCGCGTCGCATCCCGGTCGTTGCGCGCGCGCAGATGCTCGCCGAGCTGCTGCGGCTCAAGCAGGGCATCGCGGTCGCCGGCACCCACGGCAAGACGACGACGACCAGTTTGGTGGCGAGCGTGCTCGCCGAGGCGGGGCTCGATCCGACCTTCGTGATCGGCGGGCGGCTGAACGCCGCCGGCAGCCACGCGCGGCTCGGGGCGGGCGAGTTCATCGTGGTTGAGGCCGACGAGTCCGATGGCTCGTTCCTCGCGTTGCGGCCGGTGATCGCGGTGGTCACCAACATCGACGCCGACCACATGGAGACCTACGGGCACGATTTTCCGCGGCTGCAGCAGGCGTTCATCCGCTTCCTGCAGAACCTGCCCTTCTACGGCAGCGCGGTGCTGTGCACCGACGACGCGCACGTGCGCGAGATCGTGCCGTTCGTCTCGCGCCCGGTGGTCACCTACGGCACGCGCGAGGACGCGGCGGTGCGCGCGGTCGAGATCGCGCTCGGCGAGCGCTCGCGATTCACGGTGCTGCGCGCCGGGCGCGCGCCGCTCGAGCTGACGCTCAACCTGCCCGGCCGGCACAACGTGCTGAATGCGCTCGCCGCGGTCGCGGTGGCGGGCGAACTGCACCTCGCCGATGAGGCGCTCCGTCGGGCGCTCGAGGGCTTTCGCGGCGTCGGGCGGCGCTTTCAGCGCTACGGCGAGATACCGCTCGACCCGGCGCGGCCCGAGGCCGGCACCTTCGCGCTGGTGGACGACTACGGCCATCACCCCGCCGAGATCGCGGCGACGCTCGAAGCGGCGCGCGCCGCCTACCCCGGGCGGCGCCTCGTGCTCGCGTTCCAGCCGCACCGCTACACGCGCACGCGCGACCTGTTCGACGCGTTCGTCCGCGTGCTCGCGCAGGCCGACGCGCTTCTCCTTGCCGAGGTCTATCCGGCGGGCGAGGCGCCGATCGCTGGCGCCGACGGCCGCTCGCTCGCGGCTGCGCTCGCGGCCGCCGGCGCCGCGCCGGTCTTCGTCGAGCGCATCGCCGACATGGCCGCGCAGATCCGCCGCGTCGCGCGCGCGGGCGACGTCGTGATCACGATGGGCGCCGGCTCGATCGGCGCGGTCGCGGGGAGCCTCGCATGAGCGCGCTGCGCGCGGCCGACCTCGCCGGGCTGCGCGGCGAGTTGCGCGAAAACGAGCCGATGGGGCGCTACTGCACCTGGCGCGCCGGCGGGCGGGCAGCGCGCCTCTACCTGCCTGCGGACCTCGAGGACCTCTCGGAGTTCCTCGCGCGCGTGCCGCCGGAGGAGCCGCTGCTCTTCGTCGGTCTGGGCTCGAACCTGCTCGTGCGCGAAGGCGGCTGGCGCGGCACGGTGGTGCTGATGCACGCGGCAAAAAAGTACCCGAAGCTCGCCTACGGGCGCATCTACGCCGAGGCGGGGGTCGCCAGTCCCAAGGTCGCGCGCTTTGCGGCGATGAACGACCTCTCGGGCGCGGAGTTCCTCGCCGGCATCCCCGGTACGGTCGGCGGGGCGCTCGCGATGAACGCCGGCTGCTACGGGGGCGACACCTGGGAGATCGTCGAGGAGGCGCAGACGATCGACCGCCACGGCACGCTGCGCTGGCGGCACAAGAGCGAGTTCGAGACCGGCTACCGCTTCTGCCGCCTGAAGTCGGGCGGCCGGCTCGGGGTCGACCACTGGTTCGCGGCGGCGCGCTTTCGGCTCGCGCCGGGCGAGCGCGAGGCCTCGCGCGAGGCGATGCGCAACCTTCTCGAGCGGCGGCTGCGCTCGCAGCCGCTCTCGCTTCCGAACGCCGGCAGCGTCTTTCGCAACCCGCCCGGCCAGCACGCGGCGAAGCTGATCGAAGCGTGCGGGCTGAAGGGCCTTGCGCGCGGCGGCGCGCGCGTCTCGGAGATGCACGCGAACTTCATCGTCAACCCGAAGGGCGCGGCGCGCGCCGCCGACATCGAATGGCTGATCCGCGAGGTGCAGCGCGTCGTGAAGGAAAAGCAGGGGGTCGAACTCGTGCCCGAGGTCCAGCTCGTGGGAGAGCCGGCGTGAGCGCGCGCTTCGGAAAGGTCGCAGTGCTGATGGGCGGGCGCTCGGACGAGCGCGAGGTGTCGCTGATGAGCGGCCGCGGCGTGCTCGCGGCGCTGCGCGCGCGCGGCGTGGACGCGCACGCCTTCGATCCGGCCGAGCGCGACCTCCTCGAGCTGCGGCGCGAGGGCTTTGCGCGCTGCTTCGTCGCGCTGCACGGCCGCGGCGGCGAGGACGGCACGGTGCAGGGGGCGCTCGAGGCGCTCGGCATCCCCTACACCGGCAGCGGCGTGCTCGGCTCGGCGATCGGCATGGACAAGTGGCGCACCAAGCTCGTCTGGCTCGGCGCGGGACTGCCGACGCCGCGCTTTCGCGTGCTCGCCGAAAACGACGACTGGGCCGCGGTCGCGCGCGACCTCGGCCTGCCGCTCGTCGTCAAGCCGGCGAACGAGGGCTCGACGCTCGGCGTCACCCGCGTGCGCGCGGTCGAGGAACTGCCGGCCGCCTACGCGCTCGCGGCGAAGACGTTCCGCGACGTCGCGCTCGCCGAGGCGTTCGTCGACGGCCCCGAGTACACCGCCGCGATCCTCGGCGAGGAGGCGCTGCCGCTCGTGCGCATCGAGGCGCCGCAGGGCAACTACGACTATCACCACAAGTACTTCTCGGACGCGACGAAGTACCACTGCCCCTGCGGGCTGCCCGAGGCAAAAGAGCGGGCGCTGCGCGCGCTCGCGCTCGAGGCGTTTCGCCTGATCGGCGGCTCGGGCTGGGGGCGCGTCGACCTGATGCTCGACGCGCGCGGCGATCCGTGGCTCCTCGAGGCGAACACCGCCCCCGGCATGACGAGCCACAGCCTCGTGCCGATGGCCGCGCGCGCCGCGGGAATGTCCTATGAAGACCTCTGCCTGCGGATCCTGGAGCTCGCGCGTGTGGGATGACCCGCGCCTGCTCGAGCGCGCCGCTGCGGCTGCCGCGGCGCTAGCGGCCGCGCTCGCGCTCTACGGCGCGACGCAGGCGCTTGCGCGCTCGTCGCTCTTTCCGCTTCGCGAGCTGCGCGTTGCCGCGCCGCTTGCGCACACGAGTCGCGCCGAGATCGAGCAGGCGGTCGCCGGCTTCGGCGGCAACTTCTTCGCCGCCGATCTGGCCGGCCTGCGCGGGCGCCTCGAGCGGCTGCCGTGGGTGCGCCGCGTCGAGCTGCGCCGCGTCTGGCCCGATCGGATCGAGGCGCGCCTGGAGGAACACGTGGCGGCCGCGCGCTGGGGCGAGGCGGCGCTCCTCAGCGTGCGCGGCGAGCTGTTCCGCGGCCGGCTCGAGGCCGAGCAGGCGGCGCGGCTTCCGCTGCTCGCCGGCCCGCCGGGCAGCGAAGCCGAGGTGCTGCGCCGCGCGCTGCGCTTTGCGGAGATCCTCGCCCCGCTCGGCGAGGCGCCCGAGCGCGTGATCCTCAACGAGCGCCGCGCCTGGCAGCTGCGCACCTCGGGCGGCCTGCAACTTGAGCTCGGGCGCGACCGGGGCGAGCCGGTCGAGCGGCGCCTGGAGCGCTTCGTCGCCGCGTACCCGGCGACGCTCGGGCGGCTCGCGCGCGCCGGCGCGCGCGAGCTGCGCATCGTCGATCTCAGGTACCCGAACGGCTTCGCGCTGCGGGTGCCGGAGTGGAGGAGCTAGAACGTGCCGAAGGAGAACCGGACTCTCGTCGTGGGCCTGGACATCGGCACCTCGAAGGTGGCGGCGCTCGTCGCGGAACTCGCGGCCGACGGCACGCTCGCCGTGCTCGGCATGGGCAGCCACGAGTCGAGGGGCCTGAAGAAGGGCGTGGTGGTGAACATCGAGGCGACCGTCGCCGCGATCCAGAAGGCGCTGGAAGAGGCCGAGCTGATGGCCGACTGCAAGATCGCCTCGGCCTGGACCGGCATCTGCGGCAGCCACATCCGCAGCTTCAACTCGACCGGGATGGTCGCGGTGAAGGACCGCGAGGTGAGCGCGCTCGACGTCGAACGCGCGGTCGAGACCGCGCGCGCGGTCAACATCCCGAACGACCAGCAGATCCTGCACGTGCTGCGCCAGGAATTCATCATCGACGGGCAGGAGGACGTGCGCGAGCCGATCGGGATGTCGGGCGTGCGGCTGGAAGTGCGCGCGCACATCGTCACCGGCGCGGTGTCGGCGGCGCAGAACATCGTCAAGTGCGTGCGCCGCTGCGGTCTGGAGGTCGAGGACCTGATCCTGCAACCGCTCGCGGCGGCGCGCGCGGTGCTTTCGGAGGACGAAACCGAGCTCGGCGTGGCGCTCGTCGACATCGGCGGCGGCACGACCGACCTTGCGGTGTTCACGCGCGGCGCGATCCGGCACACCGCCGTGATCCCGATCGCCGGCGACCAGATCACCAGCGACATCGCGATGGCGCTGCGCACGCCGACGGCGGAGGCCGAAGCGATCAAGCTGCGCCACGGGGTGGCGCTGCGCTCGCTCGCCGAGGCCGACGAGATGATCGAGGTGCCCGGCATCGGCGAGCGCGAACCGCGCACGATGTCGCGCCAGACGCTCGCCGAGGTGATCGAGCCGCGCGTCGAGGAGCTGTACACGCTCGTGCAGCAGAAGCTGCGCGAGTCCGGCCACGAAGAGCTCCTTTCGGCCGGCATCGTGCTCACCGGCGGAAGCGCGCTCATGCGCGGCATGGTGGAACTGGGCGAGGAGATCTTCCACATGCCGGTGCGCGTCGGCGTGCCGCGCTACAGCGGCGCGCTCGCCGAGGTGGTGCGCACGCCGCGCTACGCGACCGCGATGGGCCTGGTGATGGAGGGCGCGGCGCGCCTGCGCCAGGGGCGGCTTGCGCGCCAGGCCGGTTCGGTGCGCGCCGCGCTCGGCCGCATGCGCGAGTGGTTCCAGAGGAATTTCTGAGGTCGCCCGTTTCTTACCCCGCAGTCAACAACAACCGAAGGCAAGGAGGCGTATGACCATGTTCGAACTGCAGAACGACACCCCGGCGGGCCCCGTCATCCGCGTGATCGGCGTCGGCGGCGCCGGCGGAAACGCGGTGGACCACATGATCGAGAAAGGCATCGGACAGGTGGAATTCATCGCCGTCAACACCGACGCGCAGGTGCTCGCGCGCAACAAGGCGCGGCAGCAGATCCAGCTCGGCACGAGCGGCCTCGGCGCAGGCGCCCGACCCGAGGAGGCGCGCGCGGTCGCGCTCGCCGAGCGCGCGCGCCTGGAGGAGGCGATCGCTGGCGCACACATGGTGTTCATCACCGCCGGCATGGGCGGCGGCACCGGCACCGGCGCCGCTCCGGTGATCGCCGAGATCGCGCGCTCGATGGGGGTGCTCACCGTCGCGGTGGTGACCAAGCCCTTCGCCTGGGAGGGCTCCAAGCGCATGAAGATCGCCGAGGCCGGCATCGAGGAAATCGCCCCGCACGTCGACTCCCTGATCGTGATCCTGAACGACAAGCTGGAGGAGGTGCTCGGCGAGGATGTCACCCAGGCCGAGGCGTTCGCCGCGGCCGACGACGTGCTCTTCAACGCGGTCTCCGGCATCGTCGACATCATCCACCGCGACGGCGTCGTGAACGTCGATTTCCAGGACGTGCGCACCGTGATGTCGGAGCAGGGCATGGCGATGATGGGCTCGGCCGCGGCCTCCGGCATCGACCGCGCGAGGATCGCCGCCGAGGCGGCGATCGCCTGCCCGCTCCTTGACGGCGCGAACCTGTCGGGCGCGCGCGGCGTGCTCGTCAACATCACCGCCTCGCGCGCGAGCCTCAAGCTGCGCGAGACGCGCGAGGTGATGAACGCGATCCGCGCGTTCGCCGCCGAGGACGCGACGATCATCCACGGCGGCGTCTACGACGATTCGCTCGGCGACGAGTTGCGCGTCACCGTGATCGCCACGGGCCTCGGAAAACCCGGCGCCGCGCGCGCGAGCAAACCGCAGCTCGTCGTGTCGCAGAAGACGGGCACCGACAATCAACCGGTCGCGACGCCGGCGGCACCGGACTACGGGGCGCTTGCCGAGATCCCGGCGGTGATCCGCCGGCGCGACCGCGCCGCGCAGGTCGAGGCGCTCGCCGCAAGCGGCCTCGACAAGTACGACATTCCGGCGTTTCTCAGGAAGCAGGCCGACTGAGCGGGCGGCAGGCGCCCCCGACCTTGCCCGGGGGCGCTTGCTAGAATCGCGCCTTCATGCTGCGACAGCGGACGCTCAAGTCGGCGGTGCGCGCCGCCGGCGTCGGGCTGCACACCGGAAAAAAGGTCGCGATGACGCTGCGGCCGGCGCAGCCGGGCACCGGTATCGTCTTTCGTCGCACCGACCTCGCCAGTCCGGTCGCGATCCGCGCCCGCCCCGAGGCGGTCGGCGAGACGCGCCTGTGTTCCTGCCTCGTCGCGGGGGAGGTCCGCGTCTACACCGTCGAGCACCTGATGTCGGCGCTCGCCGGGCTCGGCATCGACAACGCCTGCGTCGACCTCGACGGCCCCGAAGTGCCGATCATGGACGGCAGCGCGGCCCCGTTCGCGTTGCTGATCCAGCAGGCGGGAATCGAGGAGCAGAACGCGCCCAAGCGCTTCCTGCGCGTCAGAAAGCGCGTCGAGGTGCGCGACGGGGACCGCTGGGCGGCGCTCGAGCCCTACGAGGGGTTCCGGCTCACCTTCTCGATCGCGTACGCGCACCCGGTGATCGCGCGCTCGGGGACCTCGCTCACGGTCGATTTCGCCGAAACGTCGTACCTGCGCGAGGTGGCGCGCGCGCGCACCTACGGCTTCATGCAGGACGTCGAGGACCTGCGCGAATCGGGCCTTGCGCTCGGCGGGGGGCTCGAGAACGCGGTGGTGCTGGACGAGGACCGGGTGCTGAACGCCGAGGGCCTGCGCTTTTCCGACGAGTTCATCCGCCACAAGGTGCTCGATGCGATCGGCGACCTGTACCTCCTCGGTGGACCGCTGCTTGCGGCCTTCAGCGCGCACAAGTCCGGGCACGCGTTGAACAACCGGCTGCTGCTCGCGCTCGTCGCCGAGCGCGATGCGCTCGAGCCGGTCAGCTTCGAGCGGCTGGAGGAGGCGCCGGCGGCAGCCCGGGGTCTGCTTCGCCAGGCGCTCGCCTAAGGTCATGATCGAGAAGGCTTTTGAGCGCCCGTCGGGCGGGCGAGTCGGGCATCCTGCGGTACAGGACGCAGAGCGCTTCGCGCGCCGGCGCGCTCAGCTTGCGCGCTGCGGCCGGCGCCCGCTCGGCATCGGCCAGGGCGGGTTGCACCCGCACCGAAACTCCATTAACCTTCAAGCCCTCGTTTGACAGAAACTTGCACAGGCCCTCGGCGAGGAGCCTGAGCTTGGCCGCCGCCGCGGGGGTGGCGGCGAGAACCACAAGCTGACCGTCCTTCAGGTTCACCGCCCGGACCCTGCGGGCGAGATCGGACGGCAAATAAGAAGAACAGAGTCGGGCCGCGGCGCCGATTTCGAGCGCGCGGACGATCACCGGCTGCAGTCCGGGTTCGGATCCCAGCAGCCGGCCGATTCTGGAAGGGTGCACGCAGATAACGCGAGGAGGCTACGTGCAGATTATCTTGATTCCGAACCGGCTCGCCAAGGCGCGGACCCTGACGTTGACCGCTCGCCACGTGCTCGCCTCGGTGGGGGCGGCGCTCGTGCTGCTCGTCGCGCTCACCGCGGGGCTGTACTGGCTGACGCTGCGGCTCGCGACCGAGCTTCGCCTTCCGGTGGTCCACGAGCTCGTGCTTGCCGCGGTGCGCGGCGAGACCGAGCGCTCGCGCGAGTTCCTGCAGCAGAACCTGAACGCGATGGCGGTCAAGATCGGCGAGATGCAGGCGCAGCTTGCGCGCCTCGATGCGCTCGGCGAGCGCGTGTCGGCGCTCGCCGGCATCCGGCCGCAGGAATTCCGGTTCAACGAGACGCCGGGCATGGGCGGCGCGCCCTCGACGACGCTGCCGCCGCAGGACCTCACGCTCGGGCAGCTGCGCGACAGGGTGGCGCTGCTCGCGAACCAGGTCGAGACCAAGGCCGACATGCTCGGGATCCTCGAGGCGCAGCTTTTCGAGCAGACGGTGAGGAAGAAGGCGCTGCCGACGATGCTGCCGGTGAACGCGCCGTTCAACGCCTCGGGCTTCGGCTGGCGCATCGACCCGTTCACCGGCCAGCAGGCGATGCACGAAGGCATCGACTTCATCACCGACGTCGGCACCCCGGTGGTCGCGGCCGCCGGCGGCGTGGTGCAGTTCGTCGGATTCCACCCGCAGTACGGCCTGATGGTCGATATCGATCACGGCAGCGAGATCGTCACCCGCTACGCGCATCTGTCGAAGGCGTACGTGAAAGAGGGCGACATCGTGCAGCGCGGCCGACGCATCGCCGACAGCGGCAACAGCGGCCGCTCGACCGGGCCGCACCTGCATTTCGAGGTGCGCTTCCGCGGCATCGCCCAGAACCCGGCGCGCTTCCT
The DNA here is from genome assembly GCA_026416295.1 of Burkholderiales bacterium. Classification (GTDB taxonomy): domain Bacteria; phylum Pseudomonadota; class Gammaproteobacteria; order Burkholderiales; family SG8-39; genus RBG-16-66-20. The sequence goes on along the minus strand of JAOAFL010000023.1, from coordinate 6,148 downwards.
GATGGCGCAGAACCCGCCCGCGCTCGCTGCCAGCGGCCGGCGCTGAACGCGCGGGCGCGCGCGCCGGGCGCGCGCCGGCGGCGTGCTAACATGACGCGCTTTCACCGGGCCGTTCGCACCCCCGGCCCCCGGACTTCCGCCGCCGGTCGATGCTCAACGTCCTCACCAAGATCTTCGGCAGCCGCAACGAGCGGCTGCTCAAGCAGTATGCGCGCATCGTCGCGCGGATCAACGCCCTCGAACCCGAGGTCGCGCGACTCGACGACGAGGCGCTGCGCGCGAAGACCGCCGAATTCAAGACGCGCCTCGCGCTGAAGGTCGCCGCCGCTCCGGAGACGGCGCGCGCCGAGGCCGAGCGCGCGGCGCTCGATGAGCTGCTGCCGGAAGCGTTCGCGGTGGTGCGCGAAGCGGGCAAGCGCACGCTGCGCATGCGGCACTTCGACGTGCAGCTCGTCGGCGGCATCGTGCTCCATGACGGCAAGATCGCCGAGATGAAGACCGGCGAGGGCAAGACGCTGGTCGCGACGCTGCCCGCCTACCTCAACGCGCTCACCGGCCGCGGCGTGCACATCGTCACGGTGAACGACTATCTCGCGCGCCGCGACGCCGAGTGGATGGGCAGAATCTACCGCTTCCTCGGGCTCACGGTCGGCGTGAACGTTCCGGACCTCTCGCCGGCCGAGAAGCGCGCCGCGTACGCCGCCGACATCACCTACGGCACGAACAACGAGTTCGGCTTCGACTACCTGCGCGACAACATGGCGATGCACGTCGAGGACCGCTACCAGCGCGGCCTCAACTACGCGATCGTCGACGAAGTCGACTCGATCCTGATCGACGAGGCGCGGACGCCGCTCATCATCTCCGGGCAGGCCGAGGATCGCACCGAGATCTACTACCGCATGAACGAGGTGGCGCCGCTGCTCGTGCGCCAAAAAGAGGAAAAGAAACCCGACGGGCCGGAGCCGCCGGGGGACTTCTGGGTGGACGAGAAGAACCACCAGATCGTGCTGTCGGAGGCCGGACACCAGAAAGTGGAGGAAATCCTCGTGCGCGTGGGGCTGCTGCCCGAGGGCGCGAGCCTGTACGAGCCCGCCTACATCAGCCTGCTGCACCACCTGCACGCGGCGCTGCGCGCGCATCACCTCTTTCACCGCGACCAGCACTACGTCGTGCAGAACGGCGAGGTGATCATCGTCGACGAGTTCACCGGCCGGCTGATGCACGGGCGGCGCTGGTCCGACGGGTTGCACCAGGCGATCGAGGCGAAAGAGAACGTGCCGATCCAGCCGGAGAACCAGACGCTCGCCTCGATCACGTTCCAGAACTATTTTCGCCTGTACCGCAAGCTCGCCGGCATGACCGGCACCGCGGACACCGAGGCCTACGAGTTCCAAGAGATCTACGGCCTGGAGACGGTGGTCATTCCGACCCACAAGCCGATGATCCGCGAGGACCGGCTCGACCTCGTCTACCGCACCGCGAAGGAAAAATACCAGGCGATCCTCGCGGAGATCCGCGACTGCTACCGCCGCGGCCAGCCGGTGCTGGTGGGCACCACCTCGATCGAGAACTCGGAGCTGCTCTCGGCGATGCTGCAGAAGGAGGGGCTGCCGCACCAGGTGCTGAACGCCAAGCACCACGCGCGCGAGGCCGAGATCGTCGCGCAGGCGGGCCGTCCCGGCATGATCACCATCGCGACCAACATGGCCGGGCGCGGCACCGACATCGTGCTCGGCGGCAACGTCGAAAAGCAGTGCGACCTGATCGAGCAGGCGGAGAACCTCTCGCCGGAGGAAAAGCGCGCGCGCATCGAGCGGCTGCGCGCCGAGTGGCAGGAACTGAACCGGCGCGTGATCGCCGTCGGCGGACTGCACATCGTCGGCACCGAGCGGCACGAGTCGCGGCGCATCGACAACCAGCTGCGCGGCCGCGCCGGGCGCCAGGGCGATCCGGGCAGCTCGCGCTTTTTCCTCTCGCTCGAGGATCCGCTGCTCAGGATCTTCGCCGGCGAGCGCATCCAGCGCATCATGGCGATGCTCAAGATGCCCGAGGGCGAGGCGATCGAGCACCGCATGGTGACGCGCTCGATCGAAAGCGCGCAGAGGAAGGTCGAAGCCCGCAACTTCGACATCCGCAAGCAGCTGCTCGAGTACGACGACGTCGCGAACGAGCAGCGCCGCACGATCTACGCGCTGCGCAACGAGTTGCTCGAATCGAGCGACGTCTCGGCGCGCATCGACGATCTGCGCGCGGGCGTGGTGACCGACCTCTTCCGCCAGTACGTGCCCGAGGACAGCGTCGAGGAGCAGTGGGACGTATCGGGCCTGGAGAAGGCGCTCAGGGCCGAGCTCGGGTTCACGGTGCCGGTCGCCGAGTGGCTCGCGCGCGAGCCGGACCTCGGCGAGGCGGCGCTCCTTGAGCGCATCGTCGCCGCGGCGCACGCCGCCTACCGCGCGAAGATTCCGCCCGGCGCGGAGGCGCAGCTTCGCCAGTACGAGCGCTACGTCATGCTGCAGATTCTCGATGCGCACTGGCGCGAGCACCTCGCCGCGCTCGATCACCTGCGCCAGGGCATCCACCTGCGCGGCTACGCGCAGAAGAACCCCAAGCAGGAGTACAAGCGCGAGGCGTTCGAGCTCTTCGGCAACATGCTCCAGGCGGTGAAGCTCGAGGTGACGCGCACGCTGATGCTCCTGCAGATCCGCGAAAGCGCCGAAGCGCTGCCGGTCGACGACCGCCCGCACGTCGAGAACGTGCGCGCGCAGCATGCCGACTTCGCCGAGGTCGCGCGCGCCTCGGGCGAGGCCGGGCTCGCCGCCGGGGTCGAGGAGCTGCTCGCTCCGGCGCCGGCGGCCACCGCGGAAAAACCGCGTCCGGTGGTGCGCCACGGCGCGAAGGTCGGGCGAAACGCCCCGTGCCCGTGCGGCTCTGGCAAGAAGTACAAGCACTGTCACGGCAGGCTCGCCTGATGGCGGTCGGTCTTGCGCCGCCGGATCCGGCGGCGCTTCTGCCTGTCGCCGGCGTGGAACTCGGCACCGCGCGGGCGGGCATCCGCAAACCGGGGCGGCGCGACCTGCTGCTCGTGCGCCTTGCCCCGGGCGCTGCGGTGGCCGGCGTGTTCACCAGAAACGCCTTCTGTGCGGCGCCGGTGGTGCTCGCGAAGCGCCACCTGCGCAACGGGCCGCGCGCGCTCGTGGTGAACACCGGCTGCGCGAACGCCGGCACCGGCGCCGACGGCCTGCGGCGCGCCGCGGCGGTGTGCGCGGCGGCGGCGCGCCTCGTCGGCTGCCGCGCGCGCGAGGTGCTGCCGTTCTCGACCGGCGTCATCATGGAGCCGCTGCCCGCCGACCGGATCGTCGCCGCGCTGCCCGAGGCGCTCGCCGACCTCAAGGCCGACAACTGGGCGGCGGCGGCCGAGGCGATCATGACCACCGACACCGTGCCGAAGGCGGTCTCGCGCACGGTGTCGCTCGGCGCGGGAACGGCCACCGTGACCGGCATCGCGAAGGGCGCCGGCATGATCCGCCCGGACATGGCCACCATGCTCGCCTTCGTCGCGACCGACGCCGCCCTCGGGCGCGGGGCGCTCGCGCGCCTTGTGCGCGCGGCGGCGACACGCTCGTTCAACGCGATCACCGTGGACGGCGACACCTCGACGAACGACGCGTTCGTCGCGATCGCGACCGGGCGCGGCCCGGCGGTGCGCACGGCCGCGGACCGCGCGGCGCTCGCCGGCGCGTTCACCGAGGTCGCGCAGCGGCTCGCGCAGGCGATCGTGCGCGACGCGGAAGGGGCGACGAAGTTCGTCACCGTGCGGGTGGAAAAGGGCGCGAGCGAATCCGAGTGCCGCCGGATCGCCTACGCGATCGCGCATTCGCCGCTCGTCAAGACCGCCTTTTTCGCCTCCGACCCGAACCTCGGGCGCATCCTCGCCGCCGTCGGCCGCGCGGGCGTCGCCGGGCTCGATGCCGCGCGCGTCGATCTGTACCTCGACGAGGTGCCGGTCGCGCGCGGCGGGGCGCGCCATCCGGACTACCGCGAAGCGCGGGGCGTCGCGGTCATGCGAAAGCCCGAGTTCACCGTGCGCGTGGTACTCAACCGCGGCCGCGCCGAGGCCGTCGTCTGGACCTGCGACCTTTCCTACGAGTACGTGAAAATCAACGCCGAGTACCGTACATGAGCCGCGATCTCGACCGCCTGCTCGCGCGCCTCGAGCAGCTGCTGCCGCCGCCTGCGCCCGAGACCGACTGGACGGCGAGCGTCGCGTTTCGCTGGCGCCGCGCCGCCGGGCCTGCCGCACGCGGCTGGCTGCAGCCGGTCAAGCACGTGCACCGCATCCGACTCGCCGACCTGCACGGCATCGACGCGCAGATCGCGCGCGTCGAGCAGAACACGCGCCAGTTCCTCGAAGGGCGGCCGGCGAACAACGTGCTCCTCACCGGCGCGCGCGGCACCGGCAAGTCCTCGATCGTCAAGGGCCTGCTCAACAAGTACCACCGGCAGGGGCTGCGGCTCGTCGAGGTGGAGAAGAACGACCTCGTCGACCTGCCCGCGATCACCGACGTGCTCGCCGGGCGCCCGGAGCGCTTCATCGTCTTCTGCGACGACCTCAGCTTCCACGGCGCGGAGGAGGGCTACATCGCGCTGAAGGTCGCGCTCGACGGCTCGATCGCGACCACCTCGGAGCACATGCTGAACTACGCCACCTCGAACCGCCGCCACCTGATGCCGGAGTACATGGCCGAGAACCTCGAGGCGAAATACGTGGGCGAGGAGATCCATCCCGGCGAGACGGTCGAGGAGAAGATCTCGCTCTCGGAACGCTTCGGGCTGTGGGTGTCGTTCTATCCGTTCGATCAGGACGAGTATCTCGCGATCGTCGCCCACTGGCTGAAGGTGTTCGGCTGCTCGGCGCGCGAGATCGAGGCCGCGCGCGAGGAGGCGCTGCAGTGGTCGCTCGCGCGCGGCTCGCGAAGCGGGCGCGTCGCCTGGCAGTTCGCGCGCGACTGGGCGGGCCGCCGAGGCGGCGAGCCCGGCGCGGCGCGGCGCGCGAAGAAATAGTGCCCGTCGAGGTCGCCGCGGCGGTCATCGAGCGCGCCGACGGCGGTTTTCTGCTCGCGCGCCGTCCCTCGGGCAAGGTGTACGCCGGCTGGTGGGAGTTTCCCGGCGGCAAGGTGCACGCGGGCGAGCGCCCGCGCGAGGCGCTCGCGCGCGAGCTCGACGAAGAGCTCGGCATCGCGGTGCACTGCGCCTATCCGTGGATCGTGCGCGAGCACGCGTACGCGCACGCGCACGTGCGGCTTCGCTTCTATCGCGTCGTCGCCTGGGCGGGCGAGCCGCGCGCGCGCGAGCACGACGCGCTCGCCTGGTGCCGGCTCGGCGCGCCGCTTCCCGAGCCGATGCTGCCGGCCAACGCCCCGGTGCTCGCGGCACTCGGGCTTGCGCTCGAATACGCGATCACGGATGCCGCGCGCATCGGGGTGGAGGCGAGCCTTGCGGCGCTCGAGCGGCGCCTCGCCGCAGGGCTGCGGCTCGTTCAGGTGCGCGACCGGCAACTGCCCGATCGCGAGCGTTTCGCGCGCCGGGTCGTGGCGCTCGCGCACCGCTACGGCGCAAAAGTGCTCGTCGCAGGCGGCCCGGCGATCGCCGACGGCGTGCACTACAGCGCCTCGGAACTGATGCGCCTTGCCTCGCGCCCGCAGGGCGGGCTCGCCGCTGCCTCGTGCCACACGCGCGAGGAACTCGAGCGCGCGATCGCGCTCGGCATGGACTTCGCCGTGCTCGGGCCCGTGAAGGAGACGCCGACGCATCCGGAGGCGACGCCGCTCGGCTGGACGCGCTTTGCCGAGATCGTGCAAGGCGCCTCGATCCCGGTCTATGCGATCGGCGGGCTCTGGCCCCAGGACCTCGACGACGCGCGGCGAGCCGGCGCGCACGGCCTTGCGATGATCCGCGGGGCGTGGGCGCCGTAGCGCCCGCGCGGGGCCTCCGCTACTCGTATTCCTTGCGCGCCTCCGGCTCGGCTTCGGCCGGCAGGCGGTATTCCTCGGCCGCCCATTTTCCGAGGTCGATCGCCTTGCAGCGCTCGCTGCAGAAGGGCCGCCAGGGATTCTCGGGCGCGAACGCCGCGGGCTTTGCGCAGCGC
>JAOAFL010000022.1 GCA_026416295.1 Burkholderiales bacterium | reverse complement strand
GTTCGTGCTCACCGGCACCCTCGAGCGCATGAGCCGCGACGAGGCGCGCCGCTTGATCGAGTCGCGCGGGCATCGCGTCGCCTCGAGCGTATCCGCGAAGACCGACTATGTCGTCGCCGGCGCCGATCCGGGCGCAAAGCTCGAGCGCGCACGCGAGCTCGGGATTCCGGTGCTCGACGAAGGGCAGCTGCTCGCGCTGCTCGGCGAGCGCTGAACGCATGCCTGCGGCGATCCGCAAAGCGGTCTTCCCGGTGGCCGGGCTCGGCACGCGGTTTTTGCCTGCGACCAAGGCGAGCCCGAAGGAAATGCTGCCGGTGGTCGACAAGCCGCTCATCCAGTACGCGGTGGAAGAAGCGGCCGCCGCCGGCATCACCGACCTGATCTTCGTCACCGGCCGCAACAAGCGCGCGATCGAGGATCACTTCGACCGCGTGCCCGAGCTGGAAGCGAAGCTCGCGGCCGGCAACCCCGCGCTGCTCGATGTGGTGCTCGACGTGCTGCCGCGCGGCTGCCGCTGCATCTACATCCGCCAGAGCGACCCCCTCGGCCTCGGGCATGCGGTGCTCTGCGCGCGCCCGGCGGTCGGCGACGAACCGTTCGCCGTGCTGCTCGCCGACGATCTGATGGTGGGCGAGCCGCCCGCCTGCGCGCAGCTCGCCGCGCGCTTTCGCGACGAAGGCTGCTCGATCCTCGGCGTCGAGGAGGTGCCGCGCGAGCGCACCGGCGCCTACGGCATCGTCAGCCCGCTCGAGCCCGAGGCGCGGGTGACGCCGATCCGCGCGATCGTGGAGAAGCCGGCGCCAGCCGAAGCCCCTTCTACCCTCGCGGTAATCGGCCGCTACATCCTCACGCCGGCGATCTTTTCCCTGCTCGAGACGGTCTCGCCCGGCCGCGGCGGCGAAATCCAGCTCACCGACGCGATCGCCGGGCTGCTCGCGCGCGAACGCGTGCTCGCGATGCGGCTCGACGCGCAGCGCTACGATTGCGGCTCGAAGCTCGGTTATCTTCAGGCGACCGTGGAACTCGGACTCCGGCACCCCGAGGTCGGCGCGCAATTCGCCGCCTACCTCGCCCGGCGCGATCGGCGATGACACCGGACGCGGCGGCGGCGTGGCGATTTCTCGAGCGATCCGACCTCGTGTGCGCAGCGCACGAGGTCGAGGAGGCGATCGCGCGCGTTGCGCGCGAGATCGAAGCGCGGCTGGCGCACGCCTATCCGCTCGTGCTGGTGGTGATGGGCGGTGCGATCGTGTTCGCCGGGCAGCTTCTGCCGCGGCTGCGCTTTCCGCTCGACCTCGACTACATCCACGCGACCCGGTACGGCGCGCAGACCGCCGGCGGCGGCATAGCGTGGCGAATCGAGCCGCCGCCGACCGTGCGCGAGCGCGCGGTGCTCGTGCTGGACGACATCCTCGACGGTGGACAGACGCTGCACGCGATCCGCGTGCGGGTGCTCGCGCTCGGGGCCGCGAGCTGCCACTGCGCGGTGCTCGTCGAAAAGCGCCGCGCGGCGCCGCGGCCGATCGCGGCCGACTTCGTGGGCCTTTCGATCCCCGACCGGTTCGTTTTCGGTTGCGGCATGGATGCGAAAGGCTACTGGCGCAACCTGCCCGAGATCCGGGCGATGCGCGAGGACTGATGCTCGCGATCATCGGCGGCAGCGGCCTGTCGCGCCTCGCCACGCTCGAAGGCGAGCGCCGGCAGGTGGTGCGCACGCCCTACGGCGAGCCCTCCGGACCGCTCACCTTCGGCCGCATCCGCGGCCGCGACGTCGTTTTCCTCGCGCGGCACGGCTACGGCCACACGATCGCGCCGCACCGGGTGAACTACCGGGCCAACATCTGGGCGCTGAAGGAGCAGGGCGTCGAAGGCGTGATCTCGGTCGCCTCGGTCGGCGGCATCCGGGCCGATTTCGGCCCCGGAACGCTCGTCATTCCGCACCAGATCATCGACTACACCTGGGGACGACGCAACACGTTCTTCGACGGGCCCGGGGATCCGGTCGTGCACATCGACTTCACCGAACCGTATGCGCCGGCGCTGCGCGCGCGGCTGCTTGCGGCCGCGCGCGCCTGCGGCGAAGCGGTGCACGACGGCGGTGTCTACGCCGCGACGCAGGGACCGCGGCTTGAAACCGCCGCCGAAATCGACCGGCTCGAGCGCGACGGTGCCGACATCGTCGGCATGACCGGCATGCCGGAAGCGGCGCTCGCGCGCGAGGCGGGGCTCGCGTACGCGGCGATCGCGGTGGTCGCCAACCACGCCGCCGGCCGCGGCACGAGCGCGCGCGCGATCGCGCTCGAGGCGATCGAGCGGGTACTGGAGGCGGCGATGGCGCGCGTGCGACGCATCATCGAGGAAGTGGTGACGACATGATCCGGGAAGTGCTCAAGATGGGGGATCCGCGGCTGCTCGTGCGCGCCGAACCGGTGCGGCGCTTCAGCACGCCCGAACTCGCGCAGCTGATCGTCGACATGCGCGACACGATGGCGCATCTGAACGGCGCCGGGCTCGCCGCGCCGCAGATCGGCGTCCCTTTGCGCGTCGTGATCTTCGGCGTGCGCGCCGATCCGCGCTATCCCGGCATCGAGGAAGTGCCCGACACGGTGCTGATCAACCCCGAGATCCGCCCGTTCTCGGACGAAATCGAGGAGGGCTGGGAAGGCTGCCTGTCGGTGCCGGGGCTGCGCGGCTGGGTGCCGCGCTGGCGGCGCATCCATTACGCCGGCTGCGACGCCGCCGGGCGGCGCTTCGAGCGCACCGTCGAGGGCTTTCACGCCCGCGTGGTGCAGCACGAAGTCGACCACCTCGACGGGATCCTCTATCCGATGCGCATCCGCGACTTCAGCCGTTTCGGCTTCACCGAGGCGCTGTTCCGCGGCGCAGCGCCGCCGCCTGAGGAGTAGGCGGAACCTGCAGCGCCTGAAGCAGTTCCTGCTCGAGGCGCAAGACCTCCTTCGGGTCGGCGAGGCTTGCGCCCGAGACGAGGAAGACGTCCTCGGCGCGGTCGCCGAGCGTGTTGATGCGCGCCGAGTGCACGCTCACGCCGTGTGCCGCGAGCACCCGCGCCGCGTCGTAAAGAAGCCCCGGACGGTCGGCAGCGACGATCGAGAGCGCGTGGTAAGCGCCGCGCTCGTCGGGGCGCAGGTCGACCGAGGGGGCGATCGGAAAGTGGCGCACGCGGCGCGACAGGCGCGCGCCGCGCGGCGGCTCGAGCGGGTCGTCGGCGGCGAGCGCGCCCGCGAGGCCGGTCTCGGTGAGCGCGACGAGATCGCGGTAATGCGCCTCGCGGTCCTGACTGAGCACCTGGAAGGTGTCGAGCGCGTAGCCGTGGCGGGTGGTGTGGATCTTCGCCTCGACGATGTTGAAGCCGCTGCGCTCGAAGTAGCCGCAGATGCGCGCAAACAGCCCGGGACGGTCGCGCGTGTACACCATCACCTGCAGGCCTTCGCCGAACGGCGCCGGACGCGCGCGCACCACCGGCACCGGCGTCTCGACCCGGTCGTAGAGGTTGCGCGTATGCCAGGCGATGTCGCGCGCGTCGTGGCGCAGGAAGTAGCCGGTGTCGAGCTGCGACCAGAACCGTTCGCGCACCTCGTCCGAAAGCGCGGCAAGGCGCAGCAGCCGCACCGCCTCGACCTGGCGTTCGGCGAGCGCGGTCTGCGCGGGCGGCGCCTCGCCCGCGAGCGCGCGCCGCGCCGCCCAGTAGAGATCCTCGAGCAGTTTCGCCTTCCAGGCGTTCCAGACCTTGGGGCTCGTGCCGCGGATGTCGGCCACCGTGAGGAGGTAGAGCGCCGTCAGGCGGCGTTCCTCGCCCACCAGCGCGGCGAACGCGCGCGCGACCGCGGGATCGTGCACGTCCTGCTTCTGCGCGGTGCGCGACATCGCGAGGTGGTGTTCGACGAGGAACGCGACGAGCTCGGTGTCCTCCGCGGCGAAGCCGTGGCGGCGGCAGAAGCGCCGCGCGTCGCGCGCCCCGAGCAGGGAATGGTCGCCGCCGCGGCCCTTGGCGATGTCGTGAAAGAGCGCCGCGACGTAGAGCAGCCAGCGCCGCTCGAACCCGGCCATGAGCTGCGTGCAGAGCGGAAACTCGTGCGCGAACTCCGGCATCGTGAAGCGGCGCAGGTTGCGCACCACTGCGAGCGCGTGCTGATCGACCGTGTAGACGTGGAACAGGTCGTGCTGCATCTGGCCGACGATGCGACCGAACTCGGGCAGGTAGCCGCCCAGCACGTCGTACTGGTTCATGCGGCGGAACTCGTGCACGATGCCGCGCGGCTGCTGCAGGATCTGTACGAACAGCAGGCGCGCGATGGGATCGCCTCGCAGGCGCGCCGCGACCTGCCGACGCGCGCGCCAGAGCGCGCGCAGCGTCGGCGCGCTCATGCCGCGCAGGTCCTGGTGCTGTTGCATCAGGAGGAAGGCCTCGAGGATCGCGCGCGGCTCGCGCGCGAACAGATCCTCGCGGCGCGCGTCGAGCAGCCCGCCGTGCGCGCGAAACCGCTCGTTCAGCACGCGCGCCTCGCCCGCGCCGCCCGGCGCGAGCAGCGCTTCGATGTTCTGCAGCAGGATGGTGTTCAGCTGCGTCACCGCCTTGGCGGTGCGATAGTAGCGCTGCATCAACAGCTCGCTCGCGCGGCGCGCCGAACCCGCGCCGATCCCGCAGCGCGCGGCAAGCGCCGCCTGATGGTCGAACAGGATCCGGTCTTCGCGCCGCCCGGCGAGATAGTGCAGCCGGATGCGCAGGTCCTGCAGAAAGGCCTCGTGGCGCGCGAGCGCCCGCGCCTCGCTGCGCTCGATCAGCGCGCGCGCGACCAGATCGCGCCAGCGCTCGCCGAGGCCCGCGGCGCGCGCGATCCAGCGGATCACCTGCAGGTCGCGCAGCCCGCCCGGGGCCTCCTTCAGGTTCGGCTCGAGCGCGTACGGCGTGTCCTGCTGCTTGGCGTGACGCTGCTCCTGCTCGAGCTTTTTCGCCGCGAGGAACGCCCGCGCATCGAGCGTCGCCGCGAGCGCGCGCGCAAGGCGCCGGTAGAGCGCCTCGGCGCCCGGCAGCGGCCGCGCCTCGAGGAGCGCGGTCTGGATCGTGACGTCGGCGCGCGCGGCTTCGACGCAGGCGTCGACCGTGCGCACGCTGTGGCCGACCTCGAGCCCGACGTCCCAGAGCATGCCGACGAAGCGCTCGAGCGCCTCGCGCGCCGGCGCATCCGGTTCCTCGCCGAGCAGCACCAGAAGATCGACGTCGGAACAGGGGTAGAGCTCGCGCCGGCCGTAGCCGCCGGTCGCGACGAGCGCCATCGTCGGCGGCAGCGGCTGCGCGCGCCGCAGCGCGAGCAGCACGCGATCGACAAGGCGCGCGTGCGCCCGCAGCAGCCACCCCGGGCGCCTGCCCGCCTCGTACGCTTCGCGCAGGCGGGCACGGCCCTCGGCGAGCGTCGCACGCAGCGCCGCGGCGCTCGGAGCGCGCGCGCCGGACATCGTCACCCCCGGGCCGCGAGCGCCGCGACCCACGGCGGCGGCGCCGGCGCCCCGGCCGAAAGCGTGAGCACTTCGTAGCCGGTATCGGTGACGAGCACCGTGTGCTCCCATTGCGCCGACAGGCTGTGATCCTTGGTGACGATCGTCCAGCCGTCGGCGAGCTCGCGGATCGCGGCCTTGCCGGCGTTGATCATCGGCTCGATGGTGAACGTCATTCCCGGCTCGAGCACCAGACCGGTGCCCGCCTTGCCGTAGTGCAGCACCTGCGGCTCCTCGTGGAACTTGCGGCCGATGCCGTGCCCGCAGAACTCGCGCACCACCGAAAAGCCGTGCCGCTCCGCGTGGCGCTGGATCGCCTCGCCGATGTCGCCCAGATGCGCGCCGGGGCGCACCTTGACGATGCCGTGCCACATCGCCTCGAAGGTCGTCTCGACGAGCCGGCGTGCCTGGATGCTCGGCTCGCCGACGTAGAACATGCGGCTCGAATCGCCGTGAAAGCCGTCCTTGATCACGGTGACGTCGATGTTGAGGATGTCGCCGTTCTTGAGCACCCGATCCCCCGGCACGCCGTGACAGACCTGATGATTGACCGACGTGCAGATCGATTTCGGAAACGGCCGGTAGCCGGGCGGCGCGTAGTTGAGCGGCGCCGGGATCGCGCCCTGCACCTCGACGATGTAGCGATGGCACAGATCGTTCAGCCTGCCGGTGGTCACGCCGGGTTTGACGTAGGGCGCGATGAAGTCGAGCACTTCCGCCGCAAGGCGCCCGGCGACGCGCATGCGCTCGATCTCCTCCGGAGTCTTGATGACGACCGCCATGGAACGCGAAAAAGGTGCTGATTATGCTAGAATTTCGCACCGGTCGCGGCCCCTTTTCGTGCTGCGACCGAATTTCCCGCCCGGCGGTCAAGGGTGCCCCGTACGCGCTCGCGCGCGTCGGGCGTGTCGAGCCGGCGCGGCAGTGACAACCCTGACAACGGAGCTCGCATGACCACCGTCACGATGCGTCAGATGCTGGAGGCGGGCGTCCACTTCGGCCACCAGACGCGTTACTGGAACCCGAAGATGGCGCCGTACATCTTTGGCCAGCGAAACAAGATCCACATCATCAACCTCGAAAAGACGCTCGCGCTGTATCAGGAGGCGATCAAGTTCGTGCGTCAGCTCGCGGCGAACAAGGGCACGATCCTCTTCGTCGGTACCAAGCGCCAGGCACGCGAGGTGATCCGCGAGGAAGCGCAGCGCTGCGGCATGCCGTACGTCGATCAGCGCTGGCTGGGCGGCATGCTCACCAATTTCAAGACGCTGCGCCAGTCGGTCAAGCGACTGAAGGAGATGGAGGCGATGGCGCAGGACGGCTCGCTCGACCGGCTGTCGAAAAAAGAGGCGCTGCGCGTGCAGCGCGAGCTGCAGAAGCTGCAGAAGTCGCTCGGCGGCATCAAGGACATGGCGAGCCTGCCGGATGCGCTGTTCGTGATCGACGTCGGTTACCAGAAAGGCGCGGTCGCCGAAGCGAACAGGCTCGGCATTCCGGTGGTCGCGGTGGTCGATACCAACCACTCCCCCGACGGCATCGCGTACGTCATCCCCGGCAACGACGATTCGGGCCGTGCCATCCGGCTCTACGCGCGCGGCGTCGCCGACGCGGTGCTCGAGGGGCGCACGCAGGCGGTCGAGGACGTTCGCGCGGCCGCGAGCGACGAGTTCATCGAGGTCGAGGAAGAAAGCGAGGGCTGAACCGGCCGCGACGGCGCACCGCGCCGCCGCCCCGGTTTCCGAATCGAACCAGCGGAGGATACATCGCGCATGACCGAGATCAGCGCCAGCCTGGTGAAGACGCTGCGCGAGATGACCGGGCTCGGCATGATGGAATGCAAGAAAGCGCTCGCCGAGGCGGGCGGCGACCTGAAGAAGGCGGAGGCGCTGCTGCGCATCCGCAGCGGCGCGAAAGCGAGCAAGGCGGCCGCGCGCGTCGCCGCCGAGGGCATCATCGCCGCGTATCTCGCGCCCGATGCCCGCTGCGGGGCGCTGGTCGAGCTGAACTGCGAGACCGATTTCGTCGCGAAGAACGAGGATTTCGTCGCCTTCGGCGCGCGCCTGGCGCGCCTTGCCGTCGAGCACGCGCCGGCCGATGCGGCGGCGCTTGCGGCGCTGGACGACGTCGAGGCGCAGCGCCAGGCGCTCGTGCAGCGCATCGGCGAGAACATCGCGATCCGGAGGCTCGCGCGTATGCAGACGCCCGCGCAGCTCGCGCTCTACGTGCACGGCGGCCGCATCGGCGTGCTGGTCGAATACGAAGGCGCGCCCGAGGTCGGCAAGGACGTGGCGATGCACATCGCGTTCGCGCGTCCCCCCTATCTGTCCGCGGCGCAGGTGCCGGCCGAGGTCGTCGCGCGCGAGCGCGAGATTCTCGCCGCGCGCGCGCGCGAAGCCGGCAAGCCCGAGGCGATCGCGGCGAAAATGGTCGAGGGCGGGCTCGCGAAGTTCCTCGCCGAGACGACGCTCCTCGGTCAGCCGTTCGTCAAGGACGACAAGGTGTCGGTCGGCAGGATGCTCGAGGCGAAGCGCGCCCGGGTGCTCGACTACCGCTTTCTCGTGCTCGGCGAGGGCATCGAGAAGAAGGCGAGCGATTTCGCCGCCGACGTGATGGCCGCGGCGAGCGCGGGACGCTGAGCGCACGCGCGATGGCGGCGCCTCGCTACAAGCGCATCCTGCTCAAGCTCTCGGGCGAGGCGCTGATGGGCGAGGCGGGCTACGGCATCGAACGCGAGAGCGTCGAGCGCATCGTCGCCGAAATCGCCGAGGTGGCACGCGCCGGCGTCGAGATCGGGGTGGTGATCGGCGGCGGCAACATCTTTCGCGGCCTTGCGCCCGCGGCCGCCGGCATGGACCGGGCGACCGCCGACTACATGGGCATGCTCGCGACGGTGATGAACGCACTCGCCCTGCAGGACGCGATGCGCCGCGCCGGCCTGGCGAGCCGCGTGCAGTCGGCGCTCAACATCGAGCAGGTGGTCGAACCCTACATCCGCGGCAAGGCGATCCGCTATCTGGAGGAGGGCAAGGTCGTGATCTTCGCCGCCGGCACCGGCAACCCGTTCTTCACCACCGACACCGCGGCAGCGCTGCGCGCAAGCGAAGTCGGCGCCGAGATCGTGCTGAAGGCGACCAAGGTGGACGGCGTGTACACTTCCGACCCGAAGACCGACCGGGACGCCCGACGCTACCGGCGCGTGAGCTTCGACGAGGCGATCCAGAAGAACCTGCGCGTCATGGACGCGACCGCGCTCGCGCTGTGCCGCGACCAGAAGCTGCCGGTGAACGTGTTCAGCATTTACCGCCGCGGCGCGCTCGGGCGCGTCGTCGCCGGCGAGGACGAGGGCACGCTCGTGCACGCCTAGCGGGAGAAGGGGGGCCGTGATGATCGCCGAGCTGAAGAAAAACACCGAAGCGAAGATGAAGAAGAGCGTCGAGGCGTTCCGTGCCGATCTGGCCAAGGTGCGCACCGGGCGGGCGCACACCGGACTGCTCGATCACGTCATGGTGGACTACTACGGTACGCCGACGCCGATTCACAAGATCGCCAAGGTGACGCTGCTCGATGCGCGCACGATCGGGGTGGCCCCGTTCGAAAAAAAGATGGCGCAGGCGATCGAGCGGGCGATCCGCGAGTCCGACCTCGGTCTCAATCCGGTCGGCGGCGGCGAGACGATCCGCGTGCCGATGCCGCCGCTCACCGAGGAGCGGCGCAAGGAGCTGGTGCGCGTCGTGCACAAGGAGGCGGAAAACGCGCGCGTCGCGGTGCGCAATCTGCGCCGCGACGCGCTCCATGCGCTCAAGGAAGCGCTCAAGAAAAGGGAGATTTCCGAGAACGACGAGCGGCGCGCGGCCGACGAGGTCCAGAAGCTCACCGACCGCTTCATCGCCGAGATCGACGGCCTGATGAAGCAGAAGGAAGCCGAACTGATGCAGGTATGAGCGCCGCGAGACACCCCAGCTCGACGCTCGAGATCCCGCAGGCGACGGCGGTGCCGCGCCACGTCGCGATCATCATGGACGGCAACGGCCGCTGGGCGCGCGAGCGGCGTCTGCCGCGCTTTGCCGGTCACCGGCGCGGCATCGAGGCGGTTCGCACGGTCGTGCGCGCCTGTGCCGAGCGCGGCGTCGCGTACCTGACGCTGTTCGCGTTCAGCTCGGAGAACTGGCGCCGACCGCCCGACGAGGTGGCGCTGCTCATGCAGCTGTTCCTCGCTGCGCTCGAAAACGAGGTCGCGAAGCTGCACCGCAACGGCATCCGCCTCAAGGTGATCGGCGATCGCAGCGCGTTTGCCCCGCGCATCCAGCGGCTGATCGCCGAGGGCGAGGCGCTCACCGCCGCGAACCGCGGCCTTACGCTCACCATCGCGGCGAACTACGGCGGCCGCTGGGACATCCTGCAGGCGCTCGGCCGCCTGGCGGCCGCCGATCCGGCGGCGGTGGCGCGCGGCGCAGTGCGCGAAGAAGACCTCGCACCGTATCTTTCCACGGCGTACGCGCCCGAACCGGATCTGCTGATCCGCACCGGCGGCGAGCAGCGCATCAGCAACTTCCTGCTTTGGCAGATGGCGTACACCGAGTTCTACTTCACCGACACCCTGTGGCCGGATTTCGACGCCGCGGCGCTCGATGCGGCGTTCGCCTCCTACCGCCGGCGGGAGCGGCGCTTCGGCCGCACCAGCGAGCAGCTCGAGGAGGCGCGGGCCGCGGCGGCCGGCACGGCCGCCTAGGATCGGCGTTGCTCGTCCGCGCGGCGACCGCGATCGCGCTGCTCGCGGGCTTCCTCGTCGCGCTGTTCGCGCTCGAGCCGCTCTGGTTCGCCGCGCTGATCGCGCTGATCGTCGCGGTCGCGGCGTTCGAATGGGCACGCCTTGCGGGCTGCAGCACCGCCTGTGGGTCGGGCTACGCCGCCGCCGCGGCGGGGCTGTGGTGGCTGCTTCCCTCCGAGCCCGCCGTCACCGACGCCGTGCTCGCGCTCGCGTGCGGATTCTGGGTCGCGGTGGCGCCGATCTGGCTGCGCCGTGGGCTGCTGCCGCGCGCGCGGCCCGCGCGCCTTGCGCTCGGGGCCGCGGTGCTCGTTCCGGCGGCGACCGCGATGCTCGCCCTCGAGCGAGGCGCGCTCCTTGCGCTGCTCGGGCTCGTCTGGATCGCCGATTCCGCGGCGTACGTCGCCGGGCGGCTGTTCGGCCGGCGCAAGCTTGCGCCCGAGCTGAGCCCGGGCAAGACTTGGGAAGGCGCGCTCGGCGCGGTGGCCGCTTGCCTTCTCTACGCTATCATTCTCGCCGCGTCGGTTCCGGACCTGCAGGCCCGGGTACACGGCGCCCTCTGGATTCCCTACCTCGCCGGAGCCGTGTTCCTCTGCGCGACCAGCATCGTCGGCGATCTGTTCGAGTCCGCGATCAAGCGCAGCGCCGGGGCGAAGGACAGCGGCTCGCTCCTTCCCGGGCACGGCGGCGTGCTCGACCGCATCGACAGCGTCACGGCCGCGCTGCCGGTCGGCGCGCTGTTGGTGCGCCAGGCGGGGCTGCCGTGAAGCGCCTGACGCTGCTCGGCGCGACCGGCTCCGTCGGCGCGAGCACCCTTGACGTCGTCGCGCGCCATCCCGATCGCTACCGTGTGTTCGCGCTCACCGCGCATCGCTCCGCCGAGGCGCTGATCGCGCTCGCAGCGCGCCACCGGCCGCGCTACGCGGTGCTCTCAGGGCTTGCGGAAGATGCGACGCTGCGGCGCCGCTGCGCCGAGGCGGCGCCGGGCACCGAGCTGTTGTTCGGGGCGGAGGCGCTCGAGACGGTGGCGACCGCGACCGACTGCGACGCCGTGCTCGGCGCGATCGTCGGCGCCGCGGGTCTCGCTCCCACGATCGCGGCGGTGCGCGCCGGAAAGCAGGTGCTGCTCGCGAACAAAGAGGTGCTCGTGATGGCCGGCCCGTTCGTGATGCGCGCCGCCGCGCAGTCGGGCGCGACGCTGCTGCCGATCGACAGCGAGCACAACGCAGTCTTCCAGTGCCTGCCCGGCGGGCGCAACCCGGGTACCGCAGCGCTGCGCCGCATCGTGCTCACCGCCTCGGGCGGCCCGTTCCGCACCGAGCCCCTGGAGCGGCTCGAGCAGGTCACGCCCGCGCAGGCGTGCGCGCACCCGAACTGGGCGATGGGCCGCAAGATCTCGGTCGACTCGGCCACCATGATGAACAAGGGGCTGGAGGTGATCGAGGCGCACTGGCTCTTCGATGCCCCGCCCGAGGCGATCGAGGTGCTCGTGCACCCGCAGAGCATCGTGCATTCGCTGGTCGAGTACGCCGACGGCTCGATGCTCGCGCAGCTGTCGCACCCGGACATGCGGGTGCCGATCGCGCACGCGCTCGGCTACCCGGAGCGAATCGTCTCGGGGGCGCGCGCGCTCGATCTGGCGGCGGTCGGCGGTCTGACGTTCGAGCGGCCGGATCTGCGCCGCTTTCCGTGTCTTGCGCTCGCGTACGCCGCGTTGCGCGAGGGCGGTACCGCGCCTGCGGTGCTGAACGCCGCGAACGAGACCGCGGTCGAGGCGTTCCTCGCCGGACGGCTGCGCTTCACCGCGATCGCGCGCGCGATCGCGCACGCGCTGGACGCGGTGCCCGCGACCCCGGCCGATACGCTCGCTGCGGTGCTCGAGGCCGATGCGCGCGCGCGGCGCGCGGCCGCCGACTGGGTCGCGCGCGCGGGCGCGGCGGCGGCATGAGCCTCGTTCAGACCCTCGGCGCGTTCGTCGTCGCGCTCGGCGCGCTCATCGTCGTGCACGAGCTCGGCCACTACGCGGCGGCGCGCCTGTGCGGCGTGAAGGTGTTGCGCTTCTCGATCGGTTTCGGCCGCCCGATCGCGCGCTGGCGCCGCGGCGCGGACGCGACCGAATGGGCGATCGCGGCCGTTCCGCTCGGCGGCTACGTCAAGATGCTCGACGAGCGCGAAGGGCCGGTCGCGCCGCACGAGGCGGCGCGCGCGTTCAACCGCCAGAGCGTCGGTCGGCGCTTCTTCATCGTCGCCGCCGGGCCGGCGTGCAATTTCGCGTTCGCGATCGCGCTTTATGCGGCGCTCTACATGATCGGCGTGCCCGAAGCGCGCCCGGTGCTCGCCGAGCCGCCGTCCGGCACGCCCGCAGCGACGGCGGGGCTTCGCGCCGGCGCGACCGTGCGCGCGATCGACGGTACGCCGATCGCGACCTGGCAGGCGCTGCGCTGGCGGGTGCTGCAGGCGGCGCTCGCGCGCGAACGGCTGCAGCTGGAGGTCGCCGCGGCCGACGGCACGATTTCGCTGCACGTCCTCGATCTGCGCGACGTGCGCGCCGACGAGCTCGAAAACGACGCGCTCGATCGCCTCGGCCTGCGGCTCTACCGTCCGCCGGTCGCGCCGGTCTTCGGCCGCATCGTCGCCGGCGGCGCGGCAGAACGCGCCGGTCTGAAGCCGGGCGACCGCGTGCTCGCGATCGACGGCGAGCCGGTGACGACGTGGGACGAACTGGTGCACGCCGTGCGCGCACGGCCCGGCGGACTGCTCGTGCTTCGCATCGCGCGCGACGGCTCCGAACTCGACGTCCGCGTCAGTCCCGAAAGCGCGAACGATGGCGGCGCGCGCATCGGTCGCATCGGTGCCGCGCCGCGCGTTCCCGCCGAGGGCGTCGAACGCCTCCTCGTCGAAGTGCGCTACGGTCCGCTCGAAAGCCTCGCGCGCGCAACGGCGAAGACATGGGACATCGCGCTCTTCAGCCTCGCCATGCTCTGGCGCATGCTGATCGGCGAAGCCTCGTGGAAGCATCTGTCCGGCCCGGTGACGATCGCCGACTACGCCGGGCAGTCGGCGCAGATGGGCTGGGTGTCGTATCTGACGTTTCTCGCGCTGGTGAGCATCAGCCTCGGCGTGCTCAACCTGCTGCCGATTCCGCTGCTCGACGGCGGGCACTTGATGTATTATGCGGTGGAGATCATCAAGGGCAGCCCGGTGTCCGAGCGGGCGATGGAGCTGGGCCAGCGCGTGGGCCTCGCTCTGCTGCTCGTGCTGATGGCCTTCGCCTTCTACAACGACCTCAATCGACTGTTCTCGGGATAACCGGACGCGATGCGCGTTCTCGCCGTGACCGCCGCCTTCGTCGCGCTGCTCGCGTTCCGGCCGCCGGTCGAGGCGCAGACCTTCCGCCCGTTCACCGTGCGCGACATCCGCGTCGAGGGGTTGCAGCGCATCGAGCCGGGGACCGTGTTCAGTTATCTCCCGGTCAAGGTGGGCGAGCTGATGACCGAGGAAAAGGCGCAGGCGGCGTTGCGCGCGCTGTTCGCGACCGGCTTTTTCCGCGACGTGCGCCTGGAAGTGGAAAACGACGTCCTCGTGGTGCTCGTCGAGGAACGGCCGTCGGTCGCGCAGATCGATTTTTCCGGCATCCGCGAGTTCGACGCGGACACGCTGCGGCGCGTGCTGCGCGAGATCGGCCTCGCCGAGGGGCGAACCTTCGACCGCGCGCTCCTCGACACCGCCGAGCAGGAGCTGAAACGGCAATACCTCGCGCGCGGCCGCTACGCGGCGCAGGTGCAGACGACGGTGACGCCGCTCGAGCGCAACCGCGTCGCGGTGAGCATCGCGGTCGCCGAAGGCGAAGTCGCGAAAATCCGCGCGATCCGCATCGTCGGTGCGCAGGCGTTCGACGAGCGCGAGCTGCTCGAGCTGTTCGTGCTGCGCACGCCGAACTGGCTGTCGTGGTACACCAAGAACGACCAGTACTCGCGCCAGAAGCTCGCCGCCGACATCGAGACGCTGCGCTCCTTCTACCAGAACCGCGGCTACCTCGACTTCAGCGTCGATTCGACGCAGGTGTCGATCACGCCCGACCGGCGCGACGTCTACATCACGATCAACATCACCGAGGGCGAAAAGTACACCGTGAGCGGCGTCGAGCTCGCCGGACCGCTGCCGGTGCCGCGCGCCGAGCTCGAAGCGCTCGTGCGACTGAAGGCGGGCGAGGTGTTCTCGCGCGAGCGTCTGACCGAGACGACCAAGGCGATCTCGGACCGCCTCGGCAACGACGGCTACGCGTTCGCCAACGTCAACGCGGTGCCGCAGATCGACAAGGACCGACGTGCGGTCGCGTTCACGATCGTCGTCGACCCCGGCCGGCGCGTGTACGTGCGGCGCATCAACATCGCGGGCAACACCAAGACGCGCGACGAGGTCATCCGACGCGAAATGCGCCAGCTCGAGGGCGCATTCTACGACGCCTCGAAGATCCAGCTGTCGAAGACCCGCATCGATCGCACGCAGTATTTCAAGGACGTGACCGTGGAAACGGTGCCGGTACCGCAGAGCACCGACCAGGTGGACGTCAATTTCACCGTCGAGGAAAAGCCGACCGGGTCGCTGCTGCTCGGGGCCGGTTTCTCCACCGTGGACAAGCTGGTGGTGTCCGGCTCGGTGTCGCAGGCGAACGTGTTCGGCAGCGGAAAATTCATCTCGGCGCAGCTCAACTCCGGCAAGGTGAACACCACCTACGCGCTGTCCTACCTCAACCCGTACTACACCGTGGACGGCGTAAGCCAGGGCTTCGACGTCTATCTGCGCACCACCGACGCCTCGTCGCTGTCGGTCGGCCCGTACGTCACCAAGTCGCTCGGCGGCGGCCTGAAGTTCGGCTATCCGCTGTCCGAGGAGGACGCGATCAGCTTCGGCGTCAACGCGGAGCACGTGAAGCTGGAGACCTTCGCCACCAGTCCGCTCGCCTACGTCAACTTCGTGAACCAGTTCGGCGCGACCTACAGCTACGCCGCCGGCTCGGTCGGCTGGACGCGCGACGCGCGCGACAGCGCGCTGCTGCCGACGCGCGGGTCGCGCACCGGCGCGGGGCTCGAGGTCGCCGGCGGCGACCTGCGTTACTACCGGCTGACGCTCGCGCACCAGTGGTACCGGCCGCTCACGCGCACGGTGACGCTCGCGCTCTCGGGCGAGGTCGGCTACGTCGCCGGCCTGGGGGGCAAGCCGGTGCCGTTCTTCAAGAACTTCTATTCCGGCGGTCCCGGGTCGGTGCGCGGCTACAAGGCGTACTCGCTCGGCCCGCAGGACGCCGCCGGAAACGTCCTCGGCGGCACGCGCAAGCTGGGCGCGAGCGCCGAAGTGCTGTTTCCGGTGCCGGGGGCGGGCCTCGACCGGTCGTTGCGCCTTGCCGCGTTCGTCGACGCCGGCCAGGTGTACGGCGCGAGCGAGAAGGTCGCGCTCGGCGCGCTGCGCTACTCGGCCGGGCTCGGGCTCGCGTGGAGCTCGCCGTTCGGTCCCCTGCGAATCTCCCTTGCGCAACCGCTCAACGCGAAACGCGGCTTCGACCGCACCGAAAGGTTACAATTGACCTTTGGCGCCACGTTCTGATGCAGTCTTTGCCCATGCCTAAACTCGCCCTGTTCGCCGTCGCCGCGTGCGCGGCGCTCGCGCTCGCGCCCGCCGCGCGCGCCGAAGGCAAGATCGGGTACGTGAGCACCGAGCGCATCCTGCGCGACTCGGCGCCCGCGATCCGCGCGCAACGGAAACTCGACGCCGAGTTCTCCAAGCGCGAGCAGGAGCTGAACCGCCTCGCCGAGCAGCTGAAGCGCCTGCAGGACGACCTGGAAAAGAACGGCCTCACGATGCCGGAGGCGCAGCGCCGCAGCAAGGAGCGTGAATTCAACGAGCTGAACCGCGACTTCCAGCGCAAGCGCCGCGAGCTTCAGGAGGACGCCAACCAGCGCCGCAACGAGGAACTCGCTGCGGTCGTCGAGCAGGCGAACCGGGTGATCCGCCAGATCGCCGAGCAGGAGAAGTTCGACGTGATCCTGCAGGACGTCGTCTGGTTCAGTCCCAGGATCGACATCACCGACAAGGTGATCAAGGCCCTGGAGGGGAAGCCCGCCGCGCGATGACATGCCGGATCCGCTCACGCTGCAGCAGATCGCCGCGCAGCTTGGCGGACGGATCGTCGGCGACCCGGGCATCCTGATCCGCGGCGTCGCCTCGCTCGCCGCTGCGCGCGAAGGCGACATCGCCTTCCTCGCCACACCGCGCTACCGGCGTCAGCTCGCGGCGACGCGCGCCTCGGCCGTGATCCTCGGCGCCGAAGCGGAAGGCTGGACGGCCCTGCCGCGCATCGTCGCGGAGAACCCGTACGCGTATTTCGCCCGCGTTTCGCAGCTTTTCAACGCGCTCACGGTGCAGGCGCCGGGTGTGCACCCCTCGGCGACGATCGCCGCCGGCGCGCGGCTCGGCGCGGGCGTATCGATCGGGGCGGGCTGCGTGATCGGCGAGGGCGTCGAAATCGGCGAGGCGAGCACGCTCTATCCGGGCGTCGTGGTCTACCCCGGCTGCCGCATCGGAGCGCGCGCGATCGTGCACTCGGGCACGGTGATCGGCGCCGACGGTTTCGGCTTCGCCGCCGACGGCGGCCGCTGGATCAAGATCCCGCAGATCGGGCGCGTCGTGATCGGCGACGACGTCGAGATCGGCGCCGCGTGCAGCATCGATCGCGGGGCGCTGGAAGACACCGTCATCGAGGACGGCGTCAAGCTCGACAACCAGATCCAGATCGGCCACAACTGCCGCATCGGCGCGCACACCGCGATGGCCGGCTGCGCCGCGGTGGCCGGCAGCACGCGCATCGGGCGCCACTGCGCGATCGGCGCCGGCGCGCTCATCCTCGGGCACCTGGAGATCTGCGACCATGTGCGCGTGTCGGCGCACACCGTGGTGTCGCGCTCGATCCGCCGCCCGGGGACCTACACCGGGGTCTATCCGTTCGACGATCACGACGCCTGGACGCGCAACGCGGCGCTCGCCCGGCACCTGGCGGCGCTCGCGCGACGGGTCCGGGAACTCGAAAAACGCCTGCAGGCGAGGGAGGGCGGCGATGGCTGAGATGGACGTGCACGCGGTGCTCGCGCACCTGCCGCAGCGGTACCCGCTGCTGATGATCGACCGGGTGCTCGCCTGCGAGCCCGGGCGCCGCATCCGCGCGCTCAAGAACGTGTCGGTGAACGAGCCGTATTTTCCGGGGCATTTTCCGCACCGCCCGGTGATGCCCGGCGTGCTGATCCTCGAGGCGATGGCGCAGGCGGCCGGCATCCTCGTCTTTCGCACCCTCGGCACGCGGCCCGGCACCGACGCGGTCTACTACTACGCGGGCATCGACAACGCGCGCTTCAAGCGCCCGGTGCTGCCCGGCGACCGACTGGAGGTCGAAGTCGAGATCCTCGCCTCGAAGCGCGGCGTCTGGAAATTCGCCTGCCGCGCCACCGTCGACGGCAGTACCGCCGCCGAGGCCGAGATCCTGTGCACCGTGCGCCAGACCGAGCCGGCATGATCCATCCGACGGCGATCGTCGCGCCGCAGGCGCGACTGGCCGCCGACGTGACGGTCGGCGCCTATACGATCATCGGGCCGGGGGTCGAGATCGGCGCGGGAACCTGGATCGGGCCGCACGTCGTGATCGAGGGACGCACGCGCATCGGCCGGCGCAACCGCATCCATGCGTTCGCCTCGATCGGCGGACCGCCGCAGGACAAGAAATACGCCGGCGAGGACACCGCGGTCGAGATCGGCGACGACAACACCATCCGCGAGTACGTCACGATCAACCGCGGCACCGCCTACGATGCCGGCGTCACCCGCGTCGGCGACGACAACTGGATCATGGCGTACGTGCATTTCGCGCACGACTGCCAGATCGGCAGCCACACCGTGTTCGCCAACGCGTGCGAGCTGGCCGGGCACGTGCGCGTCGGCGACTGGGCGGTCCTCGGCGCGACGACGCTCGTACACCAGTTCGTGCGCATCGGCGCGCACAGCTTCACCGGCATGGGCACCTACCTCGACCGCGACCTGCCGCCCTACGTAAGGGCGGCGGGCAACATGGCGCGGCCCTACGGCATCAACTCGGTCGGCCTGCGCCGACGCGGTTTCGCGGAAGAAACGATCGTCGCGCTCAAACGCGCCTACCGCACGCTGTACCGCTCGGGGCTCGGGCTCGCCGAAGCGCGGCGCGAGCTCGAGGCGCAGGCGCGCGCGCACCCCGAGGTGCGCGCCCTCGCAGAATTCCTCGACGCCTCGGTGCGGGGCATCATCCGCGAGTGACGGCCACCGCTGCGGGCATCGCCATGGTCGCCGGCGAGGCCTCGGGCGACCTGCTCGCCGCGCACCTGATCGCGGCGCTGCGCGCGCGCCGCAGCGGACTGCGCTTCTACGGCATCGGCGGGCCGCGCATGGCGGCGCAGGGCTTCGAGGTGCTCGTGCCGATGGAGCGGCTCGGCGTGCGCGGCTACGTCGAGGTGCTGCGCCACTATCCCGGCATCGCGGCGATGCGGCGCCGGCTCGCGCGCCGCCTGCTCGCCGAGCGGCCTGCGCTCTTCATCGGCATCGATTCGTCCGACTTCAATCTCGCGCTCGAGCGGCGGCTGAAGGACGCGGGGATCCCGGCGATCCACTACGTCAGCCCCTCGGTGTGGGCCTGGCGGGGCTGGCGGCTGCGGCGCATCGCGCGCTCGGTGACGCACCTGCTCGCGCTGTTTCCGTTCGAGCCGCCGTTGTACGAAAGGGCGGGCGTGCCGGTGACCTACGTCGGGCACCCGCTCGCCGACCTGATCCCGTTCGAGCCGGACCGCGCCGGGGCGCGGGCGACGCTGCGCCTGCCGCCGGGCCGGCGCGTCGTCGCGCTGCTTCCGGGCAGCCGCCGCTCGGAGTTGCGCTACATGGCCGATCTGTTCGTGCTCACCGCGCGCCGCCTGCGGCAGGAGGCGCCCGACCTGCACTTCGTCGTGCCGACGGTGACGCGCGCGACGCGCGCGCTGTTCGAGCAGGCGCTGCGGCGTCACGGCGACGCGCTGCCGCTCACGCTGCTCTTCGGCCATTCGCACGAGGCGCTCGCCGCCGCCGACGTCGCGCTGGTCGCAAGCGGCACGGCGACGCTCGAGGCGGCGCTTTTCAAGACGCCGCTCGTGATCACCTATCGCCAGTCGCCGATCACGTGGGCGCTCATGCGGCGCATGCTGTACCTGCCGTACATCGGGCTGCCGAACA
Source organism: Burkholderiales bacterium (assembly GCA_026416295.1). Taxonomy (GTDB): domain Bacteria; phylum Pseudomonadota; class Gammaproteobacteria; order Burkholderiales; family SG8-39; genus RBG-16-66-20. The sequence continues at coordinate 10,645 of JAOAFL010000022.1, read as the reverse complement.
TCCTCGCCGGCGAGCCGCTCGTACCGGAATTCGTGCAGGCGCAGGCGACGCCGGGCGCGCTCGCCGAGGCAGTGCTCGCGCTGCTCGAGGATCCTGCGGCGCGCCAGCGTCAAGTGCAGAAATTCGCCGAAATTCACCGCGTGCTGCGGCAGAACACCGCGCAGAAAGCCGCCGACGCCGTGCTCGGCGTGCTGGAGGCAGGGCGTGCGTAGCGCGCTCGCCTGCGGCATCGACGAGGCGGGTCGCGGCCCGATCGCCGGGCCGGTGGTGGCCGCGGCAGTGGTGCTCGATCCGGCGCGCCCGATCGAGGGACTCGCCGACTCGAAGCGGCTCGCGCCGGCGCGGCGCGAACGGCTCGCCGAGGCGATCCGCGCGCGCGCGCTCGCGTGGGCGGTCGCGCAGGCGACGGTCGAGGAGATCGACCGGCTGAACATCCTCCAGGCGACGCTGCTCGCGATGCAGCGCGCGGCCGAAGCGCTCGATCCACCGCCGGCGAGCGCCTGGGTGGACGGCGACCGCAGCCCCGCGCTTCCGTTTCCGGCGACCGCCGTCGTCGGCGGCGACCGCAAGCTCGCCGAGGTCGCCGCCGCCTCGATTCTGGCCAAGACGTACCGCGACGCGCAGATGCGGTTGCTGCACGAACGCTATCCCGAGTACCGCTTCGACCGGCACAAGGGCTATCCGACGACCGAGCACCTGGCGCTCCTTGCCCGCTTCGGTCCGACGCCGGCGCACCGGCTCAGCTTCGCGCCGGTGCGCCGAGTGCTCGCGGCCCGGGAGGCGGCGCAGGAGGTGGGGCGCTGAGCGCCGTCATCCGCTCGGCCGCCAACCCGCGCCTGCAGCGCTGGCGGCGCCTGCTCGCCGACGCCCGCGCGCGCCGGCGCGAGCGTTGCGCGATCCTCGAGGGCCCGCATCTCGTCGACGCGGCGCTTTCGGCTGGACGCCGGCCGCGCGCGCTCGTCCTCGCCGAGACCGCGCTCGCAGAGCCGGCGCTCGCTCGCCTCGCCGCGCGAGCCCAGGTCCCGGTCACCGTGGTCGCCGATCGACTGCTGCGCGCGATCGCGCACGCCGAGACGCCGCAGGGGATTCTCGCCGAGATCGCGTTGCCTGCCGAAACGCCCGACCTGCGCGCCGTGCGAAGCTGCGTGTTCCTCGACGCGGTGCAGGACGCAGGCAACGTCGGCACGATCCTGCGCTCGGCGGCTGCCTTCGGCGTCGAGGCGGCGGTGCTCGGGCCCGGGTGCGCCGATCCGTGGGCGCCGAAGGTGCTGCGCGCGGCGATGGGCGCGCATTTCGCGCTCGCGCTGCGCGCGAACGCCGCGCTCGGCCCGGCGCTGGAGGCCTTCGGCGGACGCATCGTCTGCGCGCTGCCGCGGGGCGGGGTTCCGCTGCGCCGGGCGGCTCTCTCGGGTCGCCTCGGCTGGCTTTTCGGCGCCGAAGGGCGCGGCGTGGATCCGGCCCTCGCGGCGCACGCGCATCTGCGCGTCACGATCCCGCTGCACGGGGCCGCCGAGTCGCTCAACGTCGCCGCGGCCGCCGCGATCTGCTTCTACGAGGCGGCGAGCCGTCAGTAGACCCGTCGCTCGATCGCCAGCTCGCGCAGGATCGTCGCTGCGATCTCCTCGACCGATTTGGTCGTCGAATTCACCCAGCGCACGCCTTCGCGCCGCATGAGCGCCTCGGCCTGCTCCACCTCGTAGCGGCAGTTGGCCGGATCGGCGTAGCTGCTCTCGGGTCGGCGCTCGCGGCGGATCTCCGCAAGACGCTCAGGAGCGATCGTGAGCCCGAAGAGGCGCGCGCGGTACGGCCGCAGCGGCTCGGGCAGCGCCATGCGGCGGAAATCCTCCGGAATCAGCGGGTAATTCGCCGCCTTCACGCCGAACTGCAGGGCGAGATACAGGCAGGTGGGCGTCTTGCCGCTGCGCGAGACGCCGACCAGGATCACGTCCGCCTCGCGCAGGTCGCGGTGCGAGGCGCCGTCGTCGTGCGCGAGCGCGAAGTTGACCGCCTCGATGCGCTTCTTGTACTCCTGGCGATCGAGCGCGCTGTGCGAGCGGCCGATGGCGTGGCTCGATTTCATGCCGAGCGCCGCCTCCAGCGGATCGATGAAAGTCTCGAAAAAATCGAGAAACACCGCGTCGGCGCGCCGCAGCAACTCGCGCACGTCGTTGTTGACCAGCGTCGCGAACACGATCGGACGGCCGTCGCCGCGCTGCACCTCGCGCTCGATCCGCGCGACGCATTCCTCGGCCTTCGCGACGCTGTCGACGAACGGCAGCGTCACCTGATGGAACTGAACGCCTTCGAACTGGGTGAGCAGACTGTGGCCGAGCGTCTGGGCGGTGATGCCGGTACCGTCGGAGACGAAAAACACGGTGCGGCGCTGCGTCACGGCCGATAAAATAGACGCCCGTCGCGCCTTCGGCAACCCAGCGAAGAGAGGTGACTCGCGTGTACGTCGTCTGGTTGAAGGATCTCGGCATGTCCGACCTGCCCCGGGTCGGCGGCAAGAACGCCTCGCTCGGCGAGATGATGCGTCACCTCGCGGCCGCCGGGGTGCGGGTGCCCGAAGGCATCGCCACCACCGCGGCGGCGTACCGGCGCTTTCTCGGCGCGAACGGGCTGGAAGCGCGGATCGCGGCGCGGCTGCGCGCGCTCGATCCGGGTGACGTCGAGGCGCTCGCGCGCTGTGGCGCCGAAATCCGCGGCTGGATCGAGGCGGCGCCGTTTCCGGCCGACCTCGAAGCCGCGATAAGGGAGCATTTCGCGCAACTGCTCGCGCGCTGCGGGGGCGACGCCTCGTTCGCGGTGCGCTCCTCGGCGACCGCCGAAGACCTGCCCGAGGCCTCCTTCGCGGGCCAGCAGGAAACGTTTCTCAACGTGCGCGGCGCAGACGGCGTGCTTGCCGCCATCCGGCGCGTGTTCGCGTCGCTCTACAACGACCGCGCGATCTCTTACCGCGCGCACCGCGGGTTCGACCTCGCCGGCATCGCGCTCTCGGCGGCGGTGCAGCGCATGGTGCGCAGCGACCTCGGCGCCGCCGGCGTGATGTTTACCCTCGACACCGAATCGGGCTTTCGCGACGTCGTGTTCATCACTTCCGCGTGGGGGCTCGGCGAATCGGTGGTGCAGGGCACGGTCAATCCGGACGAGTTCTACGTTCACAAGCCGATGCTCGCCGCCGGCCGGCCGGCGATCCTGCGCCGCGCGCTCGGCGCGAAGCACCAGAAGATCGTCTACGCCGACGGCGAGGGACGGGGCACGCGTACGGTGACGGTGCCCGAGGCCGACGCCGGGCGCTTTTCGCTCTCGGATGACGAGGTGCTGGAGCTCGCGCGCATCGCGTGCGCGATCGAGGCGCACTACGGGCGCCCGATGGACATCGAATGGGCGAAGGACGGCGCGGACGGGCTGCTCTACGTGCTGCAGGCGCGCCCGGAAACGGTGAAGGCGCGCGTCGAGGCGGGCGGCGGCGAGCGTTACCGGCTGCGGGCGCGTTCGCGCGTCCTGGCGAGCGGGCGCGCGATCGGCCACCGCATCGGCTCCGGGCGCGTGCGCAACGTGCGCGATGCCTCGGAGATGGCGCGCGTGCAGAAGGGCGACGTGCTCGTCACCGCGATGACCGATCCGAACTGGGAGCCGGTGATGAAACTCGCTGCCGCGATCGTCACCGACCGCGGCGGGCGCACCTGTCACGCGGCGATCATCGCGCGCGAGCTCGGCATTCCGGCGGTCGTCGGCTGCGGCGACGCCACCGCGCGGCTCGCCGACGGCGCCTTGGTGACGGTGTCGTGCGCCGAAGGCGACACCGGACACGTGTACGAGGGCGCGCTGCCGTTCGAGATCGTCGCCGACGAACGGCGCGAGCTGCCGCCGCTGCCGGTCAAGATCGCGATGAACGTCGGCAATCCGCGCCTTGCGTTCAACTTTGCGCAGCTGCCGAACGCCGGCGTCGGACTCGCCCGGCTGGAATTCATCATCAATCACGAGATCGGCGTGCATCCGAAGGCCTGCCTCGAGGCGGCGGCGCTGCCGCCGGCGCTGCGCGCAGCGGTCGAGCGCGCCGCGCGCGGCTACCCGGACCCGCGCACCTTCTTCCGCGAAAGGCTCGTCGAGGGCGTCGCGACGATCGCCGCCGCGTTCTGGCCGAAGCCGGTGATCGTGCGCCTGTCGGACTTCAAGTCGAACGAATACCGCAAGCTGCTCGGCGGCGAGCGCTACGAACCCGAGGAGGAAAACCCGATGCTCGGCTTTCGCGGCGCCGCGCGCTATCTCGCGGCGAGCTTTCGCGACTGCTTCGCGCTCGAGTGCGAGGCGCTGCGGCGCGTGCGCGACGACCTCGGCTACGTCAACGTCGAGATCATGGTACCGTTCGTGCGCACGATCGCCGAGGCGCGCGCGGTGGTCGCGCTGCTCGCCGAGCACGGCCTGCGGCGCGGCGCGAACGGCCTGCGCATCGTCATGATGTGCGAGGTGCCGTCGAACGCCGTCCTCGCCGACGCCTTCCTCGAGTATTTCGACGGCTTTTCGATCGGCTCGAACGACCTCACCCAGCTCACGCTCGGCGTCGACCGCGATTCGGGGCTCGTCGCCGAGAGCTTCGACGAACGCGATCCGGCCGTGCGCGCGCTGCTCGCGCAAGCGATCGCCGCCTGCCGCCGTCAGGGAAAGTACGTCGGCATCTGCGGCCAGGGCCCGTCGGACCATCCCGAGCTTGCGCGCTGGCTGATGGAGCAGGGCATTGAGAGCCTGTCGCTCAACCCCGACACGGTGGTCGCGACCTGGCTCGCGCTCAGCGAGAGCGCAGGAGCCGCTGACGCTGGCGCTGCCACTCCCGCTCGCGCTCCGACGCCCGCTTGTCGTGCTTGAGCTTGCCGCGCGCGAGCGCGATGCGCGCCTTGATCCGCCCCCTGGCGAAATGCAGGTCGAGCGGCACCAGGGTGTAGCCGCGCTGCTCGATTCTGCCGACGAGGCGCCGGATCTCCTCGGCCTTCATCAGCAGCTTGCGGCTGCGCCGCGGATCGGCGCGCACGTGCGTCGAGGCGGCGGCAAGGGGGCTCACGTGCGCGCCGATCAGCCACAGCTCGCCGTCGCGCGGCACGACGTAGGCGTCGCGCAGCTGCACGCGACCGGCGCGGATCGCCTTCACCTCCCAGCCTTCGAGCACGAGACCCGCCTCGTAGCGCTCCTCGACGAAGTAGTCGTGCAGCGCCTTGCGGTTCTCGACGATGATCATGGGCGACGGCCTGGCGCATTCTAGCAACCGCATGCGGCGCATCCGCCGCTCGGCGATCGTCGAGCGCAGCGTCGCGCGGCTCTACGCGATCGTCGAGGACATCGAATCGTACCCGCGCTTCGTGCCGCACTGCATCGCGGCGCACGTGCACGAGCGCAGCGCGGCGCGCACCGTCGCGACGCTCGTTTTCGGCGTCCCGCCGCTGCGCGCCTCGCTCACCACCGAGAACGTCAACTCGCCCGGCGAATCGATCCGCATGCGCCTTCGCGAGGGACCGTTCCGGCACTTCGCCGCGGCGTGGCGCTTCGCGCCGCTCGGGCCGGACGCCGCGCGCGTCGATTTCACGCTGGAGTACGAGTTCGCGAACCGCCTCGCGGAAAGAACGCTGGGACCGCTGTTCGAGCGCCTGGCCGATACGATCGTCGAGGCGTTCCACGCCCGCGCGCTGCGCGACGACGCCGCATGAGGGTGGAAGTCGTCTGGGCGCTCGCCGAGCGCCAGGACCTGGTGACGCTCGAGCTCGAGCGCGGTGCGACCGCGGCCGAGGCGCTCGCCGCGAGCGGCCTCGTCGAGCGCCACGGGTTGCGCGCGGCGTCTGTCGTGCTCGGCAGGGCGGGCGTTCGTATTCCGCCCGAGTCGGTGCTCGCCGACGGCGATCGCGTCGAGATCCTGCGGCCGCTCGCCGCCGACCCGGTCGCTGCGCGCCGACGTCGCGCCCGCAGGCGCTAGCTACCGCACCACTGAACGACCAGCTGGCGCGCTCTGGCCGCCTCGCGCGCGATCTCGGCGTCGTCGAGGAAATAGCGCTCGCCCTTTTCGTCGGTGCGCGCGATGCGCTGGCCGCTTTCCAGCGCGCGCAACGCCTCGCGCGCCCGCTCGCAATTCTCGCGCCGCGCCTGCGCCTCCTGGCGCTCCTGCTCGGCTTTTTCCGCCGCCTTCTGCGCTTCCAGCCGCCGCCGGCGGAACTCCTGCTCCTGCTCGGCCGGCGTGAGCGGTCCCGGCCGCGCGCCCTTCGCGTCCTTCGACGCGGCAGGCGGCGCGGGCTCGGTCGGCGGCGGAACGCGCACCGTCGTCACCTTGGCGCCCGGCGGCGGCGTGTCGCCGCACACGCGCCGACCGGCCTCGGTCCAGCACTTGATCTGCGCCTGTGCCGCACCGGAAACGGCGACGAGCGCGAGCAGCGCGGCTGCGCATCCGAGCGTCGCTCCGTGAACGCGCGCGATCAGAGCCATGCGGCGAAGCTAGCGGCTTTCGCCGGCCGCGTCAAACACGTCCTCGCGTATAATGCCCACTTGCGCGCAGGCGAGATCATGCGGGTCTTCCGGAAGGCGCTGACCTTCGACGACGTCCTCCTCGTTCCCGCTCACTCGCGCGTGCTGCCGCGGGAGGTGTCGCTGCGCACGCGCCTGACGCGCCGGCTCGAACTGAACATCCCGCTCGTGTCGGCCGCGATGGACACGGTCACCGAATCGCGGCTGGCGATCGCCCTCGCGCAGGAGGGCGGCATCGGCATCATCCACAAGAATCTCCCGATCGCGGCGCAGGCCGCGGAAGTCGCGAAAGTGAAACGGTTCGAATCCGGCGTGCTGCGCGACCCGATGACCGTGTCGCCGGACATGACGGTGCGCGAGCTGCTAGCCCTCCAGCAACAGCACCGCATCTCGGGCTTTCCGGTCGTCGAGCGCGGCCGCGTCGTCGGCATCGTCACGAACCGCGACGTGCGCTTCGAGACGCGGCTCGATCAGCCGGTGCGCGAGATCATGACGCCGCAGTCGCGCCTGGTCACCGTGCGCGAGGGCGCGAGCCGCGAGGAGGCGATGCAGGCGATGCACCGTCACCGGCTCGAGCGCGTGCTGGTGGTGGATGACGACTTCCGGCTGAAGGGTCTGATCACCGTCAAGGACATCCTGAAGGAGAGCGAACACCCGAACGCGTGCAAGGATCCGCAGGGCAAGCTGCGCGTCGGCGCCGCCGTCGGCGTCGGTGAAGGCACCGAAGCGCGCGTCGAGGCGCTCGTCGAGGCGGGCGTCGACGTGCTGGTGGTGGACACCGCGCACGGCCACGCGCAGGGCGTCCTCGACCGCGTACGCTGGATCAAGACCCGTTACCCTCAGGTCGAAGTGATCGGCGGCAACGTCGGCACCGCCGAGGGCGCTCGCGCGCTCGTCGAGCACGGCGCCGACGGGGTCAAGGTCGGCATCGGCCCGGGGTCGATCTGCACCACGCGCATCGTCGCCGGCGTCGGCGTGCCGCAGATCACCGCGATCCAGGACGTCGCCGAGGCGCTCGCGCCGACCGGCGTTCCGCTGATCGCCGACGGCGGGGTGCGCTACTCGGGCGACATCGCGAAGGCGATCGCCGCCGGCGCCCATGCCGTCATGCTCGGCTCGCTGTTCGCCGGGACCGACGAGGCGCCCGGCGAGATCGAGCTGTACCAGGGCCGCTCGTACAAGGCGTACCGCGGAATGGGCTCGCTCGGCGCGATGCAGCGCGGGGCGGCGGATCGCTATTTCCAGGACTCGGAGATGAACGTGGACAAGCTCGTGCCCGAGGGCGTCGAGGGCCGCGTACCGTACAAGGGCAGCGTCGTCTGGGTGATCCAGCAGCTGCTCGGGGGCCTGCGCGCGAGCATGGGCTATACGGGCGCGGCGACGCTCGAGGAATTGCGCGCGCGAGCGCAGTTCGTCGAGATCACCGCCGCCGGGATGCGCGAGGCGCACGTGCACGACGTCCAGATCGTCAAGGAAGCGCCGAACTACCGCGTCGAGTAGCGCGTTGCACGAGCGGATCCTCATCCTCGACTTCGGCGCGCAATACACGCAGCTCATCGCGCGTCGCGTGCGCGAAGCGCGCGTCTACTGCGAAATCCACCCGGCCGACGTCGACGACGGGTTCGTGCGGCGGTTCGCGGCCGACGGCGTCTTGCGCGGCGTCATCCTGTCGGGCAGCCACCTCTCGGCCTACGACCCCGGCGCGCTCGCTGCGCCGCCGGCGGTGTTCGCGCTCGGCGTACCGGTGCTCGGCATCTGCTACGGCATGCAGACGATGGCGCAGCAGCTCGGCGGGCGCGTCGAGCGCGGGGCGGTGCGCGAGTTCGGCTACGCCGAGGTGCGCGTGCACGGCGCGACGCGGCTGCTCGACGGCATCGCGGACAGCCGCAGCGCCGATGGCCATGCGATGCTTCGCGTCTGGATGAGCCACGGCGACCGGGTGGCGGCGCTGCCGCCCGGATTCCGGACGATCGCATCGACCCCCGCCTGTCCGATCGCCGCCATGGCCGACGAGGCGCGCCGCTTCTACGGCGTGCAGTTCCACCCGGAAGTGACCCACACGCCGCAGGGCGCCCGCATCCTGCATCGCTTCGTGCGCGAGATCTGCGGCTGCCGCGGCGACTGGAACATGCCCGACTACGCAGCCGAGGCGGTGGCGCGCATCCGCGCGCAGGTCGGCGACGACGAGGTGATCCTCGGGCTCTCGGGCGGGGTGGACTCCTCGGTCGCCGCAGCGCTCATCCACCGCGCGATCGGCGACCGGCTCACCTGCGTGTTCGTCGACCACGGCTTGTTGCGCCTGAACGAGGCCGAGCAGGTGAGGGAGGCGCTCGGTCGCGACCTCGGCGTTCGGATCGTGCACGTGGACGCCGCCGCCGAGTTCCTCGCGCGTCTTGCCGGCGTGGCTGACCCCGAGGCGAAGCGAAAGATCATCGGCGCGGCCTTTGTCGAGGTCTTCCAGCGCGAGGCGGCGCGGATTCCGAACGCGCGCTGGCTCGCGCAGGGAACCATCTACCCGGACGTGATCGAGTCGGCCGGCGCGAAAACGAAGAAGGCGACCACGATCAAGTCGCATCACAACGTCGGCGGCTTGCCCGAGACGCTGCGCCTGAAGCTCCTCGAGCCGCTGCGCGAGCTGTTCAAGGACGAGGTGCGCGAGCTCGGCCTCGCGCTCGGGCTGCCGCGCGAGCTCGTGTTCCGGCATCCCTTCCCGGGGCCTGGTCTCGGGGTGCGCATCCTCGGCGAAGTGAAGAGGGAATACGCCGATCTGCTGCGCCGGGCCGATGCGATCTTCGTCGAGGAGCTGCGCGCCGCCGGCTGGTACGAGCGCACGGCACAGGCGTTCGCGGTGTTCCTGCCGGTGAAGTCGGTCGGCGTGATGGGCGACGGTCGCACCTACGAGCACGTCGTCGCGCTCCGAGCGGTCGAAACGACGGACTTCATGACCGCCGACTGGGCGGCGCTGCCCCACGAGCTGCTCGCGCGCGTCTCGAACCGCATCATCAACGAGGTGCGCGGCATCAATCGCGTCACCTACGATATCTCCTCCAAGCCGCCGGCCACCATCGAGTGGGAGTGAACGACGAGGCGTTCATGCGCTGCGCGCTCGCGCTCGCGCGCCGCGCCGCGCAGGAAGGCGAGGTGCCGGTGGGGGCGGTGCTCGTGTGCGGTGGTCGCGTGGTCGGCGAGGGCTGGAACCGTCCGATCGCCGCGCGCGATCCCACGTCGCACGCGGAAACCGAGGCGATTCGCGCCGCCGCGCGCGCGCTCGACAACTACCGCTTCGCGGACGCGACGCTCTACGTGACGCTCGAGCCTTGCGCGATGTGCGCCGGTGCGATCTTTCACGCGCGCATCGCGCGCGTGGTGTTCGGCGCGCCGGATCCGAAGACGGGAGCGGCGGGCAGCGTCGTCGATCTTTTCGCCGAGCGGCGGCTGAACCACCATGCGAGGATCGAGGGCGGCGTGCTTGCCGACGAATGCGCCGCGCTCCTGCGGGAATTCTTCGCTGCGCGCCGATGAGGATCGAGGTGGACGCGGCGGCGCAGGAACTCGCGCTGTTCGACGGCGCGCGGATCGTGCGCCGCTATCCGGTGTCGACCGCACGCAACGGGCTCGGCGAGCGCCGGGGCAGCTTCTGCACCCCGCGCGGTCGCCACATCGTGCGGGCGAAGATCGGCGCCGGGCAGCCGCTCAATGCGGTGTTCGTGCGCCGGCGCCCGACCGGGGAAATCTGGACGCCGGAACTTCACGCGCGCTACCCCGGCCGCGACTGGATCCTCACCCGCATTCTGTGGCTCTCGGGTTGCGAGCCCGGCGTGAACCGGCTGGGCGAGGTCGACACGATGCGCCGTTACATCTACATCCACGGCGCACCGGACATCGTCGAGATGGGGAAGCCCGGTTCGATCGGCTGCATCCGCATGCGCAACGCCGACGTGCTGGAACTCTTCGCGCTGGTGCCGCCGTACGTCCCGGTGGTGATCCACGGCTGACGCCGGACGGCGACGATCGACACCGCAGGGGAGGCCAAGGCGCCGCACCAATGCACAGGGGTGTGACATTCGCCCTCGTGCGCCGTCCGCGGCGAGCGCAGCCTTGCGAAATGGTGTAATGTGTCGCGGACATCGCGGATCGG
>JAOAFL010000019.1 GCA_026416295.1 Burkholderiales bacterium | reverse complement strand
GTAAGTGTAGCTGCGGGTCTGCTCGACTTCGGTGGAGATCCAGACGAGCGCTTTCTGCTCGCCGCGGGCGGCGAGGTGGCGGTCGACGGCGTTGTAGCAGAGGTTGGTCGCACCGCCCGCGTACCAGCGCGCAAACGGCGGTCGCGAGTAGTCGAGGACGCGCGCAAACGGCTTTTCCCAATGGATGCGCGCGGCCTCCTCGGCCCAGAAGGTCTCGCGTTCGGCGATCGAGCGCCGATGGAATTCGAGGTAGGTCTTCATGCGTTCAGGTCCACTACGATGCGCCCGCGGATGCGCGCAGCGATGAAATCGTCGAACACCCGGGGCAGGTCGTCGAAGGCGATCGTGCGGCAGATGTCCTCGAGCATGGGCGGGCGCAGCTCGCCCGCGAGCCGCCGCCAGATGCGCTCGCGCAGCGGCATCGGGCAATTCACCGAATCGACGCCGAGGAGCGACACGCCGCGCAAAATGAACGGCATCACGGTCGTGTTGAGTGCAGCGCTTGCCGCAAGTCCCACCGACGCGATCGCGCCGCCCGGCTTCATCGTGCTCGCGATCCAGGCGAGCACGTCGCCGCCCAGGTTGTCGACCGCGCCCGCCCAGGTCGCGGTGCCGAGCGGACGGATCTTCGTCAGGTCGAGTTCGCTGCGCAGCTTCACCTCGGCGGCGCCGAGCTTCTTCAGGTACTCGGTCTCGGACGCCTTGCCGGTGAGCGCGACCACGCGGTAGCCGAGGCGCGCAAGCGCCGCGACCGCGATCGAGCCGACGCCGCCGGTCGCACCGCTCACGATGACCGGGCCGTTCGCGGGCGCGAGACCCTCGTGCTCCATACGCGCGATCGCAAGCCCGGCGGTGAAGCCGGCGGTCCCGAGCGCCATCGCCTCCCAGAGCGTCATCCCCGTCGGGATCTTCACCAGCCAGTCGGCCGGCACGCGCGCGTACTCGGCGTAGCCGCCGTGGTGCCTGACGCCGAGGTCGTAGCCGGTCGCGAGCACCGCATCCCCTTTGGCGAAGCGCGGATCGCTCGAGGAGACGACCGTGCCGGCGAGGTCGATGCCGCCGACGCAGCTCGGGCGAAGGAGGATTTTTCCCCTGCCGGTCGCCGCGAGCGCATCCTTGTAATTGACGCCCGAGTACGCGACGCGCACCAGCACCTCGCCCGGATCGAGGTCTGCCGGGCGCATCTCGGTGAATCCAGCGCGAACCCCGCCCTCCTCCTGCGCGACGAGAAACGCCTTGAAGCTCTCCATCCGATCCTTCCCCCCGAGCGCCATTCTAATCAGAGCTGGTAGTCGAGGGCGAGCCGGCGCTGCAAGTCCTTCGCCACGCGCAGCGCTTCGCGCAGCGCCGCCTGGGTGACGCGGTCGAGCCGCTCGGGCGCGACGCGGTTCGCTGCGCGCGCCGCGCCGGCGCTGGCGGCGAGCTGCGCCTCGAGCCGCAGCGTCTGCACCAGAAAAAACGCGCGCAGCGCCGCCGCGCACTCGGGCGAGCCTTCACCGAGCGCCGCGCGCAGCCGCTCGGCGGTGCTCGTGTGCGCGATCCCGCGCGCGAGCGCGAGCACGCGCGCCGCATCGACGAAGACGCGCGCCGCCCCGAGCTTCAGGTCGATCGAACGCGGCGCGCCGGGCGCGTCCTCGGTCGCGAACCCGCCGAAGCGGCCGAGCGCCGGCCGCGCTTCGAGTGCGGCCTGCGCCATGTGGCGCAGGAACGCCGGATGGCTGCGCACGCGCGCGAGCACCCGCTCGCGCAGCGCGGCGACGAGTTCTGCATCCCCGTAGAGCGCGCGGAAGTCGAAGAAGATCGCCGCATCCATCAGCGCCTTCGGCATCGACACCTCGATCCAGCCGGCCATCTTCCGCTGCCACTCCTCGAGCGAGAGACAGAGCTGGGGGTTCGAGGCCATCACGTTGCCCTTGCACAGCGGAAAGCCGCAGGCGGCGAGCGCCTCGTTCACCTCGCGCGCGAACGCGAGCAGCGGCGCGCGCGCCGCCTGCGCTTCGCCGCCCTCGTGCACCGCGAACACGAGGCCGTTGTCCTGGTCGGTGGCGAGGGTCTGCTCGAACCGTCCCTCGCTGCCGAAGGCGATCCAGCACCAGCGCAGCCGCGAAAGATCGTGGCGCTTGCGCACGATCTCGATCGCGCGCCGGCTGAGCCGGTCGTTCAGCAGCGAGACGAAGTGCGTCAGCTGCTCGGTGCCGACGCCCTGCGCGACCAGCCGCGCGGTGAGCGCGCGGATCTCGGCCGCGAGCGCCGCGAGTGCCGGCACATCGGCGGCGAGCCGCAGCTCCATCGTGATCTCGCCGAGCCCCAGCCGCTGCAGCGCGAACAGGTCGCGCTCGGACACCACGCCCGCAAGGCGCCCTTCGTCGGTGACGAGCACGTGGCGGATGCCGCGCGCGGCCATCGCGAGCGCCGCCTCGTAGGCGAACGCGTGCGCCTCGAGCGCGACCGGATCGCGCGACATCAGCTCGGCGGCGGGGGCCGCGCCCCGGTCCTCGGCGACCACGCGCACCATGTCGTGCGAGGTGAGGATGCCGATCGGCCGGCCTGCGCCGTCGAGGACGACGACCGAGCCGACGCCCTCGCGGCGCATGAGCGCCGCCACCTCGGCAAGCGGGCGCTCGGCGGTGCAGGTGACCGGCGCGCGGCGCACGAGATCCCCGAGCGGTCGCGCGAACGTCTGCTGCTCGGCCGCGAGCCGTTCCTCGAGCCGCGCGTACTTTTCCAGCATCTCAGTAGCGAACGCGCGCGTACCACGTCTCGCGCGAGGCGGCGAGCGCCGCACCGAGCGTGACGATACCGCGTTCGGCGAGCAGCGGGATCAGCCGCAGGAAGATCTCGGCGGTGAGCAGCGCATCGCCGAGCGCGGTGTGACGGCCGAGGACGGGCACGCCGAGCCGCTCGGCGATCGCCTCCAGCCGATGGTCCGACTGCGCCGGATGCACCGCCGCCGAAAGGAGCAGCGTGTCGAGCACCGGCTGGTCGAACGCGACACCGCTCGCCTGCTCCTTCAGTTCGAGAAACCGCATGTCGAACGCGGCGTTGTGCGCGACGAGCACCGTATCCTCGCAGAAGCGGCGGAACGCCGGCAGCACCTGCTCGATCGTCGGCTGGCCGGCGAGCGTCGCGGCGTCGATGCCGTGGATTTTCACCGCCTCGCGGCTCATCGGGCGGCGCGGGTTGACGAGCGCCTCGAAGACCTCGCTGCGCAGCAGCCGGCCGTTGACGATGCGCACCGCGCCGATCGAGACGATCTCGTCGCCGGCCGAGGGCTCGAGTCCCGTCGTCTCGGTGTCGAACACGGTGTAGGCGAGTTCCGCGAGCGGGCGCTCGGCGAGCGCGCGCGAGGCGTCGTTCGGGCGAAAAAGGTCGAAGTCGTAGTACTCGGGGCGGCTCGCCGAGCGCGCGCTCGCGGACACGGCGCGCGCGGGCGCGGGCTCGCCCGCGGGCAGCAGCCACCGAAAGCCGCCCCTGCGCATCCCGGCCGGGCCGGCGCGCTGCGGCCAGATTTCGCCGCCGTGGCGCTCGAGCACGTCGCGCAGCGTGAGCGGCGTGCGCTCGGCGCCCGTCTGCATCGGCTCGGTCTCCCACAGCGCGAGCGCATCGCTCGCGACGATCGCGCCGTCCCAGTCGAGGTCGAGCGCGACGTGGCCCCCCTCGGCGCGCGCGGCGAGCCGCACCCTTCGCACCGCATAGTCCTGGTTGAGGCGCCCGACGACGAACGCGAGCGCCTGCACCAAGGCGAAGCTGTCTGCGCGCACCCACAGGTCGTCGGGGATCTCCTCCAGCGCCACGTCGACCGCGAGCGCGCTCTCGATGCGCCGGCGGGCGACCTCCAGCAGGTCCGCGACCCGCATGTCCTCCAGCTCGATTCCCGCCTTGAGCGCCTCCGCGTAGCGACGCAGCGCCGCATTCAGTCGGTCGGAGAGCACCCGGGATTCCTCGGCGACGATCGCGTGGAAGCGCGCGCGGTCCTCCGGCGCCATGTCCGGATACGCGCGCAGGTTCTCGGCCGCCGCGCGCAGGTTCGCGACCGGCGCGCGCAGGCTCGCGGCGAGCGAATCGAGCAGCGCGCGGCGCGCGCCTTCGCGTCCGGCCTCGCCGGTGACGTCCTCCAGCGAGAGCACGAACCCGGCCATGCCGCCGCCTGCCGCGCCGAACGGCGCCGCGCGCACCCGCAGCAGCCGCCCGGCGCCGACCGCGGCGACGAAGCGCGTGACCGGCGGCGCCTCGCCCGGCCGCGCCAGCCGCGCGAGCTTTTCGAGCGCGTGCGCGATCTGCGCGCGATCGAGCAGCCCGAACACCGAGCGCCCGAGCCCGACCGGGGCGGCGCCGGCGAAAAGTGCGCGCGCCTGCTCGTTGTAGAGCAAAATCCGGCCTTCGGCGTTGCACACGAGCACCCCGTCGGCGAGCTCGGCCATCAGCGCGGCGAGGCGGTTGCGCTCCTCTTCCAGCCGCGCGGCCGCCTCTTGCGCGCGCCGCTCGGCGTCGCGCTTCAGATCGCGCCAGGCGTCGGCGAGGCGATTGATCGCCGCGGCCGCCTCGGCGACCTCGCGCGCCCCGTCGGTGCGCACGCGCAGCGCCTCGTTCGCGCCGACGAGCACGTGCGTCTGCTCGGCGAGCCCGCGGATCGCGACGACGTACTCGTCGAACAGCCATTTGACGACGCCGGCGCACGCGAACGCGAGCACCAGCGCGACGAACGCGAGCGCCGGCGCGCGTTCGGCGAGCGCCGCCGACAGCCGCTCGCGCTCGGCGGGCGCGAGCGCGCTCGCGACGACGAGCGCGACGGCGGCAAGGAGCGCGAGCAGCGCGCCGAACGAGACCGCGGTCCACAGCCAGCGCTTGCGCGCGAGCGTCATCGGTCGCCGAGCAGCGCGCCGATGCGCGCGATTAGCTCGGTGCTCGAGAACGGCTTCGTCACGTAGAGGTCGGCCCCGAGCGACAGGCCCTTCGTCACGTCCACGTCGCGCCCCTTCGCCGAAAGGATCACGATCTTGATCGCGCCCCCGTCCGGCCGCTCGCGCAGCCGGCGACAGACCTCGTAGCCATTGAGCCGCGGCATCATGATGTCGAGCAGCACCAGGTCCGGCCGCTCGCGTTCGACGGCCGCGAGCGCCGCCTCGCCGTCCTCGGCCACCGCCACTTCGTAGCCGCTGCGCGCGAGCAGATATTCGAGCGCGGTGACGATGTTCGGCTCGTCGTCAACGATGAGCACTTTCTTCTTCGCCATGCGTCACCTCCGCGAGCGGCGCCCCGCGCGCGAGCGGCAGCGTGAACCAGAAGCACGCGCCGCCGCCGGGACGGTTGCGCACCCCGAGCCGCCCGCCGTGATGCTCGACGATGTGGCGCGAGATGTACAGCCCGAGCCCGGAGCCCTGCGGCTTGCCGGTGAGGGCGTCGCCCGCCTGCGCGAACTTGTCGAAGATGATTCTCTCGTCGCCCGGCCGCACGCCCGGCCCGTTGTCGCACACCTCGACGCGCAGCGCCGCGTCCTCGACGGCGAGCGCGACTTCGATGCGGCCCTCGGTCGGATGACAGAACTTGACCGCGTTCGACAGCAGGTTGAGCATCACCTGGATGAGCCGGTCGAGGTCGGCGCGCACCCGCGGCACCACCTCCGGCAGCCGCGTCTCGACGCGGATGTTCTTATCCTGGAACACCTGACCCATCGCGGTGAGCGTGTCGCTCACCACCTCGCGCAGGTCGACGTCGCTCTCGTGCCAGTCGGCGCGACCCGACTCGATCTTCGCCAGATCGAGCACCTGGTTGATGAGGCGCGTCAGGCGTTCGGTCTCCTTGGCGATGATGCCGAGGAACTTGCGCCGCTGCGCGAGATCGACCTTCGGATCCTGGTGCAAGATCTCGCTGAACGCCCGGATCGAGGTGAGCGGCGTGCGCAGCTCGTGGGTGACGGTGGACAGAAAGTCGTCCTTCAGCCGGTCCAGTTCCTTCAGGCGTTCGTTCGCCGCGCGCAGTTCCGCGGTCGCCTTTTCCAGCTCGCGCGACTTCTGTTCCAGCCGGTGGCTGTAGATCACCACCTGCGACGCCTCGTCGAGGATCTGGCGCACCTCCTCGAGCGTGAGCGCCTCCTCCTTCACCGCCGAGCCCACCATGATGCGCGCCGACGCGGCACCGATCGCGCCCGCGAGGACGGTTTCGACGTAGTGCACGAACTCGGCGTCGGCGGCGAGCGGCTCGTCGGGCCAGCGCACGCCTTTGCGCGCGGCGTAGGCGCGAAACGCCGCATCGGCCGCCTCGGCGCCGACGAAGCGCGCGAGCACGTTGTGCAGGTCCTGCGCGCTCGCGGTGCCGCGCCAGAAGCGCGCGCCGCCGCCCTCGGGCAGGCGGCGGAACACGTCGACGAACAGGCTCGCCTGGCGGTGCTCCTCGGCGCTTTGCGTGCCGGCAAGCGACACCCCGACGTAGGCGCCGACGTTGGCGATCATGCTCCAGAGCATCGCGTGCGTGATCTGGTCGAGCCCGGTCAGGCCGAAGAGCGCGAGCGGCTTGAGCAGCGCAAGCCCGAAGGGCCCCTCCTCGAGCAGGCTCACCGGCAGCCAGCCCGAGCGCGCGAACGCGGGCAGAAGCAGCGTGTAGAACCACACCGCGAAGCCGGCGAGCAGCCCGGCGAGCGCGCCGCGCCGCGTGCCGCCCTTCCAGAAGATGCCGCCGAGCGCGGCGGGCGCGAACTGCGCGACCGCGGCGAACGAAATCAGCCCGATCGAGACGAGCGCATACGCCTCGCCGGCGATGCGGAAATAGAGGTAACCGAGCAGGATCACGAGCACGATCGCCCAGCGCCGGATGCCGAGCAGGAGCCCCGTCAGGTCGGCGCGCTCGGCGAGCCGCAGCGCGCGCAGCCGCAGCAGCACCGGCATCACCAGGTCGTTGCACACCATGGTCGAGAGCGCGATCGTCTCGACGATCACCATGCCGGTCGCGGCCGACAATCCGCCGATGAAGACGAGGAGCGCGAGCAGCTCCTGGCGCTCGGCCATCGGGATCGTGAGCACGAACGTGTCGGCATCGACCGTGCCGTCGGGAAAGTGCAGCCGTCCGCCGATCGCGATCGGCAGCACGAACAGGTTGATCGCGAGCATGTAGAGCGGAAACAGCCAGATCGCCTTGGCGAGGTGCCGCTCGTCGGTGTTCTCGATCACCGTCATCTGGAACTGGCGCGGCAGGAACAGGATCGCGAGCATCGAAAGCACGGTGAGCCAGACCCAGCTCGCGTAGCTGCCGGCGACCCCCTCGAACGGCGTGAGCAGCGGCGCGAGCTTCGGGTCGGCGGCGGCGCGCGCGAAGATGTCACCGAAGCCGTCGTAGATGCCGAAGGTGACGAAGACGCCCACCGCGAGGAAGGCGAGCAGCTTCACCAGCGACTCGAACGCGATCGCCGCCACCATCCCCTCGTGGTGTTCGGCGGAGTACAGATGCCGCGTGCCGAACAGGATCGTGAACGCCGCGAGGATGATCGCCACCCACAGCGCGGTGTCCTGCAGCGGCGGCACCGCGCCGACCTTCGCCGGCATCACGATCTCGGGATACTGCAGCAGGATGGTGAACGTGCTCGAGATCGCCTTCAGCTGCAGCGAGATGTAGGGCACGATGCCGATCACGACGATCACGGTCACCACGCCGCCGAGCAGCGCGCTCTTGCCGTAGCGCGCGGCGACGAAGTCGGCGAGCGAGGTGATGCGGTTCTCCTTGGTGATGCGCAGCATCTTGCGCACCACGATCCACCAGAGCGCGATCATCAGCGTCGGACCGATGTAGATCGGCAGGAACCCGACGCCGTCGACCGCGGCGCGGCCGACCGAGCCGTAAAACGTCCATGCGGTCGCGTAGACCGCGAGCGACAGCGCGTAGACGTACGGGTTGGCGATCAGCGAGCGCCCCTGGTCGGCGCGCTTGTCGGCGTAGTAGGCGATCGCGAACAGCAGCCCGAGGTAGGCGAACGAGACGACGACGATCACCCAGCCCCGGAGCACGGGCCGATTCCCTAGTCGCGCCTTTCGATCACCCAGGCCATCAGCGCGATCAGCAATCCCCAGGCGAGGAAGATGTAGGCGTAGAGCAGCGGCACGCCGAACAGCGTCGCCGGCACGTTGAAGAGCGCGAGCACCGGGAAATTGAACAGCACGCAGCCGAGCATGCACAGCGCGATCATGCGCTGGCTCCTGGGGTCCGGGCTCTGCACGGCGGCCTCCTCCGTCGGCCGCCTATTGTACGCAACGCGCGCGCCGCTAGCGGCGCGGCCGCTCGGCGCGCAGGTACGCCGCCGACTGCATCTCGTGCAGCCGGCTCACCGTGCGCGCGAACTCCGCGCCGGCGGTGCGCGCCGCGCCCGGATCGACGAACAGCGCGTCGGGCGGAACGGCGGCGCCGACCACGAGCTTCACGCGCCGGTCGTAGAACACGTCGACCAGCCAGGTGAAGCGCCGCGCGGCGTCCGCCTCCCGCGGCCCGAGGCGCGGAACCCCGGACACCAAGACAGTGTGAAAGCGCTGCGCGAGCTCGACGTAATCGGCGTAGGAGCGCGGCTCGGCGCACAGCGGGCCGAAATCGAACCAGACGACCCCGCCGGCGCGCTTGCGGAAGGCGAGGGGCCGCCCTTCGACCTCGAGCGCCGCCGTCTCTTCTTCCACGTCTTTCAGCTGCTCGAAGATCTGCGCGAGCGCCGTCTCGGCGGCCTCGCCGACGTGATAGGCCTGGAGCCGTTCCATCTTCAGTCGCCGGTAATCGACGCCGTTGTCCAGGTGCACGATGTCCAGTCGCGACTTGATCAGCGCGATCGCGGGCAGGAACCGCTCGCGCTGCAGGCCGTCGGCGTAGAGCTCGTCCGGGTGGTAGTTGCTCGTCATCACGAACTCGACGCCGCGGGCCATCGTCTGGCCGAGCAGGCGCCCGAGGATCATCGCGTCGGCGATGTCGGCGACGTGGAACTCGTCGAAGCAGACGAGGCGCCAGCGCCGGGCGATGCGCGCCGCGAGCGCAGCGATCGGGTCGGCGACGCCCTTCAGGTCGTCGAGCGCGCGGTGCGTCTCGCGCATGAAATGATGGAAGTGGACGCGGTGCTTGCGAACGAGGGGAACACAGAGGTAAAACGCGTCCATGAGAAAGCTCTTGCCGCGCCCGACCGGGCCCCACAGGTACACCCCGCGCGGCCGCGGGGGACGCACGAGCAGCCGCTTGAGGGCGGTGTCGCGCTGCGCCTTGTAGGCGCACCATTCCTCGTAGAGGCGTTGAAGGCGCTCGACCGCGCGTGCCTGCGCCGGATCGGGCAGAAAGCCGCGCCGCGCGAGGCTTTCGCGGTAGACGGTGACGACGTCCCTCGGTGCGTTCACGTGCCGCGCGCCTCGCGCCGCGCAAGCCACAGGGTGCTCGCGAGAATGACCGCGCCGCCGGCGATCGTCCAGCCGCCCGGGACGGTGCCGAAGACCGCCAAGCCGAGCGCCGCCGCCCACACGAGCTCGAGGAACTTCACCGGCTGCGTCGCCGAGATGTCGGCCACACGGAAGGCGCGCGTCATGCAGTAGTGACCGCCGGCGCCGAGCAGACCGCAAAGGACGAGCAGCGCCCATTGCCGCGCGTCGGGCGTCGTCCAGGCGGCGAGGGCGAACGGCAGCATCAGCACCGTCACCCACAGGTGTTGCCAGAGCACGATCACGTCGGGCGGATCGTGCCGGGTGAGCGCCTTCGCGACGAGGAAGGAGCCGGCGAAGACCGGCGCCGACGCGAGCATGAGGAGCGTGCCGGTCGAGATTCCGGACAGGCCGCCGCGCCACGGCTCGACGACGAGCAGCACCCCGGCGAACCCGGCGAGCACCGCGAGCCAACGCGCCGCGCTCATGCGCTCGCCGAGAAAGAGCACCGCGCCGAGGCAGACGAACAGCGGCCCGCTGAAGCCGATCGCGGTCAGTTCCGCGAGCGACACCGCCGGCAGCGCCGCGAACCACAGCATCAGACCGCCGGCGTGGAACGCGCCGCGCAGGAACTGCAGGTCGTGCCGGCGCGGCGCAAGGCGCGCCGCGCCCGCGCGCAGCACCGCCGGCAGAACGAGCAGCGCCCCGAGCGCGTAGCGCAGCCAGCCGACGAGCCAGGGGTCGAGCTCGTGCGAGACCTTCTTCAGGATCGCGTTCAGCACCGTGAAAAGCAGGCCGGTCGCCGCCATCCAGAGCATGCCGCGCGCGGTGGCGCCGAGGCCGGCGCGCGCGCGGGGCGTGGCCGGGCTCTGCGACAGGGCGCTCAGCCGTTCAGGCTGCGGCCGTCGACCGCGAGCGCCGCCTCGCGCATCGCCTCGGCCATCGAGGGGTGCGCGTGGCACACGCGCGCGAGATCTTCGGCGCAGGCGCCGAATTCCACCGCGAGCACCGCCTCGGCGATCAGCTCGGAGGCGAGGCTGCCGAGGCAATGCACCCCGAGGATTCGGTCGGTTTTCGCGTCGGCGAGGATCTTGACGAACCCGTCGGGTTCCTCGCGCCCGAGCGCCCGGCCGTTGTAGGCGAACGGGAACCGGCCGGCACGGTAGGCGACGCCCTCGTTTCGCAGCTGCTGCTCGGTCTTTCCGACCCAGGCGATCTCGGGCGAGGTATAGATCACCCAGGGGATCGCCTCGTAGTTCACGTGCCCGTGCTGTCCGGCGATCAGCTCGGCCACCATCACGCCCTCTTCCTCGCCCTTGTGCGCCAGCATCGGCCCGCGCACCACGTCGCCGATCGCATAGACCCCCGGCAGCGCGGTGCGGCACTGCGCGTCGACCTCGATAAAGCCGCGCGCGTCGAGTTTCAAACCGACGTTTTCCACGCCGAGGCCGTCGGTG
The DNA here is from genome assembly GCA_026416295.1 of Burkholderiales bacterium. Taxonomy (GTDB): domain Bacteria; phylum Pseudomonadota; class Gammaproteobacteria; order Burkholderiales; family SG8-39; genus RBG-16-66-20. The sequence goes on along the minus strand of JAOAFL010000019.1, from coordinate 5,482 downwards.
TTCGGCACCCGGCCGATCGCGACGATCAGCCGGTCGCACTCGAAGACTTTGCTCGAACGATCTTGTGTAACGTACTGAATCGAAAGGCCTTGCTCAGTGCGTTCGACGCCCGCGATAGAAACCCCGAGCTCGATGTCGAGCCCCTGTTTCCCGGTGAAGATCTTCCAAGCCTCGGCGGCGACCGTCTCGTCGGCTGCGCCGAGAAACTCCGGTAGCGCTTCGAGCACCTTCACCTGCGCGCCGAGCCTGCGCCAGACGCTGCCGAGTTCCAGGCCGATGACTCCCGCCCCGATCACGCCGAGCCGCTGCGGCACCGAATCGAACGCGAGCGCCCCTTCGTTGTCGCAGATCACGCGGTTGTCGATCTCGACGCCGGGCAGGCGGCGCGCGACCGACCCGGTCGCGACGACGACGTTCATCGCCTCGATCTGCTCGTCGCCCGCCTGAAGCCTCCAGGGCGGACCGCCGACGAGGAAGCGCGCGTGACCTTTGAGCCAGGTCACCCGGTTCTTGCGGAACAGCCCCGCGATGCCGGCGGTCATGCGCGCGACGATCCGGTCCTTTCGCTCGAGCATCGCCTTCAGGTCGAGCCGCACGCCGTCGGCGAGGATGCCGTGCGCCCGGAACTGGTGCCGCACGCGCTCGTAGTTCTCCGAGGATTCGAGCAACGCCTTGGACGGAATGCAGCCGACGTTGAGGCAGGTACCGCCGAGCGCGTAGTCGCCCTTCGGCGTCTTCCAGCGGTCGATGCAGGCGACCGAAAGCCCGAGCTGCGCCGCGCGGATCGCCGCGATATAGCCCGCGGGCCCCGCGCCGATCACCGCGACGTCGAAGGTCTGCATCCGGCGGCCCTAGATCTCCAGCGCAAGGCGCGCCGGGTCCTCCAGCGCCTCCTTGATCGCCACGAGCGCGAGCACCGCCTCGCGCCCGTCGATGATGCGGTGGTCGTACGAAAGCGCGAGGTAGTTCATCGGCCGGATCACGATCTGGCCGTTCTCGACCACCGGGCGGTCCTTGGTCGCGTGCACGCCGAGAATCGCCGACTGCGGCGGATTGATGATCGGGGTGGAGAGCATCGAGCCGAACACGCCGCCGTTCGAAATGGTGAACGTGCCGCCGGTCAGTTCCTCGAGCGCGAGCTTTCCTTCCTGCGCGCGCCTGGCGAAATCGGCGATCGTCTTCTCGATCGCGGCGAACGACATGCGGTCGGCGTCGCGCAGGATCGGCACCACGAGCCCGCGCGGACTGGCGACCGCGACGCCGATGTCGTAGTAGCCGTGGTAGACGATGTCGTTGCCGTCGACCGAGGCGTTGACGATCGGGAACTTCTTGAGCGCGTATACCGCCGCCTTGACGAAGAACGACATGATGCCGAGGCGAACGCCGTGCTCGCGCTCGAAGCGCTCGCCGTATCTTTTCCTGAGTTCGAGCACCGGCGCCATGTTGACTTCGTTGAACGTGGTGAGGATCGCCGCCGTCTGCTGCGACTGCACCAGCCGCTCGGCGATGCGCGCGCGCAGGCGCGTCATCGGCACCCGCTGCTCCGGGCGGCCGGCGAGCAAGCGCGCGGTATCGACCGGCGGGGCGGGCTGCGCGAGCGGCGCTCGCGCCGCCGGCTGCGCTGCCGCAGGCGCCGCCGCCGGGCTCGTCGGCGCTGTCGCTGCGGCCGGGGCGGCCGGTGTCGCGTGCGCGAGCACATCGGCCTTGGTCACCCGGCCGCCGCGGCCGCTGCCCTCGATCCGAGCCGGGTCGAGACCGCGCTCGGCGGCGAGCTTTCGCGCAGCGGGCATCACCGCAGGACGCGCGGCGTCGGCCGGCGGGCGCGGCGCCGCCGGCGTCGCGCCGGCGCCCGGGGCGCCCGCCGCCGCCCCGGCGGTCGGTTTGGCCTCGGTGTCGATCGCGGCGATCACCTCGCCTGCCTTCACGGTGTCGCGCTCGCCCTTGTAGACGCGCACGAGCACGCCGTCGGCGGGGCTCGGCAGCTCGAGCACCACCTTGTCGGTCTCGATGTCGATCAGATTTTCGTCGCGCCGCACCGCCTCGCCCGGCTTCTTGTGCCAGGCGAGCAGCGTCGCCTCGGACACCGACTCGGAAAGCGGCGGCACCTTCACTTCAACGAGCATTGCGGCGCCCTTTCCGTCCGGTGCCCTGGATCGGCAGCACGCGATTGTCGGTGAGCGGCGCGAACGCCGTCTCGATCACTTCCTGCTGCTGGGCAAGATGCAGCGACACGTAGCCGACCGCGGGCGAGGCCGAGGACTTGCGCGTCGCGAACGCGAGCACCTGGTCGGGCCGCATGTGCCGCAGCAGGTAGTGCTGGATGTGGCGCCAGGCGCCCTGGTTGTTCGGCTCCTCCTGGCACCAGAGGACCTCCTTCGCCGCCGAGTACAGCTCGATCTGCGCGCGGAACTCGTCGTGCGGGAAGGGATAGAGCTGCGCGATGCGCACGATCGCGGTGTCCTTGATGCCCTTTTCGCGCCGATACGCGAGCAGCTCGAAGAACACCTTGCCGCAGCAGAAGATGACGCGCTTGACCTTCCTCGGCTCGATGTCGGCGTCCCACTCGCCGTTCACCGGCTGGAACTTGCTCTCGGCGAATTCCTCGAGCGGCGAGACCGACTCCTTGTGCCGCAGCAGGCTCTTCGGCGTGAAGATCACGAGGGGCTTCCTCCAGGGCCGGATCATCTGCCGCCGCAGGAGGAAGAAAAGCTGCACCGGGGTGGCCGGTACGCAGATCTGCATGTTGTAGTCGGCACACAGCTGCAGGAACCGCTCGATGCGACCGGAGGAGTGCTCCGGGCCCTGACCCTCGTAGCCGTGCGGCAGCATCAGCACCATGCCGCAGATGCGCCCCCATTTCACCTCGCCCGAGGCGATGAACTGGTCGATCACCACCTGCGCGCCGTTCGCAAAATCGCCGAACTGCGCCTCCCAGACGACGAGCTCGTTCGGCTCGGAGGTCGCGTAGCCGTACTCGAAGCCGAGCACCGCCTCCTCCGACAATGGCGAATCGATCACCACGAAATCGCCCTGGTTCGGCGCGACGTGCTGAAGCGGCACGTAGGTGCCCTGGTCCCAGCGCTCGCGGTTCTGGTCGTGCAGCACCGCATGCCGATGGAAGAACGTGCCGCGACCGCTGTCCTGGCCGGAAATCCTCACCGAGTAGCCTTCGGCGAGCAGCGACGCGTAGGCGAGGTGCTCGGCCATGCCCCAGTCCACCGGGATCTTGCCCTGGCCCATCAGCCGCCGGTCGGCGATGATCTTCTCGACCCGCGGGTGCAGCTTGAAGTCGGGCGGCACGGTCGTGATGCGCTCGGCGAGTTCCTTCAGCTTCTCGAGCGGGATGCGGGTGTCGTCGTTCTCGTTCCACTTCGTGCCCTTGAACCGCGACCAGTCCACCGCGAAGGGCGGCTTGTAGTTGGAAAGGATCGTCTTGTTGGTGTGGTAGCCCGCCTCGAGCGCCTGGCGGTATTCGGCGACCATGCGCTCGGGCTCCTCCGGCGCGAGCACCCCTTGCGCGACCAGCCGGTCGGCGTAGAGCTTGCGCGTGCCCGGATGCCGGCCGATGATCTTGTACATGAGCGGCTGGGTCACCATCGGCTCGTCCTGCTCGTTGTGCCCGAGCTTGCGGAAGCACACCAGGTCCACCACCACGTCCTTCCTGAACTTCATTCGGTAGTCGAGCGCGAGCTCGATCGCCATCACCGCGGTCTCCGGGTCGTCGCCGTTCACGTGGAAGATCGGCGCCTCGACCATCTTCATGACGTCGGTGCAGTAAAGCGTCGAGCGCACGTCCCGGGGATCCGAGGTGGTGAAGCCGATCTGGTTGTTCACCACGATGTGCACCGTGCCGCCGGTGCCGTAGCCGCGCGTCTGCGAGAGGTTGAGCGTCTCCATCACCACGCCCTGCCCGGCGACCGCCGCATCGCCGTGGATGAGCACCGGCAGCACCTGCGAGCCATCGCGGTCGCGCCGCCGGTGCTGGCGCGCGCGCACCGAGCCCTGCACGACCGGGTTGACGATCTCGAGGTGCGAGGGGTTGAACGCGAGCGCGACGTGCATCGGCCCGCCGGGCGTGCTGATGTCGGAGGAAAAGCCCTGGTGGTACTTCACGTCGCCGGCCAGCAGCGACTCGTCGTGGTGTCCCTCGAACTCGCGGAACAGGTCCTTCGGCATCTTGCCGAGGGTGTTGACGAGCACGTTCAGGCGCCCGCGGTGCGCCATGCCGATCACCAGCTCCTGGATGCCGGCCGCGCCGGCGCGCTGCAGCAGCGCATCGAGCATCGGAATGAGCGTCTCGCCGCCTTCGAGCGAAAAGCGCTTCTGCCCGACGTAGCGGGTGTGCAGAAAACGCTCGAGCCCCTCGGCCGCGGTGAGCCGCTCGAGGATGTGGCGCTTCATGTCCGGCCCGTAGGAAGGCCGCGAGCGGATCGGCTCGAGCCGCTCCTGGATCCAGCGCTTTTCGGCGCGGTTCGAAAGATACATGTATTCGACGCCGAGCGTGCCGCAATAGGTGTCGCGCAGGTGCTGGATGATTTCGCGCAGCGTCGCCTGCTCCGCGCCCATCAGCGTGCCGGTGGCGAACACCGTGTCCATGTCGGCTTCGGTGAGGTCGTAGTAGCCGGGCTCCAGCTCGACGATGTGCGGCTTGGGCAGACGCTTGAGCGGATCGAGGTCGGCGAGCAGGCAGCCGCGGAAGCGGTATTCGGCGACGAGCTGGATGACCGCGACCTGCTTGCGCTCGAGGCCCGAGAGCGGCGCGCCGCGCCCGGCGCCCTCGCGCGCAAGCCGGGCGAACGCCTCGACGATCGGCGCGTGCGGCACGTCGCGGCCGCCCGGCAGCCCCTGCAGCCGGTCGAAGTAGGCGCGCCACGCCTCCGGCACCGACGCCGGGTCCTGGAGGTAGCCCTCGTACAGCTCCTCGATGAACGGCGCGTTGCCGCCGAAGAGGTACGAGGTGTCGAGAAACTGCTTCATCATGGCGTCGCCCTCGCTAGCGCTGGTCGATCGGCTTCACCTCGCGCGGCGTCGGCCCGCGGTAGAGCTGCCGCGGGCGGCCGATTTTCTGGTCCGGGTCGGTGATCATCTCGTGCCACTGCGCGATCCAGCCGACCGTGCGCGCGAGCGCGAAGATGCAGGTGAACATCGAGACCGGGATGCCGAGCGCGCGCAGCACGATTCCGGAGTAGAAGTCGACGTTCGGATAGAGCTTGCGGCTGACGAAGTAGTCGTCCTCGAGCGCGATTTTCTCCAGCGCGATCGCGAGCTTGAACAGCCGGTCGTTGTGCAGGCCGAGCTCGCCGAGCACCTCGTGGCACGTCTCGCGCATGAGCTTCGCCCGCGGGTCGTAGTTCTTGTAGACGCGGTGGCCGAAGCCCATGAGCCGGAAGCCCGAATCCTTCTTCTTGGCGAGGTCGACATACTTCTTCACGTTGCCGCCGTCGGCCACGATCGCCTCGAGCATCTCCACGCAGGCCTGGTT
>JAOAFL010000004.1 GCA_026416295.1 Burkholderiales bacterium | reverse complement strand
CTCGGCCGGCTGCGGCTCGGCACGCCGCCGGCGCTGCAGTGCGAGGAGCTGTCGAGAGCGCCTCCGCTCACGCGGGTGATGACCGGGTTGTCGCGCCAGACGACGAACATCGGGTCGCAGCGCCCTCCGAGCGGCGCGCATGCGGAAGGCGTGCAGGGCAGCGGCGTGCACAAGGTTCCGCTCGTCGCATATCCCGTCGGGAGCAGCCCCTGAGTGATTCCTGCGACGCCGCGGTAACTCGCACCGGAGGAGACCGGAAAGCTCGCCGCGAAAGGGTACCCCGGGCGAGGCTTGAGGAGGACGTCGTAGCCGGCGGTCGCTGCGCCGAGGCTGTTCGGCGCGAGCGCAAGCGTCGTCTCCGAGACGACTGCGGAGACGGTCGCCCATCCGAGGCCACCGTCGTTCAGCACCAGGCCGATCGTGTCTCCGGCCGAGATGCCGCGGGTACTGCGCACCGTGAGCGAGGTATGCCCCTTCGGTTTGTTCGCCGCGAGCGTCGTGAAAGTCCAACGCCGCAGCGCCGGTGCGACGACGCGCTCGAAACGATCGGCGACCGCCGCCTCGATCGCCGGCAGCAGCTCCTCGGCAGTGATCGCGATCACCTGGTCGTTGAATGAGGCTTTCGGCCCACGCGTCGCGAAACGAACGTCGGCCGGCACGTGCGCGTTCTCGCATTCGAGATAATTTCGCCGGTCGAGCGGACCGGCCGTCGAGCGCGCCTGGTTTTGCGCGGCGCAGCCGGCCGCGCTGTCGGCGGCGACCGCGATCGCCGGGCCGGGGGCGATGATCAGGGCGACGGCGGCGCGCGGCGCGCCGTCTACGGTCAGCTGGCCGCCGTAGCAGGCCAGCGTCGGATCCGTCGTGCAGTTGGAGTTGATGACGGTGTGTGCGGTCGAGCTAGGTTTCGCCCAGCCACTGGCGACGACGTACCAGAGGGGTTCGCCTGAGGCGTCGACGAGCTTTTCGGTGCCGACGGTGCGCCAAGGGAATCGGCCCACGGCCGGGATTCCGCCCGCGGTGCAGTACGGGCTGCTCTGCCCCTCGTATTCGGCGTGGCCAAAAAAGGCCGCGGCCTCCGGACAGGGCAGGCGACCGGGGTCGTCCTCGAAGGTCTTGGCCGCCTGCGCGGCGACGTAGCCGATGAGCGCCTGCTTGGCGCGGTTGAGCACTTCGGCGTTGCGCTGCCGGCGAACCGCCTCCAGGTTCGCGCTCTCGGCGTTCAGGCGCGAGACGAGCATCCAAGAGGAGGCCAGTCCGATGACGGCGACGAGCGCAAGCAGCGCAGCGCCCACCTGAACGCTTGCGAAGCGCGCTCTCATGGCCCCGCGCCGCGCCGCACCCGGATCGCCCCCTTGTCCACCAGATCGCGCACCTCGCCGCTTTCGCGATCGAGCCGCTCGCCCACCTTGAGCTCGAAACGCCGCTCCCCTTCGCCGAGCGCGACCGAGACCGCGAGCCGGTCGCGGCGGCTCGGGGCAAAGCGCATGCCGTCCGGCGGCGCTTCCTGCGGCGCCGGAACGCCGTTCACCCACACGGTCGAGCGGCCGTCCTCGCGCCGTACGTAGCCGTCGAGGCGCGTCACCGGCGATTCCGCGACCACCGGCGCAGGTTTCTCCGGGATCTTCGCCTTGCGCCGCGCATCGAGCGCTGCGCGCTGCTCCGGGGTAAAAAAGAGCCGCCCCAGCTCCTCGGCGGCCGCGCCGGGGGAGGCCGAAGCGACCGCGACCGCGACGACGAGCGCCCGCCGCCTCATGTTTTCGCCGCCCGGTCCATCACGGTGATCAGGTCGATCGCGCATTCGGCCCGCAGCCGCGGGGCAAGGCCTGCGCCCGAGGGCGGCTGTGCGGTGCGGGCGATCGCGCAGCGCTGCACCGCGACGTAGGCGTGACCGGCGTTGCGCAGATCGGCGAGAAAACCGAGCAGGTCGCCCTCGTGCAGGAGCGCGAGCTCCACGTTCATCGTACTCGCGTAGAAATCGACGCTCGCCGGCTTGCCGGCGGCCGACCGAAGCAACCGCTGCCGATCCACCTTGTAGCGAAGGTCGAGCAGCTCCCGGGCGGCGCGGATGCGCGCGATCGCATCGACCCACTCCAGGCGCTTCTCCTCGCCGAGGATGCCCGCGTCCCGCAGGCGACGGTAGATCTCGATCTTCTCGCGCACTTCGCGCTCCTCCTCGGCGATGCGCGCAAGCCGCTCGACAGCCTGCGCGCGCTCGGCGCGCGCGGCGGCGAGGCTTCGGTTCTCGGCGGCGAGGGTCGTGCGCGCATGCCAGATGAGGCCGGCGCCCGCAGCGAGGAGCGCGAGCGCCGCGGCGAGCGGCAGCGCGAGCGACCGCCATTCCTTCGCGTCGAAGTTCACGGCACCGCCCGCGCGATGGTGACGGTGAAGCGCGGCGCGTCGCCGCTTGCGGCGTCGGCCCCGATGTCGCCCGAAAGGGTCGCATCCGGCGCGATGTCGAACGGCAGTTTCGTCGCGACGACGCGCCAGCCGCCGGCGCCGGCGAGCGTCTGCGCGAACCGCCGCACCGCTTCCGTGATCGCCCGGTAGTCGGAGCGTTGGATCGCCTCGACCCGCCCCGAGATCTCGAGCGACTGCTCGAGTGCGACCCGCGCGGGCGGCTTGGCCTCCGCCGCGACCGGCGCGGTGGCGGCAGGCGGCGCCGCCCCGGGGTTCGCGGCGCCCGGCTCGCGCGGCGCGTCGACGCGCCAGACGAGCGCATCGAGCTCGATCTGCGGGAACTGCGCCAGCGCGCGCGAGAGGTGCGCGAGCGCCGCCTCCGGCGAGGCGGTGCGTTCGGCGATCTCGCGAAAGCCGAGCACGGCGATCCTGAGATTGTCGGTCGTCGTCAGCGTGACCGGAAAGGTCGCGGTGATGCGCTCGTGCTCGCGCGTCGCCTGCTGCGCCTCGCGCCGCTGCGTCGCCGTCTGATCGCGCACGTCGGTGACGTCGAGCCACAGGCCCGTGGCATAGAGCGCGCAGGCGGCAAACGCGGCGCCCCCGGCGGCGACGATCGCGCGGCGCACCTGCCAGAGCACGTAGGCGCGCCGGTCTTCGAGGCGGGCGAACTGCTCCTTCGGTGGCCGGCGCAGCGCAAGGTGCAGGTAGAGCTGCTCGGCGCCGGCTGACGGCGCGAGCCGCCGCAGCCCGATGCGGCGCGCGACTTCCGACATCGCGAGCGTGCGAATCACGACCCGGTCGCCGGGGTCGAGCGTCTGCGCGAATGCGTCGCGCATGCCGTCGGGGGCGACGACGATCGCCTGCGCCGGCGGCCCGTCGCGCGGCAGCGCGCGCAGCGTGGCGAGATAGTCCGCAAGCCGCAGCGTCTCGGAGCGAACGAACGCCGCGAGCGCGTCGGGGGCGAGGTCCGCGGCCGGCTCGAGGCGTGCAAAGCGCAGCCGGCCGTGGTCGAGGTAGCACTGGCGAAGCCCGCTCGCGTTGACGGTGACGAGAATTGCCGGTCCGGTACGGACCCCGAGGCGCGCGGCGAGCGCCGGCGCAAGAAGCGGCGCCGAGTACACGCCGGCGAGCCGCGCGCCGGCGTCGGCGATCGCCTCGAGCCAGGGCACGAACTGGGCGCCGTTCGCGAACGACGCGAGCAGAAGTCGCTCGGTGCGCCGCTCGCCGGCGAGCACGCCGAGGGAGAGCGCGGTCGCGAGCCGCGCGTCGCGAAAGCGCTGCGCGAGCCGGCGCTGCACGACCGCCGCGCGGTCCGCGCCGCGCAGGAACGGGATCTGGTCCTCGTGGAAATCCTCGCCGGTGAGATCGGCGACCAGCGCGACCAGCGCCCCGGGCACGGTGCGCAGGAAGTCGCGCAGCGCGGCGGGGCCCGCGTCGTCTTCAGCGCCGAAGCTCGCCGCCGGTTCCAATCCGGCGCGGCGCCAGCGGTACAGGCGGTGCGCACCGGTGCCGAAGTAGAGGACGAACTTGCGCGCCATCGCGCCTAGAACTTCATCTTCGAGATGCTGTCGTAGACGGGCCCCAGCACCGAGAGCATCACCCATCCGAGGATCGCGCCGAGGATGAGCGTCATCGCCGGCTCGATCATCGCCTGCAACCGACCGATCGCTTCGCGCACCTCGCGGTTGTAGAAGTAGCTCACGTTGAGGAGCGCGGAGTCGAGCGCGCCGGTCGCCTCGCCGACGCGCAGCATGCGGATGACGAGCGGCGGAAAGAGCCCGACGTCCTGGAACGCGCCGGTGAGGTTGCGCCCCTCGGCGATCGCCTGTCCGACCGCGGCGAGCGCGCTCTGCATCGGCTTGTTGCCGACGATGTCCTCGGTCGAGCGGATCGCGTCGAGCACCGTGATACCGGAAGCGTACATCATGGCGAAGCTGGAGGCGAAGCGCGACAGGATGATCTTGCGCAGGATCGGCCCGACGAGCGGCAGCCGCAGCTTGAGGTCATCGATCAGGAATTCGACGCGCGGATCGGCGCGCGCCGCCCAGCGCACCGCGAACCACAGCACGAACGGTGCGGCGAGAATCGCCCACCACCAGTCGACGAAGAACCCGGACACCGCGATGAGGATCTGCGTCTGGAGCGGGATGTCCTGCCCCATGTTGCGGATGAACCCGGCCATCTGCGGCACGAGGTAGATCATCAGGAAGAACGTCACCGCGAGGACCGCGACACCGACGAACGCCGGGTACATCATCAGCTTCTTGGTCTGCGCAACCAGTTCGTCTTCCCACTTGAGCGACTCGGTGAGGCTCTTCAGCACCTCGGGAAGCCGTCCCGTCTGCTCGCCCGAGCGCACGAGGCTCGTGAACACGCGACCGAACACCTCCGGATACTCGGCGAGCGCCTGCGACAGGCTCTTTCCGCCCTCGATCGCTTCCACCAGCCCGCCGATGATCTCGCGAAAGCGCAGGTTCTCGACGCTGTCGCGCAGATCGGCGAGCCCTTCGACGATGGGGACCCCCGCGCTCGTCATCTGCTCCAGCTGGTAGCAGAAGTTGATCAGGTCGTGCCGGCGGATTCTCACGCCGCCGACGAGGCGCGATTTCTGCGCCGTCGGCGCGCCGGTGACGAGGTCGAGCCCCATGCGCGCAAGGCGCTGCTCGAGGTCGAACAGGTTGACCGCCTCGGCGCGGCCGAGCACCGCCTTGCCGTGCGCGTCGATCGCCTTGTAGGTGTAGAGCGGCATCGGCCTCAGGATGCACCGGGCGCGGCCGCCGATGCAAGTCGGCGCGCCCCCGGCGCCGCTACGCCATCCGGTCGGTGAGGTCCACCACGCGCATCAGTTCCTCGACGCTCGTCGCGCCCGCGCGCACCAGCCGCACGCCGTCCTCGGCGAGGGTCTTGAAGCCTTTGGCGCGCGCCGCGGTGAGGATCTCGCGCGCGGTCGCCCGGCGCGCGATCAGCTCGTCGATCGCCGGATCGATCTTGAGGATCTCCATGATCGCGACGCGGCCGCGATAGCCCTGGTAGTCGCAGTGCTCGCAGCCGACCGCACGAAACAGCGCGAGCGCCTCGGTCGGCGCGGCGCCGACGAGCCGGCGCTCGCGCACGTCCGGGTCGTATGGCTGACGGCAGGTCCGGCACAGCCGACGCACGAGCCGCTGCGCGATGACGCCGATGATGTTGCCCGCCATGATGTCGGGCGCGATGCCGATGTCGAGCAGCCGCGGAATCGCGCCCACCGCCGAGTTGGTGTGCAGGGTGGAGAACACCTGGTGCCCGGTCATCGCCGCGCGGAAGGCCATCTGCGCGGTGTCGGCGTCGCGGATCTCGCCCACGAGGATCACGTCCGGGTCCTGGCGCATCAGCGCCCGGATGCCGTTCGCAAAATCGAGCTTCGCCGCCTCGGCGACCGACGTCTGGCGGATGAGCGTCATCGGATACTCGACCGGATCCTCGAGCGTCATGATGTTGACGCCGTCGGAATTGATGTGGTTGAGCACAGAGTAGAGCGTGGTGGTCTTGCCGCTGCCCGTCGGACCGGTGACGAGAATGATGCCCTCGGGGCGGGCGAGCATCCGCTTGAGAAGCTCGAGCTGCCCCTCCTCCAGGCCGAGCCGCTCGAGCGGCACGATCCCCTTCTGTCGGTCGAGGATCCGCAGCACGATGTTCTCGCCGTGCGTCGTCGGCATCGAGGCGACGCGGAAATCGACCACGCGCCCGGCCATGGTGGCGGAGATGCGGCCGTCCTGCGGCGCGCGCGTCTCGGCGATGTTCATCTTCGCCATCACCTTCAGCCGCACCGCCATCGCCGGCCAGTAGGTCTTGTGCAGACTCCGGATCTGGCGCAGCACGCCGTCGATGCGGTAGCGGATGCGCAGGAAATTCTGCTCCGGCTCGAAGTGGATGTCGGAAGCGCCGCGCTCGACCGCGTCGGCAAGGAGCGCCGAGATGAGCCGGACCACCGGCTGCGAGTACTCGTCGCCCTCGGCGATCGAGGTGTAGTCGACCTCGCCGGTCTCGATCTCGCGCAGGATACCGTCGATCGAGAACTCGTGGCCGTAGTAGTGCTCGATCGCGCGCTCGATCTCCGAGTCGCCCGCCAGGCGCAGCTCGATCTCGTATTCGTTCCTGAGGTGCGCGCGCAGCTGGTCGATCGCGACGATGTTGTTCGTGTCGGCGAGCGCGACGATAAACCGCCGCGCCTGCCGATCCACCGCCACCGGAAACATCCGGTAGCGGCGCGCGAGCTCGCGCGGCAGCATCCTGAGCGCGACCGGATCGACGATGATGTGCGCGAGATCGACCGGCTGCAGGCCGAGCTTTTCGGAGAGCGCGTCGCGCAGCGTCGCCTCGGACACGAAGCCGAGCTTGACGAGCAGTCGCCCGACGGGCATGTGCGACTTGGTCTGCTCGAGCAGCGCGATCCTCAGCTGGTCCTCGGTGAGGATGCCCTGGTCGATCAGGATCTGGCCGATGTGGCGCCGGGCCTGGGGCGTCGCGGGCAGATTCATGCGGGCTCCATGATACCGGCGCCCGGCGGGCGCGCGGGTGCAAAAGGTTGTCAGCGCGCGAGCTGCGCCGCGCGCTGACGCGCCACCTCGAGCGGGAAGTTCGCCGCCCGCCTCTCTGCGAGCGCGAGCGCGCGCCGGTAGTACTCCGCGGCGAGCGCGCTCTGGCGCAGCTGGTCGAGGCTGACGGCGAGGTTGTACGCGAAATCCGGATTCTCGGGATCGGCGACCCAGGCGCGGAAATACGCCTGCTGCGCTTCCGCCCAGCGCGCCTGCAGCGCGTACTGGTTGCCGAGCGCGAAATGCAGCGCGGCCGCGTCCGGGTCGCCGGCGAGCAGGGTCTTCACGCGCGATTCCGCGATCACCGGATCGAGAATCTGCGCGCGAAGCGCGAGAAGACCCGCCTGCGCGTGCGGATCGCGCGGATTGGCCGCAAGGAGCTTCTGGTAGAGCGCCTCGGCCTCCGCATAGCGCTGCGCGCGCATTTCGACCGCCGCGAGCCCGAGCAGCGCATCGCGGTTGCCCGGATCGTCGCGCAGCGCGGCCTCGTAGTCGGCGCGCGCGCGCGCGAGATCGCCGGCGTGATAGGCGGCAAAGCCCGATTCGACGCGCGGATGCACCTGTAACTCGGGCCGGCGAACGCTGAGCGCCGCCTGATCGGCGGCCGCTGTTCGCGCGGGCGAAGGCGCAGCCGCCGCCCGCGCCGACGGCTTCGCCGCGGGGGGGAGGGCTTTCGCGATCTCCGGCGCAGCCGGTCCGGCCGACGGCTTCTGCGGGGCGGGTGTCGCCGGCGCCGCGGCCGGTGCAGGCGGTATGGCCGGCTGAGCCGCCTGCGCGCTCGGCGCGGATACGGCCGGCAATCCCGGAATCTCGGGCTGCGGCGCAGGCGGCTGCGCGGCGGGTGTCGGCTCTGCAGGCTTTGCCTGCGCGAGTGCGGTCGGCGCCTCGCCCGGCGGCTGCGGCGGGTTCGGATTGACGAGCGGAGGCGGTGGCCGCAGCTGGATCCAGAAGTACACGAAAATGGCGACCGCGGCGACACCGAGCACGCCGAGCGTGATGTAGAAGGGAAGCCTCGGGTTCGGCTCGCGCATCTTCGCTTCGAAAACCTTCTGTGCCGTCGCACGGTTGCGCGCGGTGGCCTCGCTTGCGGCGCGCGCGCCCTCGCGCCGCTCAGGGGAGCGCGGCGCCGCGGGCGGCGCCGGCGGCACTTCCTCGAGCGAGAGTTCCCGCGCCGGCTTTTTCGCCTCCGGCGCGCCGAGATCGTCTGTCGCGATCTCGAGCGGCGCGGAGATCGGCGGCAGGTCTTCGCGCGTGGTGACGTGCTTTGCGGGCTGGGCGGCGGTCGGTTCCGGATCGGCGTCGCCGGCCTGCGTCGCGCCGCGCGCGCGGCGCTCGGCTTCCGCTTTTGCCTTCTCGGCGCGCTTGAGCGCTTCGAGCAGCAGACTCATGTCACTGCAGCGGCGCGCCCGAGGGGCCGATCTGCGGCGCGACGCGCCCCGGATTCGGCTTGCGGAAGAAGTCCTCTCCGGGCAGATGCTGGCGAAGCTCGCGAAAATCGCCGCCGATCGTGGGGTCGCGCAGCACCGTCGCGCGCAGGAAGATCACCAGCTCGGTCTTGCGGCGAACGTCTCTGCGCTGGCCGGTGAGAGGGCCGATGAGCGGCAAGTCGCGCACGCCGGGGATCGCGTCCTCGGTGTTTTCCGCTTGCTCCTGCATCAGGCCCCCGAGCACGGCGATCTGGCCGCTCTGGATGCGCAGGATCGAATCGAGCTCGCGGGTCTCGAACACCGGCACGAGGTTCGGGGTCGCGGCCGGAATCGCCGGATTGGGATCCACCGCGAAATCGACGCGCCGGCGGATCGTGGGGCGGACGTTGAGCACGATCGTGTCGTTGTCGCTCACCTGCGGCAGCACGCTCATCATGAAGCCCTCGGCGGCGACCTGCGGCGTGGTGTTGAACGGCAGCTGAATGTTCGGCACGCCGGCGGTCGCGGCGATCGTGATCGGCGTGGTCGAGGGCGAGACGGTGAAGTAGACGATGTCGCGCGTCACGCGCAGCAGCGCGATCTGATTGTTGAGCACGCTCACCTTCGGGCTGGAGAGCACGCGCACGTCGCCGAAGGTCTCGAGCATCCGGATCGTCGCCTCCAGCCCGATCGAAGCGACCGCGGCGTCGATGATGAACCGATTGGTATCGACCTCGGGGATCGCCGGCGCGGAGAAGCCCCGGAGCGTCACGCCGCTCGCGCCGCGGCGCACGCGCGACCAGTCGATGCCGCGCTGGTAGGCGTTGTTCAGCTGCACCTCGACGATGGTCGCTTCGATCAGCACCTGACGCCGGATGTTGGCGAGCACCTGGTCGAGGAATTCCTGCACTTTTTCGTGCTGGCGGGAGGTCGCGCGAACGAAGAGCACGCCGCTTTCCCGGTTGCCGATGACGGAAGCCGCTTCGCGGAATTCGACCGCCGGCTGCGCGGCGGGCGCCGGCGCAGCGGGCGGCGCCTGCGCCGATTGTGCCGGTGCCGGCGCGGCGGGCGGCGCTGCGGCGGTTGCCGGCTGCGCTGCCGGCGCCGGGGCCGTCAACGGCACAATTTTGTCGGTCTCGCGCAGGATCTCGCGCACGTTCTGCACGATCGCGTCCCAGAGCTGGTTGGTCGAGACGACGTCCACCGTCGCGGTCGCGCCGGTGCCGGCGGCGGTGCCGACAGCGGCGCCCGGGCTCGTCGCCCCGGTCGTTCCGAACTGCGTCGAGGCGGTCGACTGCATCTTGACGTTGCGCGAGGCGCTGACGTAGTCGACCTTGTAGACGCGCAGGTAGGGCGTATCGCGCATCACCACGAGGTTCTGGCCGTCGAGTTCCCAACGCATGTCGACCTGCCGCGCGATGCGCGCGAGCAGCTGCGGCAGCGTCTGGTCGATCGCGTTGAGCGTCACCCGACCAGTGAGCCCCGGGTGGATGTCGACGTTCAGCTTCGCATCGCGCGCGAGCGCAAAGAGCAGGTCGTGCACCGGAACGTCGTTCACCACCACGCTGTAGGTCTCCGGCCGCGGCGCCGGCTTCGGCACCGGCAGCACCGGGGCGACCAGTACCGGCGGGGGAATCTCGCCTTCGGCGCGCGGCTCGGGGGCGCGAAGGTGCGTGTCGGCGGGTTTGAGCGGCGCTTGCGCGCAGCCGGCAGCGAGCAGCACGATCGCGATCGCGCAGTGCCCACGGCCCTCGCGTTGCCGCCTTGACCCCGCAGCTTCTTCCATGCCGACAGGATATAACACCCCCAGGGTGTCAACAAATTCGCCGACCCCCTGTCGCCATGCCCCTTTCAGACCTCGGCGCGCAGCTCCATGAAGGAGCGAGGCTCGAGCTGGAACGCGCGCTGGTACTTGGGCGGCAGCCTGCGCGCTGCCTCGAGCGCTTCCTCGCGCGCCGCATACGCACCGAACGTCACCCGGATGCGGTAGCGACGCCCGGCAAGCACCGGGATTACGTAGACGTCCTCGATCGGCACCATGTCGCGCGCGCGCAGCAGGAAGCGCTCGGTGCGCGCGGCGTCGCTGTTGTCGGTCACGAAAAGCTCGACGCTCCAGTGCGAGTCCGGCTCGCGCTCGAGCCGCTCGCGCGCGGCGGCGATGCGTTCCTTGAGCAGCCGATTGCCGCCGGTCGGATACGCGAGCAGGCGCCTGAGCTGTTCCGGCCTGAGCAGCGGCTCGGCCGCCGTCGGCGCCTCCGAAATCGGGGCCTGCGCCGGCTGGTCGGCGAGTCGGGGCGGCTCGGGCGCAACGGCTTGCGCCTGCATCGGTGCTCGCGTCACCGTACTCTCCGTCGCGGAAGGAGCGCTCGGCGGGGCAGGGGCGGCGGAAGGCGCGGGGGAGGCGGGCGCGGAAACCGTCGGGTCGTCGTTCAGCAGCGCGTACAGTCCTGCGCCCGCGACCGCACCGACCGCGACCAGTGCCGCACCGGCGAGCCCGGCGCGCAGCGCGCGCGCGCGGCGGGTCGGGGCGATCGGTGCGAAGTCCGAGTCGGCGATCGCCGCGCGCACGTGCGCTGCACCGACGGCATGCTCGCCGGCGGCGAACGCGGCGAGCAGCGCCTTGTCGGCGAGCACGTTGATCCGGCGCACGAGGCCGCCAGAGCCGCGCGCGATCTCGGCGACCGCGGCCGGCGAGAACACGTCGGGACCGCGGTAGCCCGCCGCGCGCATGCGGTGCGCGAGGTAGCGCCCGACTTCCGGCGGCGACAGCGGCCGCATGCGAAAACTGTGCGTGATGCGGTCCTTCAGCTGTCGCATTGCCGCGGCATCGAGCGCTTCGTCCAGTTCGGGCTGGCCGAAGAGGACGATCTGCAGCAGCTTCGCGCGGCCGGTCTCCAGATTGGTGAGCAGGCGCACCTGCTCGAGCGCATCGCGCGGCATCGCGTGCGCCTCGTCGATCAGCACCACCACGCGCCGCCCCTCGGCGTATTGCGCGATCAGGTGCGACTGCAGGTCGCGAATCGAGACCGCGGCGGCGCCCGCGGCCGGGCGCACGTCCAGTTCCTCGGCGATCGCCTCGACGATCTCGGCGCGCGAATACGACGGATTGGCGAGAAACACCGTCTGCACCTGCGGCGGCAGCCGCTCGAGGAGCACGCGGCACAGCATCGTCTTGCCGCTGCCGACCTCGCCGGTCACCTTGACGATGCCCTCGTCGTGCAGGATCGCGTAGAGGAGCGCCTCGAGCGTCGCGCCGCGCTCTGCGCCCTCGAAGAAAAAGTCGGGGTGCGGCGTGATGCGAAACGGCGCCTGCGCCAGACCGAAGTGATCGAGATAGAGCGCCACGCTAGGGCCGCCTCGGCGGCGCGAGCGGCTCGCCGCGCGTGGCGAGTTCGCCGCCCATGCGCGAGTAGAGCGTGGTCCGGTTGACGCCGAGCCGACGCGCCGCCTGGCTGACGTTGCCGCGCGCGAGGCGAAGCGCCGCCTCTACGTAGGCGCGCTCGAGATCCCGCAGGATGTCGTCCAGGCGCACGCTTCCCGCCCGCTCGAGGTGGCGCAGCGCCTGAAGGACCGCGTCGGCCGGCGCCTGCGCATCGCCGCCGGCGATGTCCAGCTCCGGCTCGAGCTCGGCCACGCCCACCTCGCGCCCGGCATAGCGCGCCGTCAGGCGGATCACGATGTTGCGCAGCTCGCGCACGTTGCCGGGAAAAGAATAGGCGCACCACAACGCCTCGGCCGCCGGGTCGAGGCGAAACGGCTCGACGCCCGCCTCGGCGGCATAGAAGCGGCGGAAAAGCTCGAGCAGCAGCAGCCGGTCGTGGTCCATGTCGCGCAGCGCCGGCACCGCCAGCGTGAGCACCGACAGCCGGTGGTAGAGGTCGGCGCGAAACGCGCCCTCGCGCACGCGCTGACGCAGGTCGCGGTTGGTCGCCGCGAGCACGCGCGCGCGCGCAACGCGCACCTGGGTCTCGCCGACGCGCTGGAATTCGCCGTTTTCCAGCACCCGCAGAAGCTTCGGCTGCAGCTCGAGCGGCAGCTCGCCGATCTCGTCAAGGAGCAGCGTGCCTTCGCCCGCGTCCTCGAAGTAGCCGCTCTTGCCGGCGCTTGCGCCGGTGAAGGCGCCCTTCACGTAGCCGAAAAGCGCCGCCTCGACGAGCGTCGGTGCGATCGCCGCGCAGTTGAGCGCGAGAAACGGCCGCCCGGCGCGCGCAGACAGCCGGTGCAGGCTGCGCGCGACCAGCTCCTTGCCGCTGCCGGAGGGGCCCTCGATCAGCACCGGAAACGGCGAATCGGCGAACTGCGCGATCTGGTTCTTCAGCTTGACGAGCGCCGGGCTCTGTCCGATCAGCTCTTCGCCGGCCGGCGCCCGGCGCAGTTCGGCCGCGCGGAACGCGAGGGCGCGCGCGAGCACGCGGCGCAGCGCGTCGGGCTCGCAGGGCTTCGCGACGAACTCGATCGCGCCGAGCGCGCGCGCATGGCGCGCATGCGCCGCCTCGCTCTGGCCCGAAAGCACTACGATGCGCATGCGCGGCGAATGCGCGAGCAGTTCCTCGATCAGGCGGAACCCCTCCTCGGGGTCGTGCGGCGCGGGCGGCAGCCCGAGGTCGACGAGCGCGAGCTGCGGCGGCTCGGCGAGCCGGCGCACCAGGTCGATCGCCTCGGCGCGCGTGCCGGCGGTGCGCACGCGGTAGTCGGCGCCGAGCGCGAACGCGAGCGAATCGGCGACGAGCGCGTCGTCGTCGACGACGAGGAGCAGCGGGCGGGCGTCAGCGGCGCCGGACTCAGTCGCGCCCGACATGGTCGCGCAGGCACGCGAGAAACGCACGCTCGAGGGTCGGCTCGCCGTAGCGCTCGCGCAGCGCGCGCGGCGCGCCGACGAAGCGCACCCGACCGCGGTCGAGCACCGCGATCGCGCTGCAGACCTCTTCGACGTCGGCGAGCACATGCGAGGTGAAGAAAAGCGTCCGGCCCTCGCGGTTGAGCCGCGCGAGGATCGCCTTCACCGCGACGCGCCCGGCCGGATCGAGCCCGCTCATCGGCTCGTCGAACAGGTACAGATCCTTCGTCGGAAGCAGGCAGCCCGCGAGCCCGAGTTTCTGCGTCATGCCCTTCGACAGCTGCCGCACCGGACGCTCGAGCACGTCGACCTCGAGCTCGAGCTCGGCGAGGAGCCGCTCGGCCTTCGCGCGTTCGAACCGCTCGCCGGCCAAGGCGGCGGTCATCGCGAGAAACTCCCCTCCCCGCATGTAATGCGGGGGCGAGAAGCGCTCGGGCAGATAGACGAGGCGCGCCCGCGCGCGCGGCACGTTCGCCGGCACGCCGAAAAACTCGACCCGGCCGGCATCGGGCGCGCAATGGTCGAGCGCGCACTTGAGCAAGGTGGTTTTTCCGGCGCCGTTTGCGCCGACCAGGCCGAACGCCGTTCCCGCCGCGACCGCGAGACTGACCCCGGCGAGCGCGAGCTTCGCGCCGTAGCGCTTGGTAAGCTCGTGCGCGTGCAGGGCAGGGGTGGCGGCCGCCGCCGTCATGGCGCAACTATAAAACGCAGCGGGCGCGAGCGCTCGAGTAGAATGACGCCCTTTGCGCGCGGCGTTCACCGGTGGCCGGCCTCGCTCCCATCGTCGAGATCGAGAACGTCTCGTTCGGCTACGACCCGGCGCGGCTCGCGCTGGACCGCGTGAGCGTCTCGATCCCGCGCGGCGCGGTGGTCGCGATCATGGGGCAGTCGGGTTGCGGCAAGACGACGCTTTTGCGCATGATCGCCGGCTGGCTGCGGCCCTCGGCCGGCTCGGTGCGCGTCCTCGGACGCGACCTCGCCGGGCTCGGCGATGCGGAGATCTTTGCGCTGCGCCGTCGCATGGGGATGCTGTTTCAGTTCGGCGCGCTGTTTACCGACATGACCGCGTTCGAGAACGTCGCCTTCCAGATGCGCGAGCATACCGATCTGCCCGAGGCGCTGATTCATGACCTCGCGATGCTCAAGCTCGAGGCGGTCGGCCTGCGCGGCGCGGCGCACCGGATGCCCGGCGAACTGTCCGGCGGCATGGCGCGGCGGGTGGCGCTCGCGCGCGCGATCGCGCTCGATCCGGAACTGATGCTCTACGACGAGCCGTTCACCGGCCTCGACCCGATCTCGCTCGGCGTGATCGCGCGCCTGATCCGGCAACTGAACGACTCGCTCGGCCAGACCTCGATCGTCGTCAGCCACGATGTGGCCGAGTGCTTCGATCTGGTGGACTACGTCTACATGATGTCGCCGGGACGCGTGGTCGCGCACGGCACGCCGGCGGCGCTGCGCCGTTCGGATCACCCGTTCGTGCGCCAGTTCGTCGCCGGCGAGATCGACGGCCCGATCCCGTTTCACTATCCGGCGCCGCGCTGGGGCGCCGATCTCGGGCTGGAGGCGGCCGATGGCTGAGCGGGCGGCCGTGGGCAGCGTGCGCGCGGGGCTCGAGCGGCTCGGTGCGGCGGTGACCGCGCGCATCCTGCGGCTCGGCTTCGCCTCGCGCTTCTTCGCCTACATGCTGCTTCACTCCGGCGTCGCGCTGCGGCGCTTTGCGCTTACGGTGCGCGAGATCTATTTCGCCGGCGTGCTCTCGCTCATCATCATCCTCGTCTCCGGGCTCTTCGTCGGCATGGTGCTCGGGCTGCAGGGCTACGAGACGCTGCAGCGCTACGGTTCGTCCGAGGCGCTCGGGATCCTCGTTGCGCTGTCGCTCGTGCGCGAGCTCGGGCCGGTCGTGGCCGGGCTGCTTTTTGCGAGCCGGGCCGGCAGCGCGATCACCGCGGAAATCGGGCTGATGAAGGCGACCGAGCAGATCGCGGCGATGGAGATGATGGCGGTCGACCCGATCGCGCGCGTGGTCGCGCCGCGCTTCTGGGCGGGGGTGATCTCAATGCCGCTGCTTGCGGCGCTGTTTTCGGCGATGGGCATCTTCGGCGGCTGGCTCGTCGGGGTGCAGCTGATCGGCGTCGACGAGGGCGCGTTCTGGTCGCAGATGCAGGCGTCGGTCGATTTCCGCGAGGACGTGCTAAACGGCGTGATCAAGAGCGTGGTGTTCGGCGTCGCGGTGAGCTGGATCGCGGTGTTCGAAGGCTACGACGCGCCGCCCACGGCCGAAGGGGTGTCGCGGGCGACCACGCGCACGGTGGTCACCTCGTCGCTCGCGATCCTCGCCCTCGACTTCGTGCTCACCGCGTTCATGTTTACCGGAGGAAACGCGCGATGAAACGCTCCACCATCGACGCCTGGGTCGGCGCCTTCGTCGCCGCCGGCTTCGGCGCGCTGTTGTTTCTCGCCCTCAAGGTGGGCAATCTCGCCTCCTTCGGGCCGGAGGACGCGTATCAGGTCCAGGCGAAGTTTGCTAACATCGGAGGCCTCAAGGTGAGGGCGCCCGTGAAGAGCGCCGGCGTGGTGGTCGGCCGCGTCACGGACATCCGCTTCGACAACGAGAGCTACGAAGCGATCGTGACGCTCAGCATCGCCAGCCGCTATCAGTTCCCGCGCGACACGGCGGCGAAGATCCTCACCTCGGGGCTGCTCGGCGAACAGTACATCGGGCTGGAGGCCGGCGGCGACGGGGTGATGCTGAAAAACGGCGACCGGCTGCGCCTGACGCAGTCGGCGGTGGTGCTGGAGAACCTGATCAGCCAGTTCCTGTACAGCAGGGCGGCCGAGGGCAGGGAAGAAAAGGACGCGAAGAAGTGAGCAGGGACACACTGGGCGCGGGCTGGGGCGCGAAGCTGCGGCGCGCGGCGGCCGCCTTGCTGGTCGCGCTTTCTGCCGGCTGCGCGACGCCGAACGGCGACCCGCGCGACCCGATCGAGGGCTTCAACCGCGCGATGTTCTCGTTCAACGAGGCCTTCGACCAGGCGATCGGCAAGCCGGTGGCGACCGCCTACCGGGAGGTGATCCCCGGCCCGGTGCGCACGTGGGTGCGGAACTTTTTCTCGAACATCGCCGACCTCTTCATCGGCGTGAACAACCTCCTGCAGGGCAAGCCGGCGGACGCGCTCTCCGACTGGGCGCGGTTCGCGTTCAATACGACGATCGGCCTGTTCGGGATCAACGATGTCGCCTCGGACATGGGTTTCGAGAAGCACGACGAGGACTTCGGACAGACGTTCGGTCGCTGGGGCGTGCCCGACGGCGCCTACATCGTCTGGCCGTTCCTCGGCTCGAGCACGGTGCGCGACACGGTGGGGCTCGTGTTCGACATCGGGCTCGACCCGGTCTGGCGCCACGAGCCGCGCGATCCCCGTCGGTTCATGCTCGTGCTGCGCGCGGTCGGACGGCGCGCCGACCTGCTCGACGCAAGCCGCATTCTCGAGGAGGCGGCGCTCGACAAGTACGTGTTCCAGCGCGACGCGTACCTGCAGCGCCGCAGGAGCCTGATCCACGACGGCAATCCGCCGCGGGCCGAGCGCCCCGAGGCCCCGCGCGCCGAACGCGCCGATCTGCCGCACGCCGGCGCGGCGCTCGAGGAGCGGCCGGGCGCCGAAGAGGCGCGGCGCGACCTTTCGCGCGCCGGCGCGCTGCTCGAGGAACCGGCCGCTGCGCCGCAATCGCACGCGGAGCCTTTCGTCGGCTCGGCGCCGGCCGGCGCGCCCCGCGGAGGCTAGGGGGTGCAGTCGCTCGCTCGTGCCGCCGCGGCGTTCGCGGCCTGCCTCGCGCTCGCCGCCACGGCGCGCGCGCAGGATCTCGTTCCCCCCGACGTGCTCGTCAAGAACGTCACGCTCGAGGTCGTCGACATCGTAAAGAAGGACAAGGACATCCAGGCGGGCGACCGCCGCAAGGTGATCGACCTCATCCAGACGAAGGTTCTGCCGCACTTCAATTTCGAGGCGATGACGGCGAGCGCAGTCGGCCGGCACTGGGCGAAGGCGACGCCTGAGCAGCGCGCGCGGCTCGTCGAGGAGTTCCGCACCCTGCTCGTTCGCACCTACGCGAGCTCGATCGCCGCCTACCGCGACCAGAAGTTCGATTTCCGTCCGCTGCGCGCAAAGCCTACCGACACCGACGTCACCGTCACGGTGCGCATCCTGCAGTCGGGCGCCGAACCGATCCAGCTCGAGTACGACATGGAGAAGCGCCCCGGCGGCTGGAAGGTGTGGGATGTGCGCATCGCCGGCATCAGCCTGGTCGCCAACTACCGCACCGAGTTCGACAACGCGGTGCGCAATGGCGGCATCGACGGGCTGATCAAGGCGCTGCAGGCGAAAAACACGGCGATCGAGCGCGGCCCGACGACAGCGGAAAGAAAGTCGTGATCCGGCGCGAGGCCGACCGCATGATCGTCGCCGGCCCGGCGACGCTCGCGACGGTGGCGCAGCTCTTCGAGGAAGGGCAGGCGCAGATCGAAGCCGGCGTCGCCACCGTGGACCTCGGCGAAGTGAGCGAGGTCGACTCCTCGGCGCTCGCGCTGCTGCTTGCCTGGCGGCGCGCGGCGCGCGCGCGCGGACGCGAACTCGCGTTCGCCGGCCTGCCCGAGGGATTGCTGGCGATCGCGCGGCTCTACGGCGTCGCGGATTTCCTGCCGCGCGCGCGGCCCGCGGCCGGGCGCGCCCACTGAACCGCGCGCACGGCCGCGCGGCGCGCGTCGCCGCCCTCCGGGCACGATGACCTACGCGATCGAGACGATCGGCCTGGAAAAACGGTACGGGGCGCTCGCGGCGCTCGCCGGGGTCACGCTCGCGGTGCGCGAAGGCGAATGCTTCGGCCTGCTCGGACCGAACGGCGCTGGCAAGACCACCTTCATCAGCATCGTCGCGGGGCTCGTGCGCCCGACGGCCGGCACCGCGCGCGTGCTCGGCGCCGACGTCGCTCGCGACTACCGGCGAGCGCGGCGAGCGCTCGGCGTCGTGCCGCAGGAACTGGTCTTCGACCCGTTCTTCACCGTGCGCGAGACGCTGCGCCTGCAATCGGGGTATTTCGGGTTGCGCGCGAACGACGACTGGATCGAGGAGGTGATGCACCAGCTCGATCTCGCGGACAAGGCCGACGTCAACATGCGCGCGCTCTCGGGCGGCATGAAGCGGCGCGTGCTCGTCGCGCAGGCGCTCGTGCACCGGCCGCCGGTGATCGTGCTCGACGAGCCGACCGCCGGGGTGGACGTCGAGCTGCGCCAGGGGCTTTGGCGGTTCGTGCGGCAGCTCAATCGCGACGGCCACACGATCGTGCTGACGACCCATTACCTCGATGAGGCCGAGCAGATGTGCGACCGCATCGCGATGCTGAAGGCCGGCCGCGTCGTCGCGCTCGATTCGACGAAAAACCTGCTCGCCACGTTTTCCGGCTTCGTGCTGAAGCTGCGCCTCGACCGCGAGGACCTTCCCGAGGACCTCGGGCTGCCGGTCGCGGGGCGGGACGGCACGCGCTTTGTGCTGCGGCTGCGCGATCTTGCCGAGCTCGAGCAGGTGCTTGCGCGGCTGCGCGGCGCCGGGGTCCGCATCGCCGAGTTCGAGCTGCACCCGCCCGACCTGGAAGAGGTCTTCCTGCGCGTGATGGCGCGGCCGGGATGAGCGGCTTTCCGACCCTCTTCGCGAAGGAGGTGCTGCGCTTCTGGAAGGTGATTTTCCAGACGGTCGCCGCCCCGGTGCTCACCGCGCTTCTGTATCTCGTCGTTTTCGTTCAGGCGCTCGAGGGGCGGGGGCCTGCGCCCGGCGGCGGCGCCTGGGGCGAATTCCTCGTGCCGGGGCTCGCGATGATGAGCGTGCTGCAGAACGCGTTCGCGAACAGCTCCTCGAGCCTCATCCAGTCGAAGATCACCGGTAACCTCGTGTTCGTGCTCCTTGCGCCGATTTCGCACCTGGAGTTCTACGCCGCCTACGTCGCCGCGGCCGTCGTGCGCGGGCTGGTGGTCGGTGCCGGCGTGCTCGCGGCGACCGCGCCGTTCGTCGAGCTGCGACCGGTCGCGCCGCTGTGGTCGCTCGCGTTCGCGCTGCTCGGCGCGGCGACGCTCGGCGCGCTCGGGCTGGTCGCGGGCGTGCTTGCCGACAAGTTCGACCAGCTCGCCGCGTTCCAGAACTTCGTCGTCCTGCCGCTCACGTTCCTCGCCGGCGTGTTCTATTCGGTCGAGGCGCTGCCCGTCGTCTGGCGCGCGGCCTCGCACTTCAACCCGTTTTTCTACCTCGTCGACGGGTTTCGC
Source organism: Burkholderiales bacterium (assembly GCA_026416295.1). GTDB lineage: Bacteria > Pseudomonadota > Gammaproteobacteria > Burkholderiales > SG8-39 > RBG-16-66-20. The sequence continues at coordinate 53,718 of JAOAFL010000004.1, read as the reverse complement.
TACGGCTTTCTCGGCGTCTCGGACGTCGCCCCGCTCGCGAGTCTCGCGGTCGCCGCGGTAAGCTTCGCGGCGATCACGGCGGCGACGCTGGCGCTGTTGAAATCCGGCTACAAGCTGCGCGGTTGACGCGATGGTGACGAGCGAATCGGTCAGGGCGAGCATCGCTGCGGCGATTCCGTGCGAGCATCTGGAGGTGGTGGGCGACGGCCAGCACTTCCAGGCGCTCGTCGTGTCGCGCGCCTTCGAGGGCAAGAGCCGCGTCGCGCGGCACCAGCTCGTGTATGCGGCGCTCGGCGAGCGCATGCGCGCGGAGATCCACGCGCTTTCCATGCGCACGCTCACGCCGCAAGAGTGGCAGGCCGGTGGATAAGCTGCTCATCGCGGGCGGTCGCCCGCTCGAAGGCGAGGTACGCGTCTCGGGCGCGAAAAACGCCGCCCTGCCGCTCATGTGCGCGGCGCTGCTCACGCCCGAGTCGCTCGTGCTCGAGAACGTGCCGCGGCTGGTCGACGTACGCACGATGGCGCGGCTTCTTTCCGGCATGGGCGTCGAGGTCGAGCGGGCGGAGGACGGCGGCTGGCGGCTGCGCGCAGCGCGCATCGCGCGCCCCGAGGCGCCGTACGAGCTGGTGAAGACGATGCGTGCCTCGGTGCTCGTGCTCGGGCCGCTGCTTGCGCGCTGCGGCCATGCGCGCGTGTCGCTGCCCGGCGGCTGCGCGATCGGCGCGCGCCCGGTCGATCAGCACCTCAAAGGGCTCGAGGCGCTCGGCGCGCGCATCGAGATCGAGCACGGCTACATGAACGCGCGCGCCGAGCGCTTGGTCGGCGCGCGCATCGAGATGGACCTCGTCACCGTCACCGGGACCGAAAACCTGATGATGGCGGCGGCGCTCGCCGAGGGCACGACCGTGCTCGAGAACGCGGCGCGCGAACCGGAGGTGGCCGAACTCGCGGCGTGCCTGAACGCGATGGGCGCGCGCATCGAAGGCGCGGGCGGCGACACGATCCGCATCGAGGGCGTTCGCTCGCTCTCAGGCGCGCGCTGGCGCATCATGCCCGATCGCATCGAGACCGGTACCTATCTCGTCGCTGCGGCCGCCGCCGGCGGCCGGGTTCGGGTCGCGGGCGCGGCGCCCGCGACGCTCGAGGCGACGCTCGCCAAGCTGCGCGAGGCCGGTGCGCGACTCGCGGTGGGCGACGAGGCGATCGAGATCGAGATGGACCGCCGACCGGCGGCGGTCGACGTGCGCACTGCGCCGTATCCGGGGTTTCCGACCGACATGCAGGCGCAGTTCATGGCGCTCGACGCGCTCGCCGACGGCACCGGCGTGATCACCGAGACGATCTTCGAGAACCGTTTCATGCACGCCCCGGAGCTGCAGCGTCTCGGCGCCGACATCACCGTGCAGGGCAACACCGCCGTCGTGCGCGGCGTGCCGCGGCTGCAGGGCGCGGCGGTGATGGCGACCGATCTGCGCGCCTCGGCGAGCCTCGTCATCGCGGGGCTCGCGGCCGAGGGCGAAACGCTCGTCGACCGGATCTATCACCTCGACCGCGGCTACGAGGCGCTCGAGGCGAAGCTCGCCGCGCTCGGGGCGCGCGTGCGCCGTGTAAGCTCGCGACCATGAGGCGGCTGCGTCTTGCGCTCTCGAAGGGCCGGATCCTCGCGGAGACCGGGCCGCTGCTCGCGCGCGTCGGGGCGGCGCCGCGCGAGGACCCCGCCCGCTCCCGGCGTCTGATCCTGCCGACCGCACGGCGCGACCTGGAGCTCGTCCTCGTGCGCGCGGCCGACGTGCCGACCTACGTCGCGCACGGCGCGGCCGAACTGGGCGTCGCCGGGCGCGACGTGCTCGCCGAACACGGCGGCGCGGGCCTGTACCAGCCGGTCGACCTCGGGATTGCGCGCTGCCGCATGATGGTCGCGGTGCGCCGGGGCTTCGACTACGCGGCGGCGGTGCGCCAGGGAGCGCGCCTGCGCGTCGCGACCAAATACGTGCAGAGCGCGCGCGAGCACTTCTCGGCGAAGGGCGTGCACGTCGATCTCATCCGCCTCTACGGCTCGATGGAGCTTGCGCCGCTGCTCGGGCTTGCCGACGCGATCGTCGATCTCGTGTCCACCGGCCGCACGCTCGCGGCGAACGATCTGGTGCCGGTCGAGGAGGTGATGCCGGTGTCGGCGCGGCTCGTCGTCAATCAGGCGGCGCTCAAGACGCGGCGCGCGGCGCTGCAGCCGCTCGTCGAGGCGTTCGCGCGCGCGGCGGCGACGTCATGAGGCTGCGCCGGCTCGCGAGCACCGACCCGGGGTTTGCGGCCGCCCTCGAGACGCTCACGCGCTACGAGGCGGTCGAGGACGAGGCGGTCACCGCCGCCGTGCGCGCGATCCTCGCCGACGTGCGCGCGCGGGGCGACGCGGCGCTGCTCGAGTACACGCAGCGCTTCGATCGCGTCGCCGCCGCCTCGGTGCGCGCGCTGGAGGTGCCGCGCGCAGAGCTCGAAGCGGCGCGCGCGCGCCTGCCGCGCGCGCAGGCGCAGGCGCTCGCGGAAGCGGCCGAGCGCATACGCCGGTTTCACGAGCGCCAGCTCGCGCAGTCGTGGGAGTATCGCGACGCCGACGGCACGCGCCTCGGTCAGCGCGTGCTGCCGCTCGAGCGCGTCGGCCTGTATGTCCCGGGCGGCAAGGCGGCCTACCCCTCGACGGTGCTCATGAACGCGATCCCGGCGAAAGTGGCCGGCGTGCGCGAGCTCGTGATGACCTGCCCCGCGCCGGGCGGCGAGCGCAACCCGCTCGTCCTCGCGGCGGCGGCGCTCGCGGGCGTCGATCGCGTGTTCGCCCTGGGCGGGGCGCAGGCGATCGCCGCGCTCGCCTACGGCACGGAAACGGTGCCGCGCGTCGACAAGATCGTCGGACCCGGAAACGCCTACGTCGCCGCCGCCAAGCGGCAGGTGTTCGGTGCGGTCGGCATCGACATGATCGCCGGCCCCTCCGAGATCGTCGTGATCGGCGACGGCAGCGCGCCCGCCGAATGGGCGGCGATGGACCTCTTTTCCCAGGCCGAGCACGACGAGGCGGCGCAGGCGATCCTGCTCACCCCGTCGGCGCCGTGGCGCGAGGCGGTCGCCGAGGCGATCGCGCGGCTGCTGCCGCAGATGCCGCGGCGCGCGGTGATCGAAGCCTCGCTCGAGCGGCGCGGCGCGCTCGTTCTCGTGCGCGACCTCGAGGAAGCATGCGCGCTCGCCGACCGCATCGCACCGGAGCACCTGGAGCTGCTCGTCGCCGATCCCGACGCGCTGCTTCCGCGGCTCCACCACGCCGGCGCGCTCTTCCTCGGGCGCTTCAGCTCCGAGGCGCTCGGCGACTACTGCGCCGGTCCGAACCATGTGCTGCCGACCGCCGGCACCGCGCGTTTTGCCTCGCCGCTCGGGGTGTACGACTTCCAGAAACGCTCGAGCGTGATCGCGGTGAGCGCGCAGGGCGCGGCCGCGCTCGGGCGCATCGCCGCGACGCTCGCCGACGGCGAGGGCTTGCCGGCGCACGCGCGCTCGGCCCGGATGCGCTACGAATGAAGACGCCCGAGGAACTGGTCCGCCCCGAGATCCTCGCGCTCTCGGCCTACGCGGTCGCAGACAGCGAGGGCATGGTCAAGCTGGACGCGATGGAACTGCCCTATGCGCTTCCCGAAGCGCTGCGTGCCCGGCTCGCCGAGCGGCTTTCGCGCTGCGAGCTGCACCGCTATCCGGATCCGACCGGCCGGCGGCTGCGCGCGCAGCTTGCGCAGCGCATGCGCGTGCCGCCGGGAATGTCGGTCATGCTCGGCAACGGCTCGGACGACCTCATCCAGATCGTTACCTTCACGCTTGCGCGCCCCGGCGCCGTGATGCTCGTGCCCGAGCCGACCTTCGTCATCTATCGGACGAACGCGACGCTTGCGGGCATGCGCTATGCGGGCGTGCCGCTGCGCGCCGATTTTTCCTTCGACCGCGAGGCGTTTCTCGCCGCGCTGCGCGAGCTGCGACCGGCGCTCGTCTTTCTCGCCTATCCGAACAACCCGACCGGCACGCTCTATCCCGCGGCCGACGTGGAGGCGGTGATCCGCGCCGCAGAAGGCCTCGTGGTGCTCGACGAGGCCTATCACGCCTACGCCGGGGCGAGCTTCATGGCGCGGCTCGCCGAGTTCCCCAACCTTGCGGTGATGCGCACGGTCTCGAAGCTCGGCCTGGCCGGGATCCGGCTCGGCTACCTCGCCGCGCATCCTCGGTGGATCGAGCAGTTCGACAAGGTGCGCCAGGTCTACAACGTCAACGTGCTCACGCAGACGGCGGCCGAATTCGCGCTCGAGCACCTTTCCGTGTTCGAGGCGCAGGCCGCGCAGGTGCTCGCCGAACGCGAGCCGCTCGCGCAGGCGCTCGCCGCGCTCGCCGGGGTGACCGTCTTTCCCTCGGCGGCGAACTTCCTGCTCGTGCGGGTGCCGGACGCCGCGCGCGTGCACGCCGAACTGCGGCGCCGCGGCGTGCTCGTACGCAGTTTCCACGGCGCGCACCCGCTGCTCGAGAACTGCCTGCGCATCACCGTCGGCACCCCGCAGGAAAACCGTATACTGCTCGATGCGCTGCGCGCCTGCCTGTGAGCGCCGGCGACGCAACCACGATATGAGAACCGCCGAAGTCGAACGCCGGACCCGCGAGACGCAGGTGCGCGTGCGCGTCAATCTCGACGGCCGCGGCGAGGCGAAGCTCGCGACCGGCCTTCCCTTCTTCGAGCACATGCTCGAGCAGGTGGCGCGTCACGGCGCGCTCGACCTCGAAGTCGAGGCGGGCGGCGATCTGCATGTGGACGCGCACCATACGGTCGAGGACGTCGGCATCACGTTCGGCCAGGCGCTCGCGCGCGCCCTCGGCGACAAGGCCGGCATCGCCCGCTTCGGCCACGCCTACGTGCCGCTCGACGAGGCGCTGTCGCGCGCGGTGATCGATTTCTCCGGCCGGCCGGGGCTGTTCTGGAACGTCAAGTTCACCCGCGCGCTGGTCGGCGACTTCGACGTGGATCTGGTGCGCGAATTCTTTCAGGGCTTCGTCAACCACGCGCAGGCGACGCTGCACGTCGACAACCTGCGCGGCGAAAACGCGCACCATCAGTGCGAAACCGTGTTCAAGGCTTTTGCGCGCGCGCTGCGCATGGCGGCGGCGCCCGATCCGCGCACCGGGCACAGCGTCCCTTCGACGAAGGGGGTGCTCTAGAACCCCCATGGCCCTCGGCGCCGCGATCGCCGTCGTCGACTACGGCATGGGGAACCTGCGCTCGGTCGCAAAGGCGTTGGAGCGGGTCGCGCCCGGCGCGCAGGTCGAGGTGACCGCCGCGCCCGAGCGCATCCGCGCCGCCGAGCGGGTGGTGGTGCCGGGCCAGGGGGCGCTTGCCGACTGCATGCGCAATCTCGCCGCGAGCGGCGCGCGCGAGGCGGTGCTCGAGGCGGTGCGCGCGAAACCCTTTCTCGGCATCTGCGTCGGCATGCAGATGCTGTTCGAGCGCGGCGAGGAGGGCGACGCCGAGGGGCTCGGCGTCTTTCCGGGCGACGTGCCGCGCTTTTCCGGCGACGCGATGCGCGGCCTCAAGGTGCCGCACATGGGCTGGAACGAGGTCTCGCAGGTGCGCCCGCACGCGCTCTTTGCCGGAATCCCCGACCGGGCGCGGTTCTATTTCGTGCACAGCTATTACCCGCGGCCGGTGCACGCGGACCTTGCCGCCGCGGTCTGCGAATACGGCATTCGCTTTACCTGCGCGGTGGCGCGGGATAACATTTTCGCCGTGCAGTTTCATCCCGAGAAGAGCCAGAACGCGGGTCTGCGGCTGCTTTCCAACTTCGTCCAGTGGCGGCCGTGACCGCGCAGTAGTCGCTCGCCGCAGCACGTGCTGATCATTCCGGCAATCGACATCAAGGACGGCCGCTGCGTGCGTCTGCAACAGGGCCGGATGGAGACCGCGACGGTGTTCTCCGACGATCCGGTGGCGATGGCGCGGCACTGGTCGCAGGCGGGCGCCCGGCGGTTGCACATCGTGGACCTGAACGGCGCGATCGCCGGCCGCCCGAAGAACGAAAAGGTGATCCGCGCGATCATCAAGGCGGTGGGCGAGACGACGCCGATCGAGATCGGCGGCGGCATCCGCGATCTCGACACGATCGAGAGTTATCTGGACGCCGGCGTGCAGTACGTGATCATCGGTACCGCGGCGGTCAAGAACCCGGGGTTTCTGCACGACGCATGCTACGCGTTTCCCGGCCACATCATCGCCGGGCTAGACGCGAAAGACGGCAAGGTCGCGGTGGAGGGCTGGTCGAAGATGACCGGCCACGACGTCGTCGACCTCGCGAAGAAGTTCGAGGACTACGGCGTCGAGGCGCTCGTCTATACCGACATCGGCCGCGACGGCATGATGACCGGGGTGAACATCGAGGCGACGCTGCGGCTCGCGCAGGCGACGCGCATCCCGATCATCGCGAGCGGCGGCATCAACAGCCTGGAGGACGTGCGCCTGCTGTGCGAGCGCCTTGCGCCCGAGGGCGTGATCGGCGCGATCACCGGGCGCGCGCTCTACGAGGGCAAGCTCGACTTCGCCCAGGCGCAGGCCGCGGCGGACAAGGCGCTCGGGCGGGCCTGACCGATGGGCCTCGCAAAGCGCATCATCCCGTGCCTGGACGTCACCGCCGGCCGGGTGGTGAAGGGCGTGCGCTTCGTCGAGCTTCGCGACGCGGGCGATCCGGTCGAGATCGCGGCGCGCTACGACGCCGAGGGCGCCGACGAACTCGCGTTCCTCGACATCACCGCCAGTTCGGACGGCCGCGACATCCTGCTCGACGTGATCGAGCGGGTCGCCGCGCAGGTGTTCATCCCGCTCACGGTGGGCGGCGGCGTGAGAAGCGTCGCCGACGTGCGCCGGCTGCTGCAGGCGGGAGCCGACAAGGTCTCGATCAACACCGCGGCGGTCGAGCGCCCGGCGCTCGTGCGCGAGGCCTCGGACATCGTCGGCAGCCAGTGCATCGTGGTCGCGATCGATGCGCGCCGCGCCGGGCCGGCACGCTGGGAGGTGGTCACGCACGGCGGCCGCCGGCCGACGGGGCTCGACGCGGTCGAATGGGCGCGGCGCATGTGCGACGCGGGCGCGGGCGAAATTCTGCTCACCAGCATGGACCGCGACGGCACGCGCGAAGGGTTCGATCTCGCGCTCACCCGCGCGGTGGCCGACGCGGTTCCGGTGCCGGTGATCGCCTCGGGCGGCGTCGGCACGCTCGAACACCTCGCCGAGGGCGTGCTCGCCGGAGGCGCGGACGCGGTGCTCGCCGCGAGCATCTTCCACTTCGGCGAGTTCAGCGTGCGCGAAGCGAAAGCGTACATGCGCGCGCGCGGCATCGAGGTGCGGCTGTGAGCGAGGCGTGGCTGGAGGAGGTGCGCTGGAACGCCGAGGGGCTGGTGCCCGCGATCGCGCAGGAGGCGGCAAGCGGCCGTGTGCTCACGCTCGCCTGGATGAACCGCGAGGCGCTCGCCGAGACGGTGCGGCGGGGCGAAGCGGTGTACTGGTCGCGCTCGCGCCGCAGGCTCTGGCGAAAGGGCGAGACGTCGGGGCACGTGCAGCGCGTGCGCGAGCTGCGCCTCGACTGCGACCGCGACGCGATCGTGCTCGTCGTCGAGCAGGCGGGCGGCATCGCCTGCCACACCGGACGCGCGAGCTGCTTCTATCGGCGGCTCGAGGCGGGCCACTGGGTCGCGGTCGACCCGGTACTCGAGGATCCGGCGGCGATCTACGGCGAGCGATGAAGCCCGGCCTCTACGAGACGCTCGAGCGGATCGCGGCGGCGATCGAGCGCCGAAAGGGCGGCGATCCGGAGAAGTCCTACGTCGCGCAGCTTTTTTCGCGCGGCGAGGACGCGATCCTCAGAAAGATCCTTGAAGAGGCGACCGAGACGCTGCTTGCGGCAAAATCGGGCGGGCGGCTCGAGCTCGTGCGCGAGCTGGCCGACCTGTGGTTCCATTGCCTCGTGCTCCTTGCGCACAAGGGGCTCGGGCCCGGCGACGTGCTTGCCGAGCTGCACCGGCGCGAGGGCATTCCGGGGCTCGACGAAAAGGCTGCGAGGAAGAAAGGATGAGCGAGTCGACGTGCATTTTCTGCCGCATCGTGCGGGGCGAAGTCCCCTCGCGCAAGGTCTACGAGGACGAGGACGTGCTCGCGTTCCACGACGTGCGGCCGCAGGCGCCGGTCCATTTCCTCATCATCCCGAAGGAGCACGTGGCGTCGCTCTACGAGGCCGGCATGGCGCAGCATCGCGCGCTCGGCAAGATGCTCGCGCTCGCGGGCGAGCTCGCCCGCAAGGAGGGCGCGACCGAGGGCTTTCGCACGATCATCAACACCGGCCGGGTCGGACACCAGGAGGTGTATCATGTGCACATGCACGTCCTCGGTGGCCCGGAGCCGCTCGGCCCGATGCTGGCGAGGCACAAATAGGAGGTCGTCATGGGCACCTTCAGCATCTGGCACTGGCTGATCGTCCTCGTCATCATCATGCTCATCTTCGGCACGAAGAAGCTGCGCAACATCGGCGCGGACCTCGGCAGCGCGGTGCGCGGCTTCAAGGAGGGGCTGCGCGAAGGCGGCGACAAGGCCGCCGAGGGGGCGGGCGGCACGCCGCAGGTGACCGCGAAGACCGTCGAAGGCGAGGTCAGCGCGAAGACCGAAACCCGCGCCTGAGGGCGGCGGGGAGCCCCTGCCGGAAGGCGCCCGCCGGGCGCCTTTTTGTTCTGTACCGCCCGTGTTCGACATCGGCTTCTCCGAACTTCTGGTGATCGGCGTGGTGGCGCTGATCGTGATCGGCCCCGAGCGCCTGCCGCGCGTCGCGCGCACGGTCGGCCACCTGATGGGGCGCCTGCAGCGCTACGTCGCCGACGTGCGCGCCGACATCAGCCGCGAGATGGAGATGGAAGAGCTGCGGCGCATGCGCGCCTCGATCGAGCAGACCGCGAGCACGATCGAATCGACCGTGCGTGCCGAGCTCGCACGCGCCGAAACCGAACTCAACCGCGCGGCCGAAGCCGCCGCGGGGGCGCCGGCGGCCGCGCCCGGCGTGCAAGCCGTTGCCGACGCGTCCGAGGCCGGCGCGTCCGTCGCCCCGGCGTCGCCGCAGGCGGCGGCGACGCCGCCAAGGGACGGCCGGTCGTGAAGGAAGAGACGTTCGTTTCGCATCTCGTCGAGCTGCGCCAGCGGCTCGTGCGGGCGCTCGCGTCGTTCGCGATCGTGTTCGTCGCGCTGTTCGTCTATCCCGGCGGCGGGCCGATCTACGACGTGCTCGCGCTGCCGCTCATGAACGCGCTGCCCGAGGGCACGAAGATGATCGCGACCGGCGTGATCACCCCGTTCATGGTGCCGGTGAAGGTGACCGCGCTGGTTGCGCTCATGATCGCGCTGCCCTACATGCTGTACGAAGCCTGGGCGTTCGTCGCCCCGGGGCTGTACGAGCACGAAAAAAAACTCGCCCTGCCGATCGTGGTGGCGAGCACGCTGCTCTTCTATCTCGGCGTCGCGTTCTGCTATTTCTTCGTCTTCGGGCGCGTGTTCGCGTTCATCCACCAGTTCGCGCCGTCCTCGATCACGCCGGCGCCGGACATCGAGGCGTATTTTTCCTTCGTCATCACGATGTTCATCGCCTTCGGCGCCGCCTTCGAGATCCCCGTCGTCGTGATCCTGCTTGCGCGCGCCGGCGTAGTGACGCTCGAGAAGCTGCGCGATGCGCGACCCTACGTGATCGTCGGCGCGTTCGTCGTCGCCGCGATCGTCACCCCGCCCGACGTGCTCTCGCAGTTCATGCTCGCGGTGCCGATGTGCCTGCTCTACGAGGCGGGGCTGCTGCTTGCCCGCTTTCTCGGAAGGCGCGGCGCCGAGGCGTCGGACGACAAGCCGCTGCCCGAGGCGTAGCGGCGGCGCCGCTCACTCGGCGCGCGGCGGCGGCTTCGGTCGGCGGCCGACGGTGACCGAAAGATCGAGCGTCTGGCCGCGCCGGTTGACGGTGAGCACCGCGCTGCGGCCGGGCTCGAGCGCGGCGACCGCGTCGAGCACCGCCTGCGGGTCGGCGACCCGTTTGCCGTCGATCGCGACCAGCACGTCGCCAGGTTTTGCGCCCGCCCGGTCGGCCGGCCCGTTTCTGAGCACCCCTCCGATCACCGCGCCCTCGGCGCGCGCGAGACGATAGGACTCGGCAAGCGCCGGGGTGAGCGGGGCGAGTTCCACCCCGATCCAGCCGCGCGTGACGGTGCCGGTCTTCACGATCTGCTCGAGCACCGAGCGCGCGGTGGCGACCGGCATCGCGAAGCCGATGCCGACCGAGCCGCCGGTCTGGGAAAAAATCGCGGTGTTGATGCCGACGAGATTTCCGCGCGCATCGACCAGCGCCCCGCCCGAGTTCCCCGGATTGATCGCGGCGTCGGTCTGGATGAAGTTCTCGAACGTGTTGATCCCGAGCCCCGAGCGGCCGAGCGCCGAAACGATGCCGAGCGTCACCGTCTGACCGACGCCGAACGGGTTGCCGATCGCGAGCACGACGTCGCCGACGCGCAGCGACTCCGAGGAGCCGAACGCGATCGCGGGCAGCGCTTCGCCCTCGACGCGCAGTACGGCGAGGTCGGTTTCCGGGTCCGCGCCGACGACGCGCGCGGCAAACTTGCGCCCGTCGGCGAGCGCCACTTCGATTTCCTCGGCGGATTCGACGACGTGGTTGTTCGTGAGGATGAAGCCCTCGGGGCTCACGATCACGCCGGAGCCGAGGCTGGTTGCCCGGCGCGTCTCCTCGCCGAACATCTCGCCGAAAAAGCGCCGCGCGAAGGGATCGCCGAAGAAGGGCAGCCGCGGCGAGCGTACCTCCTTGGCGGTGAGGATGCCGACCACCGCGGGCATCGCCTTCGCGACCGCTTCGTGGTACGAGTCGGCGCGGGCCGATGCCGCGGGCTGCGCCGCGCGCGCAGGCTCGAGCTGCGTCACCGTGACCACCTCCCCCGCGCCGCGCGGCGGCAACCATTCGGGCCTGAACGTCGCGACGACGAACAGCGCCGCGACGCAAACGGTCACGGTCTGGGCGAAAAGCAACCACAGGCGGCGCATGGGCGAAGGATTCTGCCACGAAACGCCTTTTGCCTTAGCCACTTAGCTGCGGGCGCGTGGACTTTGGTTCGGCCCGCCGGTAGAATCTGCGGCTTTCCGCGAAATCTCCTCCGATCCTCCGTCATGAGCGAAGAAAGAATCGACAAGAGACGCCGCATGCTCGTTGCCGCGACCTCGGTCGCCGGCGCGGCAGCGACCGCCGGTGCTGCGGTGCCGTTCGTCTGGAGCATGTGGCCGTCTGAACGTGCGAGGGCGGCCGGCGCGCCGGTCGAGGTCGACGTCTCGCGCCTTGCGCCCGGCGAGCTGCTTGTCGTCGAGTGGCGCGGAAAGCCCGTGTGGATCATCCGCCGCTCGAAGGAAATGCTCGACTCGCTCAAGGCGGTCACGCCGCGGCTGACCGACCCGGAGTCGCGCGCCTCGGTGCAGCCCGAGTACGCGCGGAACGAGGCGCGCTCGCTCAAGCCGGAATTCATGGTGATGGAAGGCGTCTGCACGCATCTCGGCTGCTCGCCGCAGCTGAAGCCGGCCGACGCAAAGGCGGAAATGGGCGCCGACTGGCTGGGCGGCTTCTACTGCCCGTGCCACGGCTCGAAGTTCGACTACGCAGGCCGGGTGTTCAAGGGCGCGCCTGCGCCGCTCAACCTCCCGGTGCCGCCGCACACCTACCTGTCGGACGCCGTCCTCCTGATCGGCGAAGACAGAAAGAAGGGAGCCTGACCCATGGCGTCGCGTCTTGCCGCGCTCCGGGACTGGTTCGATGCGCGCATGCCCTCGGTCGCCGAGGAGTGGCGCAAGCACGCCGCGGAGTATTACGCGCCGAAGAACTTCAACTTCTGGTACTACTTCGGCTCGCTCGCGCTGCTCGTGCTCGTCATCCAGATCGTCTCAGGCATCTTCCTCACGATGAACTACAAGCCGGACGCGAACCTCGCGTTCGGTTCGGTCGAGTACATCATGCGCGACGTGCCGGGCGGCTGGATCATCCGCTACGTCCATTCGACCGGCGCCTCGGCGTTCTTCGTCATCGTGTACCTGCACATGTTCCGGGCGCTGCTCTACGGCTCGCACCGCGAGCCGCGGGAGCTCGTCTGGATCTTCGGCGTGCTGATCTATCTGACGCTGATGGCGGAGGCGTTCTTCGGGTATCTGCTGCCTTGGGGGCAGATGTCGTACTGGGGCGCGCAGGTGATCGTGAACCTGTTCAGCACGATCCCGTTCATCGGTCCGGACCTCGCGCTCTGGATCCGCGGCGACTACGTGGTGTCGGACGCGACGCTCAACCGCTTCTTCGCGCTGCACGTGATCGCCATTCCGCTGGTGCTGCTCGGGCTGGTGGCGGTGCACATCCTCGCGCTGCACGACGTCGGCTCGAACAACCCCGACGGCATCGAGATCAAGAAGAAGAAGGACCCGCAGACCGGCAAGCCGCTCGACGGCATCCCGTTCCATCCGTACTACACGGTGAAGGACATCGTCGGCGCGATCGTGTTTCTCGCGATCTTCTGCGCCGTGGTGTTCTTCGTCCCCGAGATGGGCGGCTACTTTCTCGAGCACAACAACTTCATCCCGGCCGATCCGCTGAAGACGCCGCCGCACATTGCGCCGGTGTGGTATTTCACGCCGTACTACTCGATCCTGCGCGCGGTGCCGCCGATGTTCAACTCGCAGTTCCCGGGGGTGCTGGCGATGGGGCTGGCGGTGCTCGTGCTCTTCTTCCTGCCGTGGCTCGACCGCAGCCCGGTCAAGTCGATCCGCTACCGCGGCTGGCTCTACAAGGGCTGGCTCGCGGCGTTCGTCGTCTCGTTCCTGATGCTCGGCTATCTCGGCACCGAGCCCACCACGGTCTGGGGCCAGTTCGGCTTCGATGCCTTCTTCCTCGACACGAAGGACGTCGCGACCTGGGCTGCGCGCTTCTTTACCGTCGTCTACTTCCTCTTCTTCCTCCTCATGCCCTGGTACACGGCGCGCGACAAGACGAAGCCGGTACCCGAGCGGGTGACGATGTGAGCCGGGGCCGGCGATGAAAAGACTCGTTCTTGCGCTGCTGTGTGCGCCGCTTGCCGCGTGGTCAGCCGCGGTCGGCTATCGGCTCGACCGCGCGCCGATCGATCCGAACGACCTGGTGAGCCTGCAGGCGGGCGCGCAGCTCTTCGTCAACTACTGCCTCAACTGTCACGGCGCGCAGTACATGCGCTACAACCGGCTCACCGCGCTCGGGCTCACCGAGGCGCAGATCCGCGACAACCTGATTTTCACCGGCGACAAGGTCGGCGACACGATGCGCGTCGCGATGACGCCGAAGGACGGCAAGGCCTGGTTCGGGGTGGCGCCGCCCGACCTGTCGCTCGTGGGCCGCTCGCGCGGCGCCGACTGGCTGTACACCTACCTGCGCACCTTCTACCGCGACCCGAAATCGGCGACCGGCTGGAACAACGCGGTGTTCCCGAACGTCGCGATGCCGCACGCGCTGTGGCTGCTGCAGGGCGAGCGCGCGCTCGAGATCGCGCCGGTGAAGGACCTGGCGGGCCACGAAACGGTCGAGTACCGCTGGCGCGAGCTTTCGCCCGGGGCGCTCTCGCCGTCGCAGTACGACGCGGCGGTGCGCGACCTCGTCAATTTCCTGATGTATGTGGCCGAGCCCGAGGCGCGCACGCGCCGCACCGTCGGCATCGTCGTGCTGTTCGTGCTCGGCGTGCTGTTCGTGCTCGCCTACGCGCTCAAGAAGGAGTACTGGAAAGACGTGAAATAGGGGCGCGGCGGCTCGCGCCCGCACGCAGAGCGGCGCGCGCGCCCGGTGTGCTATCCGCGTCGAGGACTCTCCCGCCATGATGCAACTGTATTCCGGCACGACCTGTCCGTTCAGTCATCGCTGCCGCTTCGTGCTCTACGAAAAGGGCATGGACTTTCAGGTGATCGACGTGGACATGTACAACAAGCCGGAAGACATCGCGGTCATGAACCCGTACAACCGGCTGCCGGTGCTCGTCGAGCGCGACCTGATCCTGTACGAGTCGAACATCATCAACGAGTACATCGACGAGCGTTTCCCGCATCCGCAGCTGATGCCCGCCGACCCGGTGATGCGCGCCCGCGCGCGCCTGATGCTGTTCAACCTGGAGGTCGAGCTGTTCTCGCAGATCGAGGCGCTCGAGTCCGGCAAGGAAAAGGCGGTCGAGCGCGCGCGCCAGCACGTGCACGACCGGCTGATCGAGCTCGCGCCGGTGTTCACCCGCACGAAGTACATGCTCGGCGACGAATTCAGCATGCTCGACGTCGCGATCGCGCCGCTCCTGTGGCGGCTCGATCACTACGGCATCCGCCTCGGCAAGCCCGCGGCGCCGCTCGCCAAATACGCTGAGCGGATCTTCTCCCGACCGGCGTTCATCGAGGCGCTCACCCCGGCCGAGAAGGTGATGCGCAAGTAGGACGCGCGAGCGCGCGATGGCGAACGCCGAGATTCCGACCAAGCCGTACCTGCTGCGCGCGCTCTACGAGTGGTGCGTGGACAACGGTTACACGCCGCACATCGCGGTGAAGGTGGATTCGCGCGCGCAGGTGCCGATCGAGTACGTCAAGGACGGCGAGATCACGTTCAACATCTCGCCGGTGGCGGTGCACAAGCTGCAGATGGGCAACGACTTCATCGAGTTCTCGGCGCGTTTCGCCGGCGTGGCGCGGCACGTCTCGGTGCCGGTCGCGGGGGTGTTCGCGCTCTATGCGCGCGAGACCGGTCACGGCATGACGTTCGAGGTCGAGGCGCCGAAGCCGGCGCTGCAGGCCGCGGCCGAGTCGGAACCCCGCTCTCGGCCGGCGTCCGAGCCGGAGCCCACCCGCCCGTCGGGCGGCGGCCGGCCGGCGCTGCGGCGAGTGAAATAGCGTTCGCTGTTCGGGCGGCGCGGCCGCAGGCGCCGCGGCGACCGCTTAGAATCGCTTCGTGGCCGGCTTAGCTCAGCAGGTAGAGCAGCGGTTTTGTAAACCGTTGGTCGGCGGTTCGAGTCCGTCAGCCGGCACCGGCTTCTAGCGCCGGAAAATCCAGAAAAGCAGCGTCAGCACGAGCGAAACGAGGATGCTCGTGGTGAGCGGAAAGTAGAACGTGAAGCCCTCGCGCTTCACCACGATATCGCCCGGGAGCTTTCCGAGGCCGAGCTTCGCGACGAGCGGCCAGGCGAGGCCCAGCACGACGAGCACGATTCCGAGGGTGATCAGCCACTTCTGCATCGGCGGACAGTCGCAGAGCTGGTTGCCGGAATTTTGCCACCGGCGGCGCGCCGTCGCGACTCAGCCGGCCTCGAGGAGCCGGCGCGCGCGGATCTCGGCGGCGAAATCGAGCACCGCGCGCGCGAGCGCGACGCGGTCGTCGACCGTGCGCATCACCGTCTGCGTCGCGAGCGCCTCGATGCCGCAGGCCCGCACCGCCTCGGCCTGATCGGCGTCCACCGAATCGAGGACGAACCCGTCGATCAGCCGCAGGTATTCGAGGGCGACGCGCCGGGCGGACGCCTCGCGGCGCAGCTCCATCATCATCTTGCCGGCCGAGCCCGTGAGCGCTTTTCCGCCGACGATCGGCGAGACGGCGACCACCGGCGCGCCGCGCCGGCGGAGCAGCTCCCGCATGCCGGGCACCTCGAGGATCGGGGCGATGGTGTGGTACGGATTCGCCGGGCAGATCACCACCGCCTCCAGGTCCGGCGAGTCGAGCGCGTCGGCGATCTCGGGTGTGACGCGCGCGAACTCGGCGCCGGCGTACTGAAAGCCGCGCACCGGCGGCTCGCAGCCGAGGTCCGCGAAGTACTCGAAAAACGGCACCGCGCCGTCGTCGGTGAGCACGTGGGTGCGCACCGCATCGTCGCTCATCGGAAGCACCTGCGCGGCGATGCCGAACCGGCGGCAGAGGTCGGCGGTGATCTGGGTGAGCCTTCGATCGGCCGACTTCCACGCGGTGCGAAGCAGCGGCGCGGCGAGCGCGCGGTCGCCGAAGCGCAGCCGCTCGGGGCCGCCGAGGCGGCGCACCATGTCGTAGACCGCGTAGGACTCGCCCTGCGGCTCCCACGGCGCCTCGGGGTTCGCCACGCCGCCGAGGACGTAGAGCACCGTGTCCAGGTCGGGCGCGAAATGCAGGCCGAGGTGCTCGAAGTCGTCGCCGGTGTTCACGATCACTGCGAGCTCTGCGCCGCGCAGGCGGGCAAGCCCGTCGGCGAGTTTCGCGCCGCCGACCTGCCCGGCGAGGGCGACCACCCGTGCCATACGGCAAGTCTACCTGCGCTCGCGCATGCCCTTCGGCACCGCGCGGAAGTTGAACAGGCGGCGGCCGAGTGCCTTGCGTGCGCCGATGTCGAACCAGCGCCCGAGGTAGTCGAGCAGCGCGAAATCGCGCTCGCCGTGCAGCTCGCCGGCGACGTAGCGCGCGCGCCCAAGCAGCGCGGGCGGAAACGCGGTGACGATCTCGTACTCCGCGCCCTCGGTGTCCACCTTGATGACGTCCGCTTCCTCGAGCCCGAGCTCCTCGAGCACCGCGGCGACCGAGCGCAGCGCAACGCGCACCGGCCGATGCGGGTCGGTGCCCGCCGCATGGCGGCTGTAGCCGCCCTGATTCGCCGGATCGTCGCTCGCGTACATCTCGATCTGCGCGTCCGCGGCGGCGAGCCCGTAGGGCAGGGCGCGGATGCGAGCGCAGTTGGCGGCGTTGCGCTCAAGGAGCGCGAAGTTCGCCGGCACCGGCTCGAAGGCGAACACGCGCGCATTCGGAAAAAGGCGCGCGAAATAGAGCGCCGTGGTGCCGATGTTCGCGCCGATGTCGAGAACGGTGCGCACCGCCTGCGCATCGAGCGCCGCCTCGGGCGGCGGCGCGTACTCGACCCGCGCCGCCGGCTTCATCAGGTGCTCGTAGATCAGCCAAGGGTCGCTCGAGCCCGGGCGGTACCAGAGCCGCAAGCCGCGCCAGACGATCGCGCGCGGCTGCGGATCGAACGGGCCGAGCGCGTCGCGCACGAACGCGAGGCTTCCCGAGCGCGCGAGGAGTTTCACCTTGGTGCGCAGCGAACGATGGCGCACGGCGGCCTCAGAGGCGCGCGGCGAGCTCGGCGCCTTCGCGGATCGCGCGCTTTGCGTCGAGCTCGCGCGCATCCCGCGCGCCGCCGATGAAGTGGTGCCCCTTGAGTTC
The DNA here is from genome assembly GCA_026416295.1 of Burkholderiales bacterium. Classification (GTDB taxonomy): domain Bacteria; phylum Pseudomonadota; class Gammaproteobacteria; order Burkholderiales; family SG8-39; genus RBG-16-66-20. Next base: position 36,427 of record JAOAFL010000004.1, on the reverse strand, counting down.
CCGCCGCGGCTCCTGCCCGGCGCAGACGATCACCGTATCGGCCGCGATGCAGGTTTCGGCGCCGTCCACCGCGACGTGCACGCCTTCGTCGTCGATCATCCGGTAGGCGACCCCCTTCAGCATCCGCACGCCGTGCCGCGCAAGCGCCGCCCGGTGCACCCAGCCGGTGGTGCGCCCGAGCGTCGCGCCGAACGGCGTCGTCGAGCGCTTGAGCATCGTGACGCGGTGCCGCGGCCGAACGCTCGGCGCGCCTGCCGGATCGAGCCCGCCGGGCGCGGCGAGCGATTCGTCGATTCCCCAGTGCCGCGCGAACGCGCCCGGCTCGAGCGGCGCGCGGCTTTCGCGTTCGAGAAGAAACAGCGCGACGTCGAAGCCGATACCGCCCGCGCCGAGGATGACGACCTGCTCGCCGACGGCGACGCGACCGGCGAGCACGTCGGCGTAACCGACGACCTTCGGATGGCCGATGCCGGGGAGCTGCGGCCGGCGAGGAAGAACCCCGGTGGCGATCACGACCTCGTCAAAGCCCGCAAGGACGGCTTCGGTCGCCGACTGCCCGAGAACGAGGCGCACCCCGGCGCGGCGGCACCGCTCGACGAAATACGCGACCGACTCGGCGAATTCCTGCTTGCCGGGAACGTTTTTGGCGAGATTGAACTGCCCGCCCGGCTCGGGTGCCGCTTCGAAGAGCGTCACCTCGTGGCCGCGCTCTGCGGCGACTGCGGCGCAGGAAAGCCCCGCGGGCCCTGCGCCCACCACCGCGATGCGCTTGCGGTTCTTGGTGCGGACGTAGACCAGCTCGGTTTCGCGTCCCGCGCGCGGGTTGACCACACAGGTTGCGGGCTCGCCGGCGAAATAGTGGTCGAGGCAGGCCTGGTTGCACGCGATGCAGACATTGATCGCGGCGCGGTCGCCCGCACGCGCCTTCGCGGCGAATTCGGCGTCGGCAAGGAGCGCGCGCGCAGCCGACACGAGATCCGCGTCGCCGCGCGCGAGCACCGCCTCGGCGACCTCCGGCGCGTTGATGCGGTTCGAGGCGACGACCGGGATGCCGACCGCCTGCCGGATGCGCCGCGCCGCCCAGGCGAAACCGGCGCGCGGCACCGCCTGCGCGATCGTCGGGATGCGCGCCTCGTGCCAGCCGATGCCGGTGTTGAGGATCGTCGCACCGGCGCGCTCGATCGCGCGCGCGACGGCAAGGATCTCCTCGCCCGAGAGGCCGCCCTCGATCAGATCGAGCGCCGAGAGGCGGAACATGACGATGAAGCGCGCGCCGGTCGCCGCGCGCGTGCGCCGCACGATCTCGCAGGCGAGGCGCATGCGGTTCTCGAGCGGCCCGCCCCATTCGTCGCGGCGAAGGTTGGTGCGGGGCGCGAGGAACTGGGTAAGGAGATAGCCTTCCGAGCCCATGATCTCCACGCCGTCGTAGCCCGCTTCCTCGGCGAGCTGCGCCGCGCGCACGAAATCGCCGATCGTCGCCTCGATCTCCTCCCCGGACAGTTCGCGCGGCGTGCGCGGGTTGATGGGCGAGCGAAGCGCCGAAGGCGCGACGATGCGCTCGTGATAGCCGTAGCGGCCCGAGTGCAGCAGCTGAAGGACGATCCGGCCGCCCGCTTCGTGCACCGCGCGCGGGATCAGCCGGTGGCGGCGGGCGTCCTCGGGCGTGCTTATCTCGGCGCGGTGCGGCCCGAGGTTTCCGGCCTCGTTCGGCGAGAACCCGCCGGTGACGAGGAGCCCCGCGCCGCCGCGCGCGCGCTCGGCGTAGAAGGCGGCGAGGCGCTCGAGCCCGCCTTCGCGCGCCTCCCACCCTGTGTGCATCGAGCCCATCACGATGCGGTTCGGCAGCCGCACGCCGCAGGCGAGCTCGAGCGGTCGGAAAAGGTGCGGATATGGGATCATCGCGGAAGTCGGGCGCGGCGCGCGAAGGTTCGCGGCGCGGATTCTACTGGCAGGCGCAAGGCTCGGCGCCCGGGTGCCGGAGCGCCCGCAAGAAAGCGCGGCGACCGACTGCACGCGACAGACGCAGCCGCAGGAGCATATGCATCGGTACGACACGTTCGAGAGCCCGCTCGGCACGGTGCTTCTTTGCGCGAGCGGCCGAGGGCTGACCGAAGTCCGCTTTGCGCGCCGCAGGCGCGCACCGATCCGCGCCGGCCGCAGGCGAACGGCGGCAAGCTTGATCCTCGCGCGCGCGAAACGGCAGCTCGCCGAATACTTTGCGGGCAAGCGGCGCGGGTTCGACCTGCGTCTCGATGCGCCCGGCACCGCGTTTCAGCGCGCGGTCTGGAGGGCGATCGCGAGGGTGCCCTACGGCGAGACGATCAGCTATGCGGAGCTTGCGCGCCGCGTCGGCCGCCCGCGCGCTGCACGCGCCGCGGGCGCCGCAGCCGGGCGAAACCCGATCGCGATCGTCGTGCCCTGCCACCGCATCGTGGGCTCGGACGGGCGCCTCGCCGGCTACGCCGCGGGGCTTGCGCGAAAGCGCGCGCTGCTTGCGCTCGAAGCCGAATCGCGAGGGCGGCGCCCCTGAGTGAGTCAGCCGGCGAGCGCCGCGGCGTAGACCTCGCGGTCCACGTTGCCGCCCGAGGCGATGACCGCGAAGCGCCGCCCGCGGCGCGCCGGGTCCTTGAGGAGCGCGGCGAGCGGCGCCGCGCCCGCGGGCTCGACTACGTTGTGCGTGTCGCTGAAGTAGGCGCGCATCGCCACGTTCTTGTCGCGGCTGTTGCCGTGGGGCACCACGATCACCGTGCGCACGCCGAGCCTGCGGCCGGCGTACGCGAGGCTCTGGCCGTGATTGCCGCGCGTCGCGCTCGCCACGCCCGGGAAATCGGGCCTTGCGCGCTTCAGCCGCTCGATCATCACCAGTCCGCCGCGGATCTTGAACGCGCCGGTCGCGGTGTGGTTCTCGTGCTTCACCCACACTTCGCAGCCGGCGCGCGCGCAAAGAAGCGGCCAGGCGTACTGCGGCGTCGGCGCGACCACCCGGCGAACGAGGCGCGCGGCCACCTCGAGCTCGTCGCGCCCGAGATCGAGGATCATCGCCCTGCGCCCGCGCCCGTCCGTCCCGATCACGGCGCGATTCTAGGCGCGCGCCGCGGCCGTCGTCATCGGCGGGGCTGCGAGAGGGCCGGCGGCCTGCGATCGCGATCGCCTTCGTCGAGGCGCTTCTTGCGCCTCGAAATCGACCGCGGGAGGTTCCCGGGGTGCGCGCGGCTCGTGTCGCGCGAGGCCGGAGAATCCTGTGCGTGCGCCGCTCGCGCTCGCGGAAAAATCGCACCGGTCCCGGCCCCGGTCGCGACGATGGCGCAGGCAGTCGATCGCGCCTCCGAGACCCCGCTCGCCGGGGGGATTTGCATCGAGCGGCGACCGCTCGATGCGTCCCTCGCGGTGAACGACAGGGCAGGCCGCGTGGCCGCGTCTATCGAAGCGCGCGCGCCGCGCCTTCGCGCCGTTTGCACGCGCGCAGGAGGCGCGGGCGCTAGAATTCCCGGCGGCTCGAACGGAGGAGGAACCATGGACCGCTTCTGGACCCGCCACTATCCGAAGGGCGTGCCCGCCGACGTCCGTTACGACCAGTACCGGTCGGTCGGCGAGCTGGTCGAGCAGAAGTGCGCCGAATACGCCGACCGGCCGGCGTTCACCTCGATGGGCAAGACGATCACCTTCGCGGAACTGGAGCGTCTGTCGCGCGCCTTCGGCGCGTGGCTGCAGGCGCGCGGCTGCGGCAAGGGGGCGCGCGTGGCGATCATGATGCCCAATTGCCTGCAGTACCCGATCGCGCTCTACGGCACGCTGCGCGCCGGCGCGATCGTCGTCAACGTCAATCCGCTCTACACGCCGCGGGAACTGGAGCACCAGCTGAAGGACTCCGGCGCCGAGGTGATCGTGATCCTCGAGAACTTCGCCGCCACCCTCGAGCAGTGCCTTGCGCGAACGCCGGTGAAGCACGTGGTGCTCGCCGCGCTCGGCGATCTTCTGGGCCTGAAGGGCCACGTCGTCAACTTCGTCGTGCGCAGGCTGAAGAAAATGGTGCCGGCGTACGCGCTGCCCGGCGCGCTGCGGTTCAACGACGCGCTCGCCGAAGGCGCGCGTAGCGAGCTCGCGAAGGTCGAGGTCGGCCACGACGACATCGCGTTCCTGCAGTACACCGGCGGCACGACCGGGGTGTCCAAGGGCGCGATGCTCCTTCACCGCAACATCCTCGCCAACATCGAGCAGGCGGCGGCGTGGCTCCTTCCCGGGCTGGGCGAGGAACGCGCGGTGATCATCACCGCGCTTCCGCTCTATCACATCTTCTCGCTCACCGTGAACTGCCTGCTGATGACGAAGGTGGGCGGCGAAAACATTCTCATCACCAACCCGCGCGACATTCCCGGGTTCGTGAAGGAGCTGGCGAAGCACCGCTACAACGTCATCACCGGCGTGAACACGCTCTTTAACGCGCTGCTCAACAACGACGACTTCCGTCGGCTCGATTTTTCGCACCTCAAGGTCTGCGTCGGCGGCGGCATGGCGGTGCAAAAGGCGGTCGCCGAGCGCTGGAAACAGGTCACCGGGCGCACGCTGCTCGAAGGCTACGGCCTCACCGAAACGAGCCCGTGCGCGACCATGAACCCGCTCGATCTCGCCGATTACAACGGCTCGATCGGTCTTCCGCTTCCCTCGACCGAGATCGTCGTGCGCGACGACGAAGGCCGGGACCTGCCGCTCGGCCAGCCCGGCGAAATCTGCATCCGCGGCCCGCAGGTGATGGCCGGCTACTGGCAGCGTCCGGAGGAGACCGCCGCGGTGCTCGGCGCGGACGGTTTTCTTCGCACCGGCGACATCGGCACGATGGACGAAAAGGGGTTCGTGCGCATCGTCGACCGCAAGAAGGACATGATCCTCGTCTCCGGCTTCAACGTCTATCCGAACGAGATCGAGCAGGTGGTCGCGATGCACCCGGGCGTGCTCGAGGTGGCCGCGATCGGCGTGCCCGACCCGCATTCGGGCGAGGTGCCGAAGCTTTTCGTGGTGAAGAAGGACCCGAACCTCACGGCCGAGCAGCTGCTCGAGTTCTGCAAGGCGCAGCTGACCGGTTACAAGCGGCCGAAGTACGTCGAATTCCGCACCGAGCTGCCGAAAACCAACGTCGGCAAGATCCTGCGCCGCGCGCTGCGCGAGCAGGCGACCGGGCAGGCGAAGGCCGCATGATTCACCGCGGCTCCTGCCATTGCGGCGCGGTGCGCATCGAGGTCGAGGCGCCCGAGGACCTCGAAGTCGTCGAGTGCAACTGCTCGATCTGCTCGCGCACCGGCTACCTGCACCTGATCGTGCCGAAGCGGGCGATGCGGCTCCTCGCCGGTGAAGAAAGCCTCACGCTCTACACCTTCAACACCGGAACGGCGAAGCACTATTTCTGCCGCGTGTGCGGCTGCAAGCCCTTCTACGTGCCGCGTTCGCACCCCGAGGGCTACAGCGTCAACCTGCGCTGCCTCGACCGCTCGACGATCCGCTCGGTCTCGGTGCGGCCGTTCGACGGCGCGAACTGGGAGGCGGCGCGCGCGACGCTTCCGCCGCTCTCGGCCTGAACGCCCCCGCGCACGAGCCGACGCGGCCGCTCGCCGGCGCGCTGTGGCTCGCGGTCGCGATCGCCTCCTGGGGGCCGCTTTTTCCGGTAGCGAAGCGGACGCTGCCGGTGCTCGATGCCTTTTTTCTCGGTTCGGCGCGCTATGCGCTCGGAATCGCGCTCTTCGTCGCGATCCTCTGGGCGGCCGAGGGCGCGCGCGCGCTCGACTACGGCGGGCGGTTCCTCGCCGCCGCGGTGTACGGTCTCGTCGGCTTCACCGGCTTCAACGTGCTCGTGTGGTGGGGCCTTGCGTTCACTCGCCCGGAGCACGCCTCGATCATCATGGCGCTTCAGACGCCGATGACCGCGCTCGCGCTCTGGCTTGCGCGCGGCCTGCGCCCCGCGCCCTTCACCCTCGGCTGCGTCGCCGCCGCTTTTGCCGGCGTGCTGCTCGTCGTCACCAAGGGCGATCCGCGGCGCGTCTTCGAAGGGGGATCGCTCTTCGGCGACCTGCTCGTCTTTCTCGGTGCGGTGAGCTGGGTGACCTACACGCTCGCGGGCGCGCACTTCGCCGGCTGGTCGCCGCTGCGGATGACCGTGCTCACCGCGATTCCCGGGACCGTCGGCCTCGTCGCCGTCAACGCGCTCGCGATCGCCGCCGGCTGGTCGGCGCTGCCCGCGCTCGAGGACGTGCTCTCGGTCAAGTGGCAACTCGCGTATTTCGCCGTCTTTACCGTGGTCCTCGGCGTGCTCGGGTTCAACAACGGGGTGAAGCACCTCGGGGCGCTCAACGCGATGCTCGCGTTGAACCTCATCCCGGTGATCGTGTTCGCGATCGAGGCCTCCCTCGGCGCACGCTTCAGCGCGACGGAGATCGGCGGCGCGGCACTGGTGGTCGGCGCGCTCGCGGCGAACAACCTCTACCTGCGCGCGCGGGCGCGGGATAGCGGCTGATCGGCGGCCCGAACACGGCCGCGGCGCCGGGTGCAGCGCCGGTGTAGGATCGGCGGCGCGATGCGCGAGCCGATCCACCCGGTACAGCTCGAAGCTCCGAAGAAGGCGACGCCCGCAGAGAAGCTCGAGAGGGTGGCGCGCCTTTACGAGGCCGGCATCCGTCTGCGCATCGAAGGGCTGCGCATGGCGCACCCGGACTGTCCGGCGCAGAAGCTCGCGCGCAAAGCGCGCCGCTCGCTCCTTCGTGCCGGCGCCTAGCCCGTTTGCGCCGTTCATCGAGCCGCTGGAGCGTCCGGCGCTACCCTACTGCATCACCGGTTCGGTGGCGGCGAGCCTCTATGGCGAGCCGCGCCTCACCGCGGAGGTGGACTTCGTGCTGCTTCTGGAGTCGGCGGAAATCCCGGCGCTGCGAACGGCGTTTCCGGAGGCGGGGTATTGCGAGATCGTGCGGCTCGGGCTCGAGGTGCAGCGGGACTCGGTGCGGGCGCCGGTGCAGCCATGAGCGACCGGCCGTCCGCCCGTGCGCTCGCCGGGGTGCGCGCGGCGCTCGTCGATCTCGACGGCACGCTCCTCGATACCGTGCCCGATCTCGCGGCGGCGGCGAACGCGATGCTCGCGCAGCTTGGCCTTGCGCCGGTCGAGCCCGCCCAGGTGCGCGACTTCGTCGGGCGCGGAATCGCCGCCCTGGTCGAGCGCTGCCTGCGCGCTTCGATCGGGCGCGAGCCGGAACCTGAGCTTTTCTCGCGCGCGCAGGCGGCGTTCGCGGCACATTACGAACGCGAAAACGGCCGCCGGGCGGCGCCCTATCCCGGCGTGCTCGAAGGGCTTTCGGCGATGCGCGAGAAAGGCCTTCGCCTCGCCTGCGTCACGAACAAGCCCTCGCGCTTCACGCTGCCGCTTCTCGAAGGCGCCGTCCTCGCGCCGTTCTTCGACGCGGTGATGACTGCCGACATCGCCGGTGCGCGAAAGCCCGATCCGGCGATCTTTCTCGCCGCCTGCAGGCGGCTCGCGGTGGCGCCTCAGGAAGCTTGCGCGATCGGCGATTCGGCGAACGACGCCGAGGGCGCGCGCGCCGCCGGCTGCCGGGTATTGCTCGTACCCTACGGTTACCGCGAGGGCCGGGCGCTCGGGGAGATCGTCTCCGACGGGGTGGTGGCGACGCTCGCCGAGGCGGCGGGGTTCCTTTGCCCCTGATCACTTCGCCGGCAGAAGGCGCAGTTTCTCGTGCGGCTGCGCCTCGAGCGTCTCGCGCCGCGTGACCATCGGGATGTATTCGTTCTTCGCCCACGCCTCTGAAAAAGCGGCGTAGTGGGGCGAGAGGACGTTACCCGACTGACCGCCGGAGTGGATGAAGAGGGAGCGTTCGGGATCGGCGAGGTCGTAGATCGCGCGCAGGCTCGCGGCGTGGCGGTTCGCGAACGGGCGCGCCTCGTCGTTGAAGTTGCTGCGCCCGACGTTCACCGTGTAGGCGTCCCCGGGCGAGGGCACCGCGATGTCGAAAAGCCGCGCAAGAAGGGGCTGGCGGCCGAGCGGGCGGTGCTCGTGCCGCGCCTCGTGCGCGCGGCCCCAGCGCCACGCCTTCATGTCCTCGCCGTAGCGTTTCTTCAGGTCCGAAAGCGCGGCCTCGAGCGAGACCGCCAGTTGCTCCTCGCAGGTCTCGACGGCGGCGGTGCGAACGTCGTCGCACCATTCGGCCGCCTCGCCCGAGAGGACTTTCGCGAGAAAGCGCGCGCGCTCGCGCCAGTTCGCGCGAAACGCGTCCGCGAGCTCGTCGGCGTAGATCGCGCGCGCAAGCTCCCGCCACCACCCCCAGGCGATGAGCGGCTCGGGCCGATCGCTTGCCATCGTGCCGTCCCACGTCGCGAGTGAGGCGAGCGCGCGGCGCGCCTCCTCGCTTCGCGGCCGCGCGGCAAGAAGCCTCGGCAGCAGCTCGCGCATCGCGAGCGAAAGCACGTCGGCCTGGATGCGCGCAAAGCTCTCGACGGTGTGCTTCGGCGAAGCCTCGAGCAGCGCGCGGATGCGCTCGGCGCGATACGGCGGCTGCCATTCGCTCGTGATGAAGCGCGCGTAGCCCTGCGGCGTGATGCGGTGGTTCGCGGTGACGATCGCGCCGGAGGGCGGATTGAACGCGCGCGGCAGCTCCTCGAACGGGATGTAGCCCGCCCAGTCGTATTTCGCGAGCCAGCCCGGTGCGGGCGCCATGCCTTTGAGGTCATTCTCCGGCTTTCGCACCGGAACGCGGCCGGCGGCGACGAAGCCGATGTTGCCCTCGACGTCGGCATAGACCATGTTCTGCTGCGGGGTGTGGAAGTCGCGCGCCGCTTCGAGAAAGCTCTCCCAGTCGCGAGCGCGCGCGATCTTGATCGCCGCCTGCATCGTTCGGTCGTCCTCGGCGAGCGCGGTCCAGGCGAGCGCGACCGCATAACCGCGCGGCGCGGCCTCCGCCGCCGGGCGGGAGACGTCAGAGATCACCGGGCCGTGGCGCGAAATGCGCACCCGCAGCCGTTCGGGTTCGGCGCCCTTCACCCGGATCGTCTCCTCGACGACGCGGAACGGCCGCGGACCGTCGGGCGCGAGATAGTTGCCGGCGGCGTCGAGCTTTTCCAGGTAGAGGTCCTGAACGTCCGGCCCGGTGTTGGTGAAACCCCAGGCGATGCGGTCGTTTCGCCCGAGCACGACCGCAGGCACCCCAGGCAGCGTGGCGCCGATCACGTTCACCCCCGGCGCGGAAAGATGCGCGAAGTACCACACCGGCGGCGCGGTGAGCCCGAGGTGCGGGTCGTTCGCAAGAAGCGGCTTGCCGCTTGCGCTGCGCTCGCCCGAGACGGCCCAGTTGTTCGAGCCGAGCGAGTCGCCGTCCGCGCCGGGGGCGCTCGCCACGAGCCGCACGAGGTCCTCGGCGATCTGCACCGCGCCGCGCTCGAGCGACCCATAGAGCGCCTTGAGGTCTGCGATTTCGGGCGGCGACTCGCCCGGATACGGCGGCAGGAACTGGTGGATGCGCGAAAGCGGCAGCGTCTTCGCAAGGCGCATGCGCAGCACCTCGCTCCTCCAGTTTCCGCCGAGGTCCCAGGCCATCATCTTCACCCAGGCGATCGAGTCGGCGGGCGTCCACGGCTCGGGCCGCACGCCGGTCAACCAGAACTCGACCGGCAGCACCGGATCGGTCGCGAGAAACGCGTTCACGCCGTCGGCGTACGCGCGAAGGAGCGATCGGGTTTCCTCGTCCAGCGCGTTCAGGTTCGCCTCGGCAGCGCGCCGGATGCCGAGCGTGCGAAGGAACCGGTCGGTCTCGAGTCCTGCGGGGCCGACCACCTCCGAGAGCCGCCCGGCGGCAATGCGCCGATTGATCTCCATTTGCCAGAGCCGGTCCTGCGCGTGCACGAAGCCGAGCGCGAACACCGCGTCCGTCAGGCTCTGCGCATGGATGTGCGGAATGCCGTAGCGGTCGCGAAGGACTTCGACCGGGCCGCCGAGTCCGGCGAGACGAATGTCGCCCCGCGTTTGCGGCAGCGAGCGAAGGAGGTAAAGGTACGCGGCTACGCCTGCGAGAACCGCAAGCGCAAGGATCGACGCCGCCAAGCGAACGAGCCGCCGCACGCCGAAAGGATAGCGTCCGATGCGCGCAAGGAGACGGCGAAACGCGCATGCTGCGTCGCCACAAAGCTGTTATAAATCCGCCGCCTTCGATCCTTGCCCTGAGAAAGAGGCGTGCTCTACAGCCTTTACGAAGCGCATCACCAGCTGCTCGGGCCTTGGCGGCAGTTCGCCGAGGCGACGCGCGGCTGGTTCGCTCACCCCTTCAGCCCGCTCGCCTGGACGCCCGGCGCGCGCCGCATCGCGGCCGGAAGCGACCTTTTTCTGCGCATCACGCAGCGGTACGAAAAGCCGGCCTGGCGAATCGCCGAGGTGCGCGTGCGCGGCCTGACGGTTCCGGTCGCGATCGAGACCGCGGCGACGAAGCCGTTTTGCCGGCTGTTGCACTTTCGCCGCGGGCTCGCCGAGCCCCGAGACGACCCGAAGGTGCTGGTGGTCGCGCCGCTTTCGGGCCACCACGCGACGCTCGTGCGCGACACCGTGCGCACGCTCCTCGCCGAGCACGACGTCTGGGTGACCGATTGGGCCGATGCGCGCATGGTGCCGCTGCGCGAGGGGCCGTTTCACCTCGACGACTATGTGGATTACGTGCGCGAGTTCATCCGGTTGTTATCGCCGGGCCTGCACGTGATCTCGGTCTGTCAGCCGACCGTGCCGGTGCTCGCGGCGGTGGCGCTGATGGCCGAGGACGGCGAGCCCGCGCCCCGCAGCATGGTGATGATGGGCGGGCCGATCGATGCGCGGCGCAGCCCGACCGCGGTGAACAGCCTCGCGCGGCGCCACTCCTACGGCTGGTTCGAACGCAACCTGATCGCGCGCGTGCCGCCGAACTATCCCGGGTTCATGCGGCGGGTGTACCCGGGATTCCTGCAACACCTCGGCTTCGTCGCGATGAATCCGGCCCGGCACCTGGAGGCGCACTGGGAGTATTTTCACCGGCTGGTGCGCGGCGACGACGAGTCGGCCGAGAAGCACCGCGAGTTCTACGACGAGTACAACGCGGTGCTCGACCTGCCGGCCGAGTATTACCTCGACACCGTGCGCACCGTGTTCCAGGAATTCGCGCTCGCAAGGGGCCGGATGCTCGTGCGCGGTCGCCTGGTGCGACCGTCGCTCGTCCGGGAGACGGCGCTTTTCACCGTCGAGGGCGAGCTGGACGACATTTCCGGCAACGGGCAGACCGAGGCGGCGCACGCGCTCTGCCTGAACATCCCGGGGCCGATGCGCGAGCATCTGCGCGCGCCCGGGGTGGGTCACTACGGGATCTTCTCGGGCCGGCGCTGGCGCGAGACGATCTACCCGCGCGTGCGCGACTTCATTCGCCGCCACGACGCGCGCGGCTACAGCTCGTAGCGGGAGCCGGCCTGCTCCATCACCGTGCGCTCGACGAGCGCGCGCGAAAGGTGGGGCGCGAACATCTCGATGAAATCGTACGCGTAGCGGCGCAGGTACGCGCGTCGCCGGATGCCGAGGCGCGTGGTGCTGGTGGGAAACAGGTGCGCCGCATCGAGCGCCCGAAGCGGCCGGTCGCGCCGCGGATCGAACGCCATCGCCGCGAGGATGCCGACGCCGAGCCCCAGCTCGACGTAGGTCTTGATCACGTCGGAGTCGAGCGCGGTGAGCACCACGTGCGGCGCGAGACCCCGCGCCTCGAACGCGCGGTTGATCGCCGAGCGCCCGGCGAACGCAAAATCGTAGGTGACGATCGGGTAGCGGGCGATCGCCTCCAGCGTGAGCGGCCGGACCTTGAGCAGCGGGTGCTTGGGCGGGACGACGACGCAACGGTTCCACTGGTAGCAGGGCAGCGAAACCAGTTCGGGGTAGTCGGCGATCGCCTCGGTGGCGATGCAGAAGTCGGCTTCGCCGGCGGCGACCTGCTCGCAGATCTGCGTCGGGTTGCCCTGGTGGATGACGAGATCGACCGACGGGTAGCGGCGCTTGAAGAGGGCGACGGTGCGCGGCAGCGCGTAGCGCGCCTGCGTGTGCGTGGTCGCGATGGTGAGCGTGCCGAGCTTCGGGTGCGCGTAGTCGGCGCCGGCGCGCCTGAGGTTCGCGACTTCCGCGAGCACGCGCTCGGCGATCGCGAGCAGCGCGCGCCCCGGCTCGGTGATCGCCGCAAGGCGCTTGCCGCGGCGCACGAAGACCTCGACGCCGAGTTCGCGCTCGAGCGCCTGGATCTGGCGGCTCACCCCCGGCTGCGAGGTGTGCAGCGCCTCGGCCGCCGCCGACACGTTCAGGCGCCGGCGCGCGACTTCGACGAGGTAGCGCAGCTGTCGCAGCGTCATGCGCTGAAAGCATAACAGACTGACGCAAAAGTCTTTGACAGCATAACGGGCGCGGCTACCATCGCGCTCGCCATGCAGATGCGATACGAGCGCTCGCCCACACCCGGGCGAGGGCGCGCCACGCCGGCGAGTCCGGCGCGGTAGCGATGTACCTCTACGACGACATCGATCAGCGCATCGTCGATGCGCGCGTGCGCGAGTTCCGCGAGCAGACGCGGCGCTACCTCGCCGGCCGGCTCTCGGAGGACGACTTCCGGGCGCTGCGGCTGCGCAACGGCCTGTACCTCCAGAGGCACGCGCCGATGCTGCGCATCGCGATCCCCTACGGCATGCTCTCGACGCGGCAGCTGCGCGCGCTCGCCGACATCGCGCGCCGCTACGACCGCGGCTACGGCCACTTCACCACGCGCCAGAACCTGCAGCTCAACTGGGTGCGTCTCGAGCAGGTACCCGACATCCTCGCCGAGCTCGCCGCCGTGCAGCTGCACGCCATCCAGACCTCGGGCAACTGCGTGCGCAACGTCACGGTCGATCATCTGGCGGGCGTCGCGCGCGACGAGATCGTCGATGCCCGCGTCTGGTGCGAGATCGTGCGCCAGTGGGCCACGCTGCACCCGGAATTCGGCTTCCTGCCGCGCAAGTTCAAGATCGCGGTGAGCGGTTCGCCGGCCGACCGCGCCGCGACCTTCGTGCACGACATCGGCCTGCAGGCGCGGCGCGCCCCCTGCGGCGAGACCGGGTTTCGCGTCATCGTGGGCGGCGGCCTCGGGCGCCTGCCGATCGTCGGGCAGGTGATCCGCGACTTCGTGCCGTGGCGGGACCTGCTCGGGTATCTCGAGGCGATCCTGCGCACCTACAACCGCTTCGGGCGGCGCGACAACCCGCACCGCGCGCGCCTCAAGGTGCTGGTGCGGGACTGGGGCATCGATCGCTTCCGCGACGCGGTCGAGGCGGAGTGGGCGCAGCTGCGCGGTGGCCCGCAGACGCTCACCGAGGACGAGGTGCGCCGGGTCGCGTCGCGCTTCACCCAGCCGGTGTACGAGCCGCTTGCGGACCTCGACTTCGCCGAAGAGCCGCGACCGTTCGCCGCCTGGCGGCGCCGCAACGTTCACCCGCACAAGCAGCCGGGCTACGCGGCGGTGACGCTCACGCTCAAGCGCCCGGGGGTCGCGCCGGGCGACGTCACCGCCGACGAAATGACGGCGATCGCCGACCTCGCCGACCGCTACGCGCAGGGCGAGCTGCGCGTCACGCACGAGCAGAACCTGCTTTTCGCCGACGTGCGCCAGCGCGACCTTCCGGAGCTGTGGCGGGCCCTCCGCGACCTCGGGCTTGCGACGCCGAATGCCGGGCTGCTCACCGACGTGATCGCCTGCCCGGGAGGCGACTACTGCGCGCTCGCGAACGCCCGCTCGATCCCGATCGCCGAGGCGATCCAGCGCCGCTTCGCCGATCTCGACGAGCTGCTCGACGTCGGCGACCTCGACCTGAACATCTCGGGCTGCATGAACGCCTGCGGCCACCATCATGTCGGCCACATCGGCATCCTCGGCGTCGACAAGAACGGCGCCGAGTTCTACCAGCTCGAAATCGGCGGCGATCAGGGCGGCGAGCGCCCGGCCGCGCTCGGCAAGGTGCTCGGGCCGGCGCTCGCGGGCGAAGAAGTCGCCGACGCCGTCGCGCGCCTCGTGCGCACCTATCTCGCGCTGCGCGAGAGCGAGGCCGAGCGCTTCGTCGACGTCGTGCGCCGGGCGGGTCCGGAACCGTTTCGCAGGAGCGTGTATGGGGATCGTGATCAAGAACGGGCGCATCGTCCCCGATCCGCCGCCGCCTGACGTCGTCCTCGAGCCGCAGGACGAGCCGAGCGCCCTCGCCGCGCGGCTGCGGACGGCGCGCGTGGTCGCGGTACGCTTTGCGGCCTACAACGACGGCCGCGGCTACTCGATCGGGCGGATGGTGCGCGAGCGCTGCGGCTACGCGGGCGAGCTGCGCGCGGTGGGCGAGGTCGCGGCCGATCACCTCGCGGCCCTGCGCCAGTGCGGGTTCGACGCCTTCGAGCTGCGCGAGGGCGAAGACCCGCAGGAAGCGCTCGCCGCGCTGGCCGTCTCGGAGGCGCTCTACGCCGCGGTGCGGGCCGTTCGCGCGCGCGCGGCGCGCGCGTCGTGACGGGCGCCGGCGCGCGCGGGCCGGGCTGCGCAAGGCGCACGTGAGCGGCACGGTCTATCTCGTCGGCGCCGGCCCTGGCGCGCCCGACCTCCTCACGGTGCGCGCCGCGCGGCTGCTCGCGCAGGCCGACATCGTGTTTCACGACGCGCTCGTGCCGCCGGCGACGCTTGCGCTCGCGGCGCGCGCGCGGCTCGTGCCGGTCGGCGGCCGCTGCGGCGCGCACGCGAGCGCGCAGCGCTTCGTTCACCGCCGGCTCGCCGAGGCCGCGCGCCGGCACGCGGTCGTGGTGCGCCTGAAGGGCGGCGATCCGATGCTCTTCGGTCGAGCGGCCGAGGAAATCGAATACCTCGTCGGGCGCGGAATCCGCGTCGAGGTGGTGCCCGGCGTCACCGCCGCGCTCGCCGCCGCCGCCGAGCTCGCTGCGCCGCTTACGCGCCGCAACCGGGCGCGCAGCGTCCTCTTCGTCACCCCGCGTTGCGCGGGCGACGGCCGCTCGGACGACTGGGCGGCGGCCGCCTCCCTCGCCGACAGCGTCGCGATCTACATGGGCGCCGGCGAGGCGGCGCGCATCGCGCGAGAGCTGATCGCGGCGGGCAGGCCGGCCGAGACGCCGGTCGCGATCGTCGAGAACGCCTCGCTCGCGGGCGCGCGCTGCCTGCGCGGGACGCTCGTCGCGCTGCCGCAGCTTGCCGCCCCGCTACAGGGCGGGCCGGCGCTGATCCTGGTCGGCGAAGCCGCGCGCCCGGCGGTCTGCTCGCCGATAATCGAGCCATGCCCGAGCGCGCGATCGTCCTCTTCGCCCACGGCGCAAGCGATCCGCGCTGGGCAGAGCCGCTTCGCCTGCTGAAGGCGGAACTGGAGACGCGGCTTCCGGGAGAGCGCGTCGCGCTCGCGTTCCTCGAGCGCATGTCGCCCTCGCTCGCCGAATGCGCGCGGGCGCTTTATGCCGAAGGCGTGCGGCGCCTGCGCATCGTGCCCGTCTTCATCGGCGCCGGCGGGCACCTGCGCACCGACCTGCCGCAGGCGGTGTGCGACCTCGAGGCGCGCTTGCCGGACCTGCACATCGCGGTGGACCCGCCGATCGGCGAGCAGCCGCAGGTGCTCGCCGCGATCGCGGAGGCGATCGCACGCTGCGCTCCGCGTTGACGAGATCGGCTCAGGCGCTGCGCGCCCGCCAGGCGAGCCACAGCGCGTAGAGCGCAAGCAGCACGAAACAGGCGAGCGACCACTCCGCGATCGAAAGGCCGAGGAACCGCCAGTGCACTTCGGCGCACTGGCCGGAGCCGGCGAAGAGCTTCTCCAGGACGCGCGCGAGCGGCAGGTTCTCGAGCATGTAGTAGAGGTCCGGGCCGCAGGGCGGCACGTGCTCCGGAGGCAGGTGCTGCAGCCACACCTGACGCGCGGCGACCGCGGCGCCGCCGGCGGCAAGCGCCGCCCCGACGAGACTGTAGGCGAGCGCGCCGGCGCGGCCGGGCGCATGCAGCGCCGCAGCCCCGAAGACGAGCAGCACGAGGACGTAGAACCCCCGCTGCACCAGGCAAAGGGGGCACGGCACCTGGTCCTCGAAGTACTGCAGGTAGTAGCCGAAGGCGAGGAGCCCCGCGCAGGCGAGCGCGGCGATCGCGTAATCGAGCCGCCCGGGCGTCACGCGCTGCGCGCGACCGCCTGATCGATCGCGCCGAACACCGAGCGGCCGGCGGCGTCCCGCAGCTCGATACGCACGCGGTCGCCGAACCGCAGGTAAGGGGTACGCGCTTCGCCGTTCGCGAGGATCTCCGCGGCGCGCCGCTCGAGCAAACAGCCCGCGCCGCGGCGCCGGTCGCGGTTTGAGACGGTGCCCGAGCCGACGATCATCCCCGCGGGAAGCGGCCGCGTCCGCGCCGCGTGCGCGACGAGGCGCGGAAAGTCGAAGTGCATGTCCTTGCCGGCGTCCGGCTCACCGAGCAGTTCGTCGTTCACCGTGATGCGCAGCGCGCCGTGCACCCGGCGACCGTCCCACGCCTCGCCGAACTCTTCGGGCGTCACCGCGACCGGCGAAAACGACGACGGGGGCTTCGAGTGAAAAAAGCCGAACCCCGAGGCGAGGTCGGCGTCAGTCAGCTCGCGCAGGCTGATGTCGTTCATCAGCACGAAAAGCCGGATCGCCGCCGCCGCAGCCTCGCGGTCGGCGCCCGCCGGCACATCGCCGGTGATCACCGCGATTTCGGCTTCCAGATCCGCACCGAGCGCTTCGTCTGCGAGCGGGATCGGGTCGCAGGGCCCGAGAAGCGGCGCCGAGCAGCCCTGGTACATCAGCGGCTCGCGCCGCAGCGAGGGCGGCGGCTCGCGACCGCGCGCGGCGAAAATCAGCTCGGCGTGCGCGAGATACGCGGAACCGTCCGCGAGCCCCGGCGCGCGCGGAAGCGGCGCCATGCACTGCGCCGGGTCGAAATCGAACGCGTGCGGCGCGCGGCCGGCCTCGAGGGCAGCGGCCAGCTCGGCGAGAAGCGGCGCGCAGTAGTCCCAGTCGTCGAGCGCGGCCTGAAGCGTCGGCGCGATCGCATCGGCCTTGACCGCACGCGCGAGATCGCGCGAGACGACCGCGAGCGTGCCGTCGCGCGTGCCGTCCTTGAGCGTGGCGAGCTTCATGCGCCGTCCGCGCTCAGGCGCGGCGCCGGCGTTGCGCGGCGAGAAGGGTTTCCGGCACCTCGATCTCCATGCGAAGGAGCTGGGCGGCGATGCTTTTACCGAGGTTGTCCATCCTGAGGCTGCGCGCCGCGCCCCCTTGGAGCGCGCCGTTCAGGACGATCTTCAGCGCAAGGAGGTTGTCGAGCGGCCAGATCTCGACCGGACCGGAGGCGATCACCGCGAAGTGGCGCGCGAGCCGCTCGGGCGTCACCTCGCGCTTGAGCACCGCGTAGGTCTCGGGATCGCGCGCGAAAAGCCCGATGTCGGCGCGGTCGGCCTTGTCGCCCGAGCGCGCGTGCGCGATCTCGGCGAGCCTCGCCTTCATCCGACCTCCTCCAGCGCGATCTCCAGCTTCGACTCGACGAGTTCCCGGCGAACGAGCGTCGGCCAGATGCCGAGCAGTTCCTTTGCCGGCTGCACGCCCTTCATCGTGCCGATGTAGGGCGGCCCGGACAGCCCGAGCCACGGGAAAAGCCGGCCGAAGGCGTCGGCGAGCTTTTTATCCTTCGTGCGTACCGTAATGCGCACGAAGCATTCGTTCAGCGCCTCGCGCTGGGCGGGATCGGCGTTCGCCCCGAGCAGCGAGTTGTAGCCGATGTACTCGACGCAGGTGTCCTCGAACGTCCAGCCGCGCTCGCGCGCAAGCGCAAGGACGATCTCTGCCGCCTTTTCGCACTTGGCGTACGCCTCGGGCCAGGCGAAGCCGACGATGCCCGAGCCCATCCAGCCGTCGTGATAGCCGCCGACCACCTTGAGGCTCGCTGGACGCGGCGCGCCCGAGGCGCCCGTGACGCGCACGCGATCGCCGCCTTCGTCCACGAGGCGCAGCGTTCCCATGTCGAGCACCACGTCGGGCGAGGCGTACGCGTGCGGGTTGTGGACCTCGTAGAGGAGCTGCTGGCGTACGGTGTCGAAGGACACCCGTCCCCCGGTGCCGGGCGCTTTGGTGATCACCGCCGTGCCGTCCTCGTACACCTCGGCGATCGGATAGCCGAGGTGCACATAATCTGGGATTTCCGCCCAGGCGTGCGCCGAGCCGAAGTTACCGCCCGAGCCCTGACCGGAGCACTCGAGCAGGTGCCCGACCGTCAGGCCGCCTGCGAGCCGGTCCCAGTCGTCCCAGCGCCAGCCGAGTTCGTGCACGATCGGGCCGAGGGCGAGCGCCGCATCCGCCACGCGGCCGGTGAGCACGATGTCGGCGCCGCGCGAAAGCGCCTCGGCGATCGGCTGCGCGCCGAGGTAGGCGTTCGCGAAGAGCATGCGCTCGCGCACCGTTGCGATGTCTGCGCCGGTGTCCATGTGCGCGAGCGTTTCGCCCGCCTCACGAAGCTGATCGAGCCGCTCGAGCACCGAGTCGCCGCTCACGGTGGCGATCCGCGCGCGCCAGCCGCGCTCGCGAAAGAGCCGCGCGATCGCCTCGCGCGCGCCCGCAGGGTTGAGGCCGCCGGCATTGAGCACGAACCGCACGCCGTGCCGCGCCGCAAGCGGCCAGAGGTCCGCGAGCATCGGTACCACGTCGCGCGCGTACCCCGCGCCCGGGTCGCGCTGGCGGTCCTTCTGCAGGATCGCGAGCGTAAGCTCGGAAAGGTGGTCGGAGGCGATGTAGCGGACCGCGCCGCGTTCGATCGAGGCGCGCACGGGGAGCCACGAGTCCCCGTAGAAGCCGAGCCCTGCGCCGATGCGAACCGATTTCATCGCCCGCTACTGTAGGCGCGCGCGGCGCGCGGCGCAATCGGAAGGAGTGCCGCATTTCGCCGGTAGAATCCGCCGCCGGGAGGGGCAGTGACCGATCTTGCGCAACTGCTGGTCGCCGGAATCTCGACGGGCTGCGTCTATGCGCTCGTCGCGCTCGGGTTCGTGCTCATCTACAAGGCGACCGAGACGGTCAATTTCGCGCAGGGCGACCTGATGATGCTGGGCGCGTTCTTCGCGCTCACCTCGAGCACGGTGTTCGGGTGGCCGTACTGGGCGACGATCGTCTTCGCCGCCGCGGTGATGGCGGTGGTCGGCATGACGGTCGAGCGCATCGTCATCCGGCCGGTGCTCGGGCATCCGGCGTTCACCGTCGTGATGATCACGATCGGCGTCGGCTACGTGATGCGGGGCATCGTGACGATGGTCCCCGGCTGGGGCACCGAGACCTACCAGATCCCGACGCCGTTCGCCGAGGCGGTGTGGACCGCGGGCGGCGTGGTGCTGCCGGTGCAGCAGCTTGCGGTGATCGCGATGACCGCGGCGCTGTGCGCCGTGCTCTACGTCTTTTTCCGCTTCACGCGCATCGGCATCGCGATGCAGGCCACCTCGCAGAACCAGCTCGCCGCCTACTACATGGGCATTCCGGTGCGCCGCGTCAACATGATGATCTGGGGGCTGTCGGCCGCGGTCGCGGCTTTCGCCGGCATCCTCCTTGCGCCGGTGACCTTCGTTCACTCGAACATGGGCTTTATCGGCCTCAAGGCGTTTCCGGCGGCGGTGGTCGGCGGTTTCGGCAGCGTGCCGGGCGCGATCGTCGGCGGCCTCATCATCGGCGTGGTCGAAGCGCTCGCCGGTTACTACCTGCCCGAGGGCTTCAAGGACGTGGCCGCCTACGTGGTCGTGCTGCTCGTCCTGATGCTTCGTCCCTCGGGCCTCTTCGGCGAGACGATGCGAAAGAAAGTCTAGGACGGCACTGCCTTGCGCTTCATCTTCAAGACGAGCTACGCGCAAGACCTGCGGCTCTTCCAGCACGGCGGGCAGGTGTTCTGGTACGGGCTGCTCCTCGCCGCGCTCTTCAGCGCCCCCGCCTGGGCAGGCGAATACCTCATGACGCAGCTCGTCTTCGTCGCGATCTATTCGCTCGTCGGCTTCGGGCTGATGATGCTCACCGGCTTCACCGGGCAGGTGTCGCTCGGCCATGCGGCGTTCCTCGCCGTCGGCGCCTACACCGAGGCGATTCTCGCGGCGCGCGGCGTTCCGATATTCGTCTCGATTCCGGCGGCGGCGGCGCTCGCCGCCGCCGTGGGCGTCGTGGTGGGCCTTCCGGCGCTGCGGCTGAAGGGCATCTACCTCGCGATCGCGACGCTCGCCTTCAACGTGATCGTCGAGGAGATCGCCGCGCGCTGGGAAAGCGTCACGAACGGCAACGCCGGCATGCCGGTCGCACCGGTCACGCTCTTCGGCCACGAACTGGAGCCGGACCGCGGGTTCTACTACCTTTGCCTTCTGCTCGCGGTCGCGGCCTGTCTCGCCTGCATCAACCTGCTTCGCTCGCCCACCGGCCGGGCGTTCGTCGCGATCCGCGATTCCGAGGTGTCGGCCTCGTGCATGGGCGTGAACCTCGCCATGTACAAGACGATCTCGTTCGCCTTCTCGGCCGCGCTCACCGGGGTCGCCGGCGCGCTCTACGCTCACAAGGTCGGGTTCATCTCTCCGGAGCAGTTTTCGCTCCTCGTCTCGATCGAGCTGATCACCATCGTCATCCTCGGCGGCGTGGGGTTCCTGCACGGGGCGGTGCTCGGGGCCGCGTTCGTCATCGTGCTGCCGCAGGCGATCGCGGTCGCCAAGGACTTCCTGCCGCCCACGATGGCGCCCTCGGGGCTTCAGGCGGTCGTCTTCGGCATCGTCCTCATCCTCGTGATCATCTTCGAGCCGATGGGGCTCTACGGGCGCTGGCTCAAGATCCGGACCTGGTTCGAGCTTTTCCCCTTCTACCGGCGCGGCATGTTCCGCCGCCAGCGGACCTACACGAAAACGGAGCGGCTGCGGTGAGCTTCTTTCGCGTCGAGAATCTCGGCATCCGCTTCGGCGGCGTGGTGGCGGTGGACGGCGTGAGCTTCGAGGTGAAAAAGGGCGAGGTGTTCACCATCATCGGGCCGAACGGCGCCGGCAAGACGACGATCTTCAACCTGGTGTGCCTGATCTATCCGCCCGATACCGGGCGCGTCGTCTTCGAAGGGCGCGAGATCACCGGGCTCGCCCCGCACCGGGTCGCCGAGCTCGGCATCGCGCGCACCTTCCAGAACATAGAACTCTTCGAGCACGCGACCGTGCTGCAGAACCTGCTCATCGGCCGGCACCGGCACCGGCGCACGCGCTTCTGGCAGGACCTTCTCTTTACGCCGGCGGTGCGCGAGGCCGAACTCGCCCAGCGCGAGGCGGTCGAGCGGGTGATCGACTTTCTGGAACTTGCGAAGTACCGCGACAGCCTGGTGGCGGGGCTGCCCTACGGCGTTCGCAAGGTGGTGGAACTCGGCCGCGCGCTCGCCACCGAGCCGCGGCTGCTGCTGCTCGACGAGCCATCCTCCGGTCTCAATCCGGAGGAGACCGACGACATGGCGTTCTGGATCGAGGACATCAAGAAGCAGCTCGGCATCACGGTCCTCATGGTCGAGCACGACATGAACCTCGTCTCGCGGGTCTCGGACCGGGTGCTTGCGCTGAACGAAGGCCGGCCGATCGCCGAGGGCACGCCCGCCGAGGTACAGTCGCACCCTGCGGTGGTCGAGGCCTACCTGGGGGCGGCGTGAGCGCGCCGATCCTGGAACTCGCCAACGTCGAGGCGGCCTACGGGCCGGTGCAGGCGCTGCGCGGGGTGAGCCTCAAGGTCGAGCGCGGCAGGATCGTCGCCGTGCTCGGCGCGAACGGCGCCGGAAAATCCACGATCCTCAAGACCATCTCCGGGATCATCGAGCCGAGGAAGGGCCAGATCCGGTTCGAGGGGGAGGAGATCGGCGGTCGCGATCCGGCGTGGATCGTGCGCCGCGGCATCGGCCATGTGCCCGAGGGGCGCGAGGTGTTTCCGTTCCTGACGGTGGAAGAAAACCTCAGGATGGGCGCCTACACGCGAAGCGATCCCGAGGGCGTCGCGCGCGACCTCGAAATGGTGTACGGCTACTTTCCGGTGCTGAAGGAGCGCGCCCGGCAGGAGGCGGGGTTGCTCTCGGGCGGCCAGCAGCAGATGCTCGCGATCAGCCGCGCGCTCCTTTCGCGGCCGAAACTGATGCTGATGGACGAGCCGAGCCTCGGGCTCTCGCCGCTGCTTACGCGCGAGATCTTCGGCATCATCTCGCGCATCAACCGGGAGCAGGGCACGACGATCCTTCTCGTCGAGCAGAACGCGCGCATGGCGCTCGCGGTCGCCCACTACGGCTACATCCTTGAAGTCGGCCGCATCGTGATGGAAGATACCTGCGAGAACCTCGCGCGCAAGGAAGACGTGCAGGAGTTCTACCTCGGCGTAAAGGCGCAGGGCGTGAGAGGGCAGCGCAGATGGAAGCGCAAGAAGCAGTGGCGCTAGAAGCGGGCGGCGGCGCGGCGGCAGGCCCGCCGCCCGACACCGTGTCGAAGCTTTTCTGGCACGGCGTGCGCACGCGCGGCGACAAGACCTTCTGCCGGCAGAAGGAGTTCGGCATCTGGCGCGCGGTCACTTGGCGCGAACTCGGAAAGATCGCCCGCGAGATCGGCATGGGACTCGCCGCGCTCGGGCTTTCGCCCGGCGAGGTCGTCTCGATCCTTTCGAACACGAACAAGGAGTGGGTGTTCGCCGACCTCGGGGCGCTCGGTGCGGCCGGCGTCGTGAACGGCATCTATCCGACCGATGCGCCGGCGCAGGTCGAGTACCTGCTCGCCGACTCGGGTTCGGTGTTCGTGTTCGTCGAGGACGAAGAGCAGCTCGACAAGGTGCTCGAGGTGCGCGGGCGGCTGCCCGCGCTGCGAAAGATCGTCGTCTTCGACATGGAGGGCCTGCACGAGCTTCGCGATCCGCAGGTGATGAGCCTCGAGGACCTTCGCGCGCTCGGGCGCGACTACGACCGCGCGCACCCGGGCGAGTGGGAGCGCAGAGTCGCGCTTCGCCGACCGGAGGACCTCGCGATCCTCGTCTACACCTCCGGGACTACCGGAAAGCCGAAGGGCGCGATGATTTCGCACCGCAACATCCTCGCGACGCTGGAGGCGTATCAGGCGGCGTTTCCGCAGACCGAATCGGACGAGCGCATGGCGTTCCTGCCGCTCTGCCACATCGCCGAGCGGGTAGGGGGCGAGTATCACGCGCTTTACTCGGGCGCGGTGCTCAACTTCGTCGAAAACCCCGACACCGTGCCGGAGAACGTGCGCGAGATCCAGCCGACGGTGTTCACTGCGGTGCCGCGCGTCTGGGAAAAGTTCTACTCGGCGGTGCAGATCGCGCTTCGCGAGGCGGGGCCGGTGCAGCAGGCCGCCTACCGACTCGCGATCGCGATCGGTATGCGCCAGGCGAAGCTGCGCGAGGAGCGCAAACCCGTCCCCCTCGGGCTCCGGCTCGGGTTCCGGCTTGCGCGGCTGCTGGTTCTCGACAACGTGCGCCGCGCGATCGGCGTGCACCGGGCGAGGCTCCTCATCACCGGCGCCGCCCCGATCTCGCCCGATCTCGTTCGCTGGTACATGGCCCTTGGCCTGGAGATGGTCGAGGTCTGGGGCCAGACCGAATGCTGTGGCGCGGTGACCGGCAACCCGCGCGGCGCGGTGAAACCCGGCTCGATCGGCCCGGTGATGCCGCCCAACGAGGTGACCGTGTCGCCCGAGGGCGAGCTGCTCGTGCGCGGCCCCGGCGTCTTCATGGGCTACCTCAACCAGCCGGAAAAGAGCGCCGAGACCCTGAGGGACGGCTGGCTGCACACCGGCGACGTCGGCCGCAGGGACGAGGAGGGCTACTTCTACATCACCGACCGGATGAAGGACATCATCATCACCGCCGGCGGCAAGAACATCACGCCCTCGGAGATCGAGAACCAGCTCAAGTTCTCCCCCTACATCACCGATGCGGTGGTGATCGGCGACCGCCGGCCGTATCTCACCGCGCTCATCATGATCGACCACGAAAACGTCGAGCGCTGGGCGCAGGAGCACGCGGTGCCGTTCTCCAACTACGCGAGCCTGTGCCGCCGGCCCGAGGTGCAGGCGCTCATTCAGCAGGAGGTCGACAAGGTGAACCGGCTGTTCGCGCGCGTCGAGCAGGTGAAAAAGTTCCGCCTCATCGAGCAGAAGCTCACCGCCGAGGACGAGGAGCTCACCCCGACGATGAAGCTGAAGCGCAAGCTGGTGCACGAAAAGTACCGGGACCTCATCGAGTCGATGTACGTGCGCGAGGCGGCGTAGGCTACAATGCCGCGCACACCAACCCCGGCAGGAGGGACCATGAAACGCACTCTCACGACGCTCGCCGCGGCGCTCGGCGTCGTCGGCCTCGCCCAGGCGCAGGTGCAGGGCGTGACGAAGACCGAGATCGTGATCGGCACCGCGCAGGACCTCTCCGGCCCGATCGTGGCGCTCTCCAAGCCCGCGGTGAACGGCATGCGCATGCGCGTGGACGAGATCAACGAGACCGGCGGCATCCACGGCCGGAAGCTGCGCCTGGTGGTCGAGGACCACGGCTACGACCCGAAGAAGGCGGTGCTCGCGGCGCAGAAGATGATCCAGAAGGACAAGATCTTCGCCGCGGTAGGCTCGATCGGGACACCCACCGCGATGGCGGCGATGAACCTGTATCTCGAAAAGAAGGTCGCGCACCTCTTTCCCCTCACCGGCGCGCGTCAGATGTTCGACCCGCCGCACCCGCTCAAGTACTCGTTCTCGGCGCCCTACTTCGACCAGATGCGCGCGGCGCTCAAGCGCCTCATCCGCGAGAAGAACCTGAAAGCGGTGTGCACGATCTACCAGGACGACGACTTCGGCTTGGAGGTGAAGGAGGGGGGCGAGGCGGCGCTGAAGGACCTCGGCATGAAGTACGTCGAGGTGACCACCTACAAGCGCGGCGCGACCGACTTCACCTCGCAAGTGCAGAAGATGCGCGCGGCGGGTTGCGACACGGTCGTGATGGGCACGATCATCCGCGAAACGATCGGCACGATCGCCACGGCGCGCAAGCTCGGCTGGAACCCCGAATTCATCGGGACCACCGCCTCCTACTTCGACATCATCCACAAGCTCGGCGGGCCGGCGATGAACGGGTTCTACTCGGGCTGCACGATCAACTACGTGTACGAAGACGATCCGTCCGCGAACGTGCGCGCCTGGTATCGCCGCTACAAGGAGAAGTTCAAGGAGGATCCGACGGTGCTGTCGGTCTACGGCTATCAGCTCCTCAACCTCTTCGCCGTGGCCGCGGAGAAGGCGGGGCCGAATCTCAACCCCGACACGCTCGCCAAGGCGCTCTCGACGCTTTCGGTGCCGCGCGACATGTTCGGCGGCGACGCCCAGGTCTTCGGCCCGGGCAAGCACCTCGGCTCCAACCGCGTCAAGCTCTGCCAGATCCAGAACGGGCGCTGGGTGAGCGTCACCGACTATCTCGACTGAGTCGGCGCGAACCGTCCGCAAAGAACGGCGCCTGCGGGCGCCGTTTTTTTCGCCCGCCGCGACGGGCGTCCGCCGGCCCGTTACTCGCGGATGCGCCGGAAGTACTCGACCGGGGTCACCCAGATCACGCCGTCGCCCGGCCGACCGGTGTGGCAATGCTCGCGGATGACGGCGACCAGCTGCTCCACCATCGCCTCGGGGCAGACGATCTCCAGGCGCACGCGGGCGCTGTAGTCGGTGAGCTCGGTCTTGACGTCGCTCGGCGCGGGCTTGCCCGGGTGGTAGCCCGAGCCCTCGGCGCGCGACACGGTCATCCCGGGAAAATCGGGAATGCGGCGGAACGCCTCGCGCACGCGGGCGAGGCGCTGCGGCTGGATCACCGCCTTGATCTCCTTCACGCCTCGATCCTCCTTTCCTCGAAGAAACGGTAGAGCACCGGCAGCACGACCAGCGTGAGCAGCGTCGAGCTGATCAGCCCGCCCACGACGACGACGGCGAGCGGCCGCTGCACCTCCGACCCGGGACCGGTCGCGAAGAGAAACGGGATCACCCCGAGCATCGCCACCGTCGCGGTCATCATCACCGGACGAAAGCGCTGCGCGGCGGCCTCGAACACCGCCGGCCCGAGGGCGAGACCGTCGTCGCGCAGCTTGCGGATCCAGCTCACCAGCACGACGCCGTTCAGCACCGCGATGCCCCAGAGCGCGATGAAGCCGACCGACGCCGGCACCGACAGGTACTCGCCGGTGATCGCGAGCCCGATCACGCCGCCGATCGAGGCGAACGGCACGACCGTGATGATGAGCGTCGCAAGCCGCAGCGAGTTGAAGAGCAGAAACAGCAGGAAGAAGATCGCCGCCACGGTCACCGGCACGATGACCGCGAGATGTCGCAGCGCCCGCTCCATGTTCTGGAACTGGCCGCCCCAGACGAGAAAATACCCCTCGGGCAGCGCCACCTCGGCGGCGATGCGGCTGCGCAGCTCGGCGACGAAGCCGCCGAGGTCGCGGTCCTTGACGTTGATGCCGACCACGATGCGGCGCCGGCCGTCTTCGCGGCTCACCTGCGCCGGACCCTCGGTGACCTGGATGCGCGCGAGGCTGTCCAGGCGCACGAGCGCCCCGGAGGGGGCGGTGAGGGTGATCGCGCGGATGTCGTCCACCGAGTCGCGCAGCGCCTCGGGCAGGCGCACGACCGCCTGAAAACGCCGCTCGCCCTCGTAGATCTCGGTCGCGACCTTGCCGCCGATCGCCATCTCGATCACGTCCTGCACGTCGGCGACGTTCAGACCCTGGCGCGCGATCGCCTGCCGGTCGATGTCCACCGTCAGGTACTGCTGCCCGCCGGTGCGCTCGACGCGCATGTCGCGCACGCCGCGCACCGACCGCGCCGCGCGCGCGATCTCTTCGGCGAGCGCGCGCAGCCGCTCGAGGTCGTCGCCGAAGAGCTTCACCGCGACGTCGGAGCGCACGCCGGTGACCATTTCGTCCACGCGGTCGGAGATCGGCTGCGCCATCACGAGCTGGATGCCGGGCAGCGTCTTCAGCTTCTCCGCGATCGCCGCGGCGATATCGTCCTGCGTCCAGCCGCGCGGCCATTCGCGCCGGGGCTTCAAGGTCACGATCGGGTCGGCCTCGTTGGGGCCGGCCGGGTCGGCCGGCGACTCGCCGCGCCCGAGACGCGACACCGCCATTTTGACGCCCGGGACTTCGAGCACGCGACGCATCGCCTCCTGCTCCATCGCGATCGACTCCTCGATCGAGATGTTGGGCACGCGGTCGATCGCCGGGGAGATCGCCCCCTCCTTCATCTCCGGGATGAACGCGGTGCCGAGAAAGGGCACGAGCGCGAGCGCCCCGGCGAAGGCGAGCGCCGCGCCGGCGACGGTCTTTTTTTCGTGGGCGAGCGCGGCGCGAAGCAGCCGCAGGTACGGCGCCTTCAAGCGCGCGATCAGCCAGGTCTCGTGCGCGGCGCCGCCGCGCAGCACGTAGGAGGCGAGCGCAGGCGTGAGCGTGAGCGTCAGCACGAGCGAGATCGCGAGCGCGATCGCGATCGTGTAGGCGAGCGGCGCGAACATCTTGCCCTCCATGCCCTCGAGCGTCATCAGCGGCAGGAACACGAGGATGATGACGCTGATGCCGAAGATCACGGGCGTCGCGACCTCCTGCACCGCTTCGAACACCACCCGCGCGCGGCGCTCGCCCGGCCGCTGCCCGAGGCGCGCGAACGCGTTTTCCACCACCACCACCGACCCGTCCACGATCAGCCCGATCGCGATCGCGAGGCCCCCGAGCGACATCAGGTTCGCCGACAGGCCGTAGCGGTTCATGACGATGAAGGTGGCGAGCGGTGTGAGCACGAGCGTCGCGACGACGATGAGCGAGGAGCGCAGGTCGCCGAGAAAGAGGAACAGCACGACGATCACGAGCGCGATGCCTTCGAGCAGCACGCGGGTCACCGTCCAGAGCGCCGCGTCCACGAGGTCCGAGCGGTCGTAATACGGCACGATCTTCAGGCCGCCGGGGAGCAGCCCCCGAGCGTTGATGTCCTCGACGCGCGCCTTGACGCGGCTCACCACCTCCTTCGCGTTGCCGGCGCGGATCATCATCACCACGCCGCCGACCGCTTCGGTGTAGCCGTTCTTCACCATCGCGCCGAAGCGCGGCTCCTCGCCGAAGGCGACGGTGGCGACGTCGCGGATGTACACCGGCGTGCCGGCCACCTCCTTCAGCACGATGTCGCGGATGTCCTCGAGGTCGCGCACCAGGCCGATGCCGCGCACGAGGTACTGCTCGGCGCGCTGCGGCAGCACGCCGCCGCCGGTGTTGGCGTTGTTGCGCGCAAGCGCCCGCCAGACGTCCTGGATACTGACGTTGTAGTAGCGCAGGCGGTCCGGATCGACGAGCACCTGATACTGCTTGACGTAGCCGCCGGTGGAATTGATCTCGGCCACCCCGGGGATCGAGCGAAGCAGCGGCCGCACCACCCAGTCCTGCACGATGCGCCGCTCGATCAGCTCGGCCTTGGTGAGCGGGCGCGTGCCGTCGTCGGCTCGCTCGAGCGTGTATTGATAGACCTCGCCGAGCGCGGTAGACACCGGCCCGAGCACCGGCGCGACGCCGGCCGGCAGGCGCGGCCCGACTTCGATGAGGCGCTCGAGCACGAGCTGGCGCGCGAAATAGACGTCGGTGCGGTCGGTAAAGACGAGGGTGACGAGCGAGAGCGCCGGCTTGTTGAGCGAGCGCATCTCGACCAGCCCGGGCAGGCCGGTCATCGCGATCTCGATCGGCACGGTGACGAAGCGCTCCACCTCCTCGGGCGATCGTCCCGGCGCCTCGGTGGCGATCTGCACCTGAACGTTGGTGACGTCGGGAAACGCATCGACCGAGAGCCGGCGCGCGGCGTTCAGACCGAAGGCGAAGAGCGCGAGCGCGAGCACGACGACCACCAGGCGCTGCGTGATCGCGGCGCGGATCAGGGCGTCGATCACCGCGGCGGCATC
The DNA here is from genome assembly GCA_026416295.1 of Burkholderiales bacterium. Classification (GTDB taxonomy): domain Bacteria; phylum Pseudomonadota; class Gammaproteobacteria; order Burkholderiales; family SG8-39; genus RBG-16-66-20. Next base: position 7,398 of record JAOAFL010000004.1, on the reverse strand, counting down.
CGGCTCAGTTGCCCGACAACTCGCGCCGCTTGCGCTCGTTGTTCAAGTGAAACGCGCCGTCCACCACGATCGTGTCGTCCTCGCGCAGGCCGGCGAGAACGACGCGCAGGCCCTCTGTCTCGGCGCCGACCTGCACCGGCTGCAGCCGGTAGGTGTTCGGGCCGGTGCGCACGAACACATGGTCGCGGTTTTCCTCGCGCACCACCGCCGCGGCCGGGACCGTCAGGCGGCGCTGCGGCTCGGCCTTGATGAGCATCGAGGCGAGCATGTTCGGCTTGTAGTCGCCCGCCGGGTTCGGAAGGTCCATACGCGCGCGCACGGTGCGCGTCTCGGGGCTCACGGCAGGCGCGACGTAGGCGAGCCGGCCGGCGGCACGCCGTCCGGGCAACGCCGCGACCTCGACCTCGACTGCCTCGCCGACGCGCACCGCGCCCGCGATCTGTTCCGGCACATCGGCGACCACCCAGACGTTCGAGAGGTCGGTGATCAGGAAGAGGCCGTCGGCGGGCTGCACCACCTGGCCTTCGGTGACCTTGCGGTCGATGATCGTGCCGCTGATCGAGGCGACGATCTGCGTCACCGAGTGGATGGTCCCGGTCGCGGCGATGCGGTCGAGCGCCGCCGCGCTCATGCCGAGCACCTTCAGCTGGTCGCGCGCCGCGTTCACCTCGGCTTCGGCCTGCGCGAGCTCGGCCTGGCGGCGTTGCAGCTCGGCCGCGCCGATGACGTCGTCCTCGTAGAGCTGCTGCGCGCGCGCCACCGCGCGCGCGGCGAGCCCGCGCTGCGAAATCGCCTTGAGGAGCGCAAGCTGCGCCGTGCTCAGCTCGGCGCTGTTCAGTACGGCGAGCACCTGGCCGCGGCGCACCCGATCGCCCTCGCGTGCCGACAGCTCGACGATGCGTCCGGCGACCGGCGCGCCGACGCGCGCAAGTCGGGTCTCGTCGGCTTCGATGCGCGCGGGCACGCGCAACGTCTCGCGCAACTCGACGACGGCGGGCGTGCCGAGCTTCAGCCGCGCGCCGAGTTCGCCGGCGGCGACAACGGCAAGGGGATCGCGCGGTGCGACGGCGGCGGGCGACTCGGGCGGGCGCTCGCCGCAGCCGGCGGCGAGCGCGAGGAAAACGGCGCCGACCCGTCGGCGCGCCGGAACGGTCAGTCGTCCCGGAAAGGATCGCGTGCGGTCAGGCGCTCGATGTCGAGCCATGCGGCGTAGCGGTCGAAGCGGGCCTGGTTGTAGTCGGCGCGCACGGCGCGCAACGTGCGCTGCGCGTCGAGCACTTCGAGGAAGCTGCGCTCGCCGGCGCGAAAGGCCGCTTCGGCGACCTGCAGCGCGGCTTCGGCGCTGCGCAGCAGCCCGGCTTCGAAGGTCTCGATCTGGCGTTGCGCGATCGAGACCCGCGCCCAGGCCGAATCGAGCTCGCGCAGCAGCTGGGTGCGCTGCGCCTCGAGCTGCGCAGCGAGCAGGTCGATCGTCGCCTCGGCCTGGGCGATCGGACCTTCGCGCCGGTTCCAGAGCGGCAGCGGCAGCGCGACGCCGATCGAAAGCTGCCGGGTTTCCGGGTCGCGGGCGTGCTGTACGCGCAGGGTCGGCGCCGGGTAGCGCAGCGCCCGCTCCTGCGCGAGGCGCTGGCGGGCGCGTTCGCGCTCGGCGACGAGCGCCCGGATCGCCGGGTGCGCACCGAGCACCACCGGCTGAAGCGTCGCGAGCGGCGGAAGCTCGGGGATCGCCGGCAGGGCGCCGTGCGCTTCGAACTGCGGCGCGAGCATGTTCCCGGTCAGGCGGCGCAGGACGCTTCGCGCCTCCTCGACCCGCAGGCGCGCGGCCGACAGCGCGTTCTGCGCGGCGAGCGCCTCGGCCTCGGCGCGCACCAGCTCGAAGCGCGGCGATTCGCCGACCTCGACCCGGCGCAGGATTCGCCGGCGGATCTGATCGAGCAGCTCGGCGTTCTCGCGCGCGAGCCGTTCCTCCTCCTGTCGGCGGAGCAGATCGTAGAACGCGCTGCGGGCGAGATAACCGACCGCGAGCCGCACGCCCTGGACCTGGGCTTCGGCCGACTCGACGCCGATCTCGGCGGCCGCGAGCCGCGCCTCGCGTACCGAGGGGAGTTCGAGCGACTGCGCAAGGCCGAGGGTTTCGACGCTGCCGTTCGCTCCTGCGGCGCCGCGCGGCCGCCAGGGGCCGGTCGCGAACTCCGCTTCCGGATTGGGATACGCGCGCGCAACGAGCACCTCGGCGCGCGCGATCGCGCGCTGCTGAACGGCCGCGAGCAGCTCGGGGTTGTGCCGCTCGACGAGCGCGAGGAACGCGCGCAGCGTAAGCGATTCGCTCGCGAATGCCGGCGCGGCGGCAGCGAGCGAGCCGGCGAGCCACAGCGCCGCCGCTCGCGCAGCGCGAAAGAGTCTGAGCGAGGGCATGCGGCCATTCTAGCCGAGACCGTTCGGCGTCCGCGGCCCTCGGGCGACGGTGCACCGCCTGCGCACGCGGCGAACGCGAGACGGCGAAAGACGCGCGCTCGGCTCGCCGCTCAGCCGACGAGGTAGGCGGCGGCGCCGGTCGCGATCAGCTCGCCCGCGTCGTTGTGCAGCTCCATGTGGGTTACCGCGATGCGGCTGCCCTTCCTCACGATGCGCGCGGTCGCGACGAAGTACTTGCCGCGCCCCGGGCGCAGGTAGTCCACCCGCAGATCGATCGTTCCCATGTTCGGAAACGAGGTGGGGACGCTATCCATCGCGGCGACGAGATTGAGCATGATGACGAAGCCGCCGGCGACATCGAGCGTCGCCGAAATCACCCCGCCGTGCAGGATCTGGCGCGTGGGGTTGCCGACCAGGTCCGGGCGCATGTCGAAGCGAAGCTTCGGCGCCTGCGGGTCGAAGGACTCGACCTTCAGGCCGAGCACCCTGTTGAAGGCGATGTATTCCTCCATCACCTTGCGCATGAGGGGCTGCAACGCCTTCATCTTGAGCGGGGTCATGCGAACCACCCGAGCTGTCTTGCGGCCAGCTCCTTCATGATCTCGGTCGCGCCGCCGCCGATCTGCATCACCTTCGCCTCGCGGTAGATGCGTTCGGCACGCGAGCCGCGGATGTAGCCCGCGCCGCCCAGTACCTGCACCGCGCCGTCGGCGCAGGCCTGCATCGCGTCGGTGGCGGCGTTCTTCAGCATCGCCAGTTGCGCGATCCAGCGCGGCTCGCGCGGTGCCTCCATCAGCCGCCAGGCGGTGTCGTACAGGAGCGCGCGCGCGGCGGCGATCCGCGTCTGCATGTCGACCAGCCGGTGGCGTACCGCCTGGTGGGCGATGAGCGGTGCGCCGAACGTCCGCCGCTCGCGCGCCCAGGCGAGCGCGTCGTCCAGCGACGCCTGCGCGAAACCCACCGCGCCTGCGGCGATCGCGAGCCGCTCGGCGTTGAAATTGCGCATGATCGTGCGAAAGCCCGCGTTTTCCTCACCGATGAGGTTTTCGGCGGGCACCCGAACCCCCTCGAAGCGAAGGAGCGCGGTGTCGGAACACCACCAGCCCATTTTTCTGAGCGGGGTGCGCGCAAGGCCGGGCCGATCGGCTTCGACGAGAAGCAGCGAGATGCCGCCTGCGCCGGGGCCCCCGGTTCGCACCGCCACGGTGTAGTAGTCGGCGCGCATGCCGGAGGTGATGAAGGCCTTTTCGCCCTCGACCACGTACTCGGCGCCCTCGCGGCGCGCGCGAGTGGCGAGGTTCGCGACGTCCGAGCCGCCCGAGGGCTCGGTGATCGCGAGCGCGCTGATCTTCTCGCCCGAAAGGATCGCGGGGAGCACCCGGCGCTTCAGTGCCTCGCTTCCTGCGGCGGCGATCGGCGGGGCGCCGATCGTGTGCGAAAAAAGGCTCGCCGAGACGCCGCCTGCGCCTGCCTGCGCGAACTCCTCGGCGAGGATCACGCCGTAGAAGAGGTCGGCGGGCGTTCCGCCGTACTCCTCCGGAAAGCCGATGCCGAAGAAGCCGGCGGCGGCCGCCTTGCGGTAGAGCTCGCGCGGGAACTCGCCCGCTTCGTCCCACTCGGCGGCAAACGGCGCGACCTCGCGCGCGACGAACCGGCGCACCGTCTCGCGAAACGCCTCGTGTTCCGCCGTGAGCGCCGGATGCGCCTTCATCGGGCCGCCTCGCGCTCGAACTCGACGAGCACCTGCCCGGGCGAGACCTGTGCGCCGCGCTCGACGTGCACCGCCTTCACGCGCAGCGCGGCGGGCGCAGCGAGCACGTGCTCCATCTTCATCGCCTCCAGAACGACGAGCGTCGCGCCCGCCTCGACCGCGTCGCCCGCGCGCGCGTGCACCGCGACCACCCGACCGTTCATCGGCGAGGCGAGCGCCGCGGCGTCGAAATCCGCGCTGCGCCGCTCGGGCGGCGCATGCAGCCTGTCCTCGAACGAAAAGCTCGCGCCGCGCCAGGCGAGATGCACCGTGCCGCCCTCGAGCGCGAAAGCGACCGCTTCTTCGGCGCCGTCGTCCAGGCGCGCGCGCGCGCGCTGCGGCGCTTCGAGCGCCACCGCGACGCGAAACCGGCGGTCGCCGACCGTCGCCGCGAAACCGCCCGGTTCGCGCTCGAGCGAGACGTCCGCGCCGCCCGGGCGAAGCCGCATCGCGCGCGCCGGGTTGTTGCTCCACGAATTCCACTCGCCGTGCCCTGCCGCGGCGGCGCGAAGCGCCGCGGCGATCGCACGCGCCGCCTCCGCCTCCGGCTCGGGCGGCGCGCGAAAGCGGGAAAGAAAATCGGTCGTCGCGCCGCCCGCGGCGAACGCCGGGTCGCGCAGCACCGCGGCAAGGAACGTCTTGTTCGTCGCAAGGCCGAGGCAGACGGTGTCTTCGAGGGCGCGCGCGAGCCGCTCGCGCGCTGCATCGCGCGTCGGCGCGTGTACGATCAGCTTCGCGAGCATCGAGTCGTAGTACGGGGAAACGACCGCGCCCGTCTCGAGCGCATGGTCCACGCGTACACCCGCAGCCGGCTCCCAGAGCGCGACGCGGCCGGTCTGCGGCAAAAACTCCCGCGCCGGGTCCTCGGCGCAGAGCCGCGCCTCGATCGCGTGGCCGGAAAAGCGCACTTCGTCCTGCGCGAGGGGCAGCGGCTCGCCTGCGGCGACGCGAAGCTGCCACTCGACGAGGTCGAGGCCGGTGAGTGCCTCGGTCACCGGATGCTCGACCTGAAGCCGCGTGTTCATCTCCATGAACCAGAAGCGGCCGTCCTCGTCGAGCAGGAACTCGACGGTGCCCGCGCCGACGTAGCCGGCGGCGCGCGCGACCGCGACCGCCGCCGCGCCCATCCGCTCCCGCAGGCGCGCGTCCACCGCCGGCGACGGCGATTCCTCGATGAGCTTCTGATGCCGCCGCTGCACCGAGCAGTCGCGCTCGCCGAGGTGGATGCAGCCGCCGTGACGGTCGGCGAACACCTGCACCTCGACGTGGCGCGCGCGCTCGATCGCGGGCTCGAGCAGCAGCCGCCCGTCGCCGAACGCGTGCTCCGCCTCGGACCGGGCGCTCGCAGCCGCGGCCGCGAGCTCGCTCCGATCGCGCACGAGGCGCATGCCGCGGCCGCCGCCGCCCGCCGCTGCCTTGATCATCAACGGAAAGCGCAGGTCGGGCGATTCCGGGCTCCAGGTCGGCAGCACCGGAACGCCTGCGGCTTCGGCGAGCGCCTTGGCGTTCGCCTTGTCGCCCATCGCACGGATGGCCGCCGGCGGCGGTCCCACCCAGACGCGCCCGGCGCGCTCGACCGCTTCGGCGAACGCGGCGTTCTCCGAGAGAAACCCGTAGCCCGGGTGCACCGCCTCGCCCTCGGCCTGAAGGATCGCGGCGATGTTCAGGTAGGAGTCGGCGGGCGCGGGACCGCCCACGCGGTAGGCGGCATCGGCCGCCCGCACGTGCGGCGCGTCGCGGTCGGCATCCGAATACACCGCGATCGTGCGAAGGCCGAGCCGGCGCGCGGTGCGCAGGATGCGCAGCGCGATCTCGCCTCGGTTGGCGATGAGGAGCGAGCGGAACGCCACGCGCTACTTCCTGCCGGGAAGGATCCCCATGTGCTTACAGATGATCGCGAGCATCCCCTCGTCCGCGCCGCCGCCGATCGAGGCGAGCCGCCCGTCGCGCCAGGCGCGTGAGACCGGGTTGTCCCAGGTATAGCCCATGCCGCCCCAGAACTGCAGGCAGGTGTCGGCGACCGAACGCGCAAGGCGCCCGGCCTTCAGCTTCGCCATCGAGGCGAGCATCGTCACGTCCTCGCCGCGCACGTGCGCATCCACCGCGCGGTAGACGAGCGAGCGCAGGCACTCGACCTCGGTCTGGCACTCGGCGAGCTTGTAGTGCACCCATTGCTGATCGAGCACCGTCGAGCCGAAGAGCCGGCGCTCGCGGGCGTAGGCGATCGTCTCGTCGATGCAGCGCTGAAGGCCCTGCAGCTTCGAGGCCGCCGCCCAGAGGCGCTCCTCCTGGAACTGCTCCATCTGGTAGACGAACCCCATGCCCTCATCGCCGATCCGGTAGCGCTGCGGCACGCGCACGTCGTCGAAATGGATGACGCCGGTGTCCGAGCACCACATGCCGATCTTCTTCAGCTTCTTCGCGATCGTGACGCCCTTCGTCTTCATCGGCAGGCAGATGAGCGACTTGTTGCGGTGCGGCGGGCCGTCGGAGGTATTGGCGAGCAGGCACATCCAGTCGGCCTGCACGCTGTTCGTGATCCACATCTTGCCGCCGTTGATGACGTAGTCGCCGCCGTCCTTGCGCGCGACGGTGCGGATCGAGGCGACATCGGAGCCGGCGCCGGGCTCCGAGACGCCGATACAGGCGACGTACTCGCCTGCGATCGAGGGGGCGAGGAACTCGCGCTTGAGTTCGTCCGAGCCGTGGCGCGCAAGGGCGGGGGTCGCCATGTCGGTCTGCACGCCGATCGCCATCGCGACGCCGCCGGCGCGGATGTGGCCGAGGGTTTCGGCCATCACCATCGCGTAGGACCAGTCGAGGCCCGAGCCGCCGTACTCGACAGGCTTGGTGAGTCCGAGAAAGCCGAGCTTGCCCATCTTCGCGAACACCTCGTGCGCCGGAAACTGCTCGGCCGCCTCCCATTCGTCCACATGCGGGTTGATCTCGTTTTCGATGAAGCGCCGGAGATTGCGCCGCAATTCTTCGTGTTCGTGGGTGAGTTGCATGTCAGGGCCTCGCTACGCCGAACTGGATGGGATGGGTGCGTCGCGCATCGCCCTCGGCACAGATCGAAAGCACGAATCCGAGCACGTTGCGCGTATCGCGCGGATCGATCACGCCGTCGTCGAGCAGATGGGCGCTGGTGACGAACGCGCTCGACTGGCGCTCGAAGTTCTCGACGATCCGTTTCTTGAGCGCCTCGATCCGCGCCCTGTCTCTTATACACATCT